>JBGRQB010000057.1:0-22755 GCA_041725875.1 Rhodothermaceae bacterium
AATACTTTTAACGCTGTGAAAATCATATTTGTTCATTACTTCGGAGTCAACCTGTTCACGCTTCCAGGTAGTTTTGTATGGAACGTGAATAGCATTGCTTCCCATTTCGAGTACAGATAAAACATCTGAACGCATTGAGTTGCCAATCATTATAAACTGCTCAGGTGCGATATTAAGGTTTGTCAGCAGACGCTCATAACTCTTCGGATCTTTTTCACTCATAACCTCAATATGATCAAAATACTTTTCCAATCCGGAAGCCATAAGTTTTTTTCTTTGATCCAAAAGATCTCCTTTGGTTGCAACAATCAATTTGTAGTTGCCTGACAATTCCTGTAAAACTGATTCAACATCATCAATCAATTCAATTGGTGTTTGAAGCATCTCTTTTCCAAGATCGATAATTTTCATAATCTCTGTAGAAGTAATTCTTCCTTCGGTTAGCCTTGTTGCTGTTTCAATCATTGACAAAGTAAAACCTTTTACGCCATATCCGAATAGTTTTATATTTTTTACTTCAGTTTTATATTGTTCACTTTCAATGTCGCAATCGTTAATATAGTTTGATAATATTTTTTTTAATTTATCTTCGGCTCTGTGATAAACAGGCTCGTTTACCCACAAAGTGTCATCTGCATCGAATCCGATAATTTTAATTTTGTTCATTAATCATTATTTCCTTTAGTTTTTCAAAACTGTTAATTGTAATTGTTCTGTTTTGGATTGAGATAATTTCTATATCGGCGTATCTTTTCAAAATTCTGTTTATGCTTCTGATATTTGTTGCAAAGTAGTTTGCAATATCTTTTTTTGAAACAACAAAACTGCTTCCTGCCAGTCGGACTGATTCATTCAGCAAAAATTTTGAAACAAGAAAATCGAGTGAATAATAATTTGTTTCAATTGTTCTCATTGAAATAATTGAGAGTCTGTCACAAATTGTTGTTGTAACATATTCATTAAAAGCCGCATCAAGATGGATTAAAACCTTGAAAACATTTTCAGGAATTAAAATCAGTTCGCAATCTGTTAATGCTTCAACAGAAGCAAAATTTTTATTTCCTGTAAAATATTCTATTTCGCCGAGGGTTTCTTTTTCTCCAAAAACAGCTACTAAAAATTCCTGTCCCTTTTCTGTTAGATGAAAAGCTTTTAACATTCCGCTTTTTACCCAGCATACATTTCGGAAACAATCATCCTGCTTTAAAATGATTTGTCCCGGTTTGTAAGATTTATAAACAACAAGTTGTTTTAATTTTTCGGGCAGTTTTTTTATTACATTTTCAATCATAGCACAAAATGAAATTAAATGAGTGAAGAAAATCCAGGACCTGAGTCCGGGATATAAAAAAACAGGCAATTGAGCCTGTTTTTAAAAATCGAAATTTGCAGGGTCGGGACCAATTCTTTTTCCCTGATCCAGTGCACAAATCATTTTCACTTCTTCGTCGGTAAGTGAAAAATCAAAAATGTCAGCATTAGATTTTATTCTTTCCTGCTTAACTGATTTTGGAATAGTGGTAACTCCCATTTGAAGATTCCAGCGTAAAACTATTTGAACCGCAGTCTTATTATATTTTTTCCCTAATTCAGCAAGTTCTGGAATTTCAAATATTTTTCCCTGCATTAGTGGTGACCAGGCCTGATAGCGGATTTTGTGATTGTTACAAAAATCGATTAAATCTTGCTGTACAAGACGAGGATGAAATTCCATTTGGTTAACAACAGGAACAACATCGGAGTTGTGTAATAAATCTTCAAGTTGAAACTGAAGGAAATTACTCACACCAATTGCTTTAACTTTTCCCTGATTATACAATTCAACCATTGCTTTCCAGGTATCGTTATATTTTCCTTTAACCGGCCAGTGAATTAAGTAAAGATCGAGGTAATCCAGACCCATAGTTTCCAGACTCTTATCACAAGCTTTTAATGTAGATTCGTAACCTTGCTCGGCGTTCCACAATTTTGATGTAACAAAAATTTCTTCACGCGCAATTGAAGATTCGCGAATTGCTTTTCCGACACCGGCTTCATTTCCGTAAATAGCAGCGGTATCAATTAAGCGGTAACCTTCGGCAAGTGCATAATTAACAGCATCAATAACCTGCTGGCCATCTTCGGATTTAAATACTCCTAATCCGAAGTAAGGCATTTCAGAACTGTTATGGAGTTGAACTCTTCCTTTTATATCAGTAATATTCATATAATTTACCTCCATCAAAAAAGGCGGGGAAACCCGCCTCTTTTTAGTTGTTAAAAGTTTCTTTATGTATTTGTTCAAGTTTTTTCAGAACAGAATTTACTTTTTCAAGTTTATCTTTTATTGCTTTGTTTTCAGGAGCTGTTTTGTTTGCTCTGGTTAAAAGCTTTTTAGCTTCTTTGTAATTTTGTTTATCAAGTGCTTTTTTGATTTTTCCATTTAATGCCTGAAGAGTTGTTTCTTTTTCAACAGGAAGCTCGCGCATTTTTATTTTATCACCTTCTTTTTCAACAATGGCTTTTCTTGCTTCTTCTGAATAACCAACACGCTGAACTTTTAAGAACTCATCTTTAATAATTGTATCTGTGTACTTCAAGATAAGATTTTCACCAAGCTTTTTCCAATTCTGATAAGTTTTTGTTGCCATAGAAATTGAGTAATCCGTAAGATAATCTACGGCTCTGCCCGGAGCTTGTTTGTAAAGCGCCATTGCTGTCTGATCAATTTCTTTTTGTCTGCTCACAAACAATCCTTCAAGTCTGTTTTGCTCAGCTCTTACATCATCAATAACTCTGCTGTAAATTGGATAAGAATAGTTTGAAACAAAGTTAAACACCCAGAAAGCTGATTCCCAGGTAAACTCGGCAGAAGAACCTAAACCTTGTTTATAATTATGAGGAACCTCTTTTGAGCAGGTATAAATAGGATTGTAAACAGTGAAGTAAGTATCATCCAATCCAAACCATAGCACACCGCCTACTTCTCTTGGCAGATCGCTGCGTGATTGAGAAACAAATGAGAATGCCGTCTGCGGAGTTGAAATCGGTCTTTCGTGAAAATACATTTCATCGTCACATTTCCATACAAGAGGAGTTGCTCTGTAAGGAGAATTAAATGTTCCGGCTGCAACACCTTTAGTCATATCAAACGGAGTACCTTCGTAATGATCGCGCATAAGCTGCATTACATCGTGTACAGATAATTTTTCATCAGGTTTGATATATAACGGCATTCTTTTCATTGATTTACCTTCAACGTATGCAAGGTATTTATCCATATCTTTATTTATTCTTCTGAAGAATGACCACACTCTTGCATCGCAAAATCTTACAGCGCCAAAATCGAGCGGTGCATAAGCATCAGAGAAATTAAAATCTTTATCTTCGCCGTTGAAATATCCTTTTTCTCTGGCAAATGAAATTACATCTTTTGCATAAAGAACATTTTCAGGATCATCCTGATCAAAGGTTGTTATACGAGCCTGATTTGCGTGTGCAGAAACATATCCGTCAGGAATTTTCACAGCAACCCAAACAGCACCTTTTTTTCCTTCACCCTTTCCTATAAGTTCCATTATCCAAACTTCATTCGGATCTGAAATTGAGAAAGACTCACCTGAGCTGTAATATCCGTACTTTTCAACAAGTTCGCTCATTATTTTTATAGCTTCACGGGCAGTTTTGGCGCGTTGTAAAGTTACGTAAATCAGACTCCCGTAATCCATAATCCCTTTTTTATTGCGAAGTTCTCTTCTTCCGCCAAAAGTTGTTTCACTGATGGCAAGCTGCCATTCGTTCATATTTCCGACAACGTTGTAAGTCCCAGCTGCCTGATCTATCTTTCCAAGATATTTTCCGGTATCCCATTCAAAAATCTTTAATTTGGTTCCGTCTGCATAAACAGCAGGAGCCCAGTGATATAATTCGCCGTACATTCCGTAAGAATCTGCGGCATAAGTAACCATTGTGGAACCGTCTTTGGAAGCTCCTTTTGTGATTAAGAAATTGGTACAGGCAAGTGATATATTTACCATTACCAGTGTTAGGACGAACAAAAATATTTTCCTGAACATGAATCTCCCCTGAAATAATGTTATGAAATTTTGAAGTACAATATATTAAGGAGTTGATTAGGAAACAATTGTGAAGTGAAAAACTGTAAAAGGATATTTATTTTAAAAAATTGAGGTTAAACTCATTTAATAAAACAAATAATTGTAAATTACAGTTATTTTCTAGTTTATTATAAAAAGAGAAAGCAGGTTATTTTCAGCTATTTGGAAGTTTCTAAGGCAGCTTAAATAAAGAGCCATTTTCTTGTAACTGATAATGAGCTAAAATTTTCTTTTCAAAATCTCTTATTATAACAATTTTCTCATTATTTACTACAGTGACCTCAGAGTCACTTGTAGAAGCATTTGCAATGTTTAAGTCCTGCTTGCATTTTTCAATAGCTTTTAATTTTAATTGAACCGTATCTAAGGCAGTTTTTACTTTTTCTACTTTGGTCATTCTAAATATTCCAATTTTTATAATAAATATAAAAGCACTATTTAAGATTAAAAATACATTCTTCGTGTCAGAGTGTCAAGTTTTTAGTCAATTAGTAATAATCAAAGAATAAAGTATGAAATATTTTGTGAGAAAATAAAAAAAGCCGATTAGTATCTAATCAGCTTTTTAAGAGCGGAGGGGGAGGGATTCGAACCCCCGGAGGACGTGAATCCTCAACGGTTTTCAAGACCGCCGCATTCAACCACTCTGCCACCCCTCCAACTTTCGTTGAAGTCCAACAAAATTTAGACTCCAATTATAACCGAAATATGAAATAAAGTCAAATAAATTATTGCCTTTTTATTAAAATCGCTGTTGTCAGGTTGTTATCTGCTCATTTAATTGTAAAATTCTTTAATTTTAACTTCAAAGTTTAAGGAAAATTATGACTATACAGAATCAGGCTTTTGAATTAATTAATCAGATAAAGAAAAAGCTTTCCGATACAGGAATTGAATGCGGGATTACAGAAAAAAGACAATACAATTTTGAATTTACTGCCAGAGAGTTTTCTGAAAAGATTAAAGTACAGGTTTATTTTGGAAAAAAGGGTGTTAAGACGGTTCTACAGGGAAATTCAGATTTGGAAATTCATTCTAAGATAGAATCAATTTTGAATGGCGGAAAAGTAAATTCTGGAAAAGATAAAGATTTGGCAGAACCGGATGAATATCTGGGGAGTGATGAAACAGGTAAAGGTGATTTTTTTGGTCCGCTAACTGTTGCGGCAGTTTATCTTAATAAAGATCTTTCAGATAAATTGAAAAAAATAGGGGTTTGCGACAGTAAAGATTTGAATGATAATCAGATAAACTTAATGGCTGAAGAAATAAAAGATATTATCGGCAACAAGTTTAAGGTAATAATAGTTGAACCTGAAGTATATAATGAAGTATATGCAAAGTTTAATAATTTGAATAAGATGCTGGATAGTCTCCACTTTCAGGTTTTAGATCCGTTGCTGGAAAAGTTTAAGTGCAAAAATGTTATTGTAGATAAATTTTCCAAAAGTGAACTTGAGATTGTAAAAAAATGGGGAAGTGAGTCGGTTGAGTTCGAAATAGTTACAAAAGCAGAACGATATACTGCTGTTGCTGCTGCATCAATTTTAGCAAGAGCTGCTTTTAACAGCTGGTTTGAAAAGAACAGAGATGAAGAAGGGGACGAATTACCCAAAGGCGCATCACTTAATGTAGAAAAATTTGCTTCAGTCAAGAAAAAAATATTTGGATTGAAGTATTTCGAAAATAAGGCTAAGTTACATTTCAAAACGATTAATAAAATATAACTGATCACGATAATTAACTGTTCAAAAATAAAAACCGAGGAACTATGTCAAATATTGAACGAGTTAAAAGAATTGGTATTCTGACTGGTGGCGGAGATTGTCCGGGATTAAACGCGGTTATAAGAGGTGTTACCAAACCTGCTCACGAATATGGAATTACCGTACTTGGTATTCAGGATGGGTTTGAGGGACTGGTAACTGGTAAGGCAAAAGAGCTTTATAACGTGAATGTTTCCGGAATTTTGTCGCAAGGCGGAACTATTCTCGGATCTTCCAACAAGGGAGACCCTGCTCACTGGCCTGAAATTGTTGACGGCGAAGTGAAAATTAAAGATAGAACCGAAGATGCCTTAAGAAATTATGAAGGTTGGGATCTTGATTGTTTAATTGCCATTGGCGGCGACGGAACAATGAATATCTGTAAAAAACTGATGGATCAGGGAATGAATGTTGTCGGAGTTCCTAAAACAATTGATAATGATCTTGAAGCAACTGATCAGACTTTTGGTCACGACTCGGCTGTTTATGTTGTTACTGAGGCTCTTGACAGACTTCACACAACTGCTTCATCACACGGAAGAGTAATAGTGGTAGAGGTTATGGGGCGCTACGCAGGCTGGATAGCTTTAAATGGCGGTTTGGCAGGCGGTGCTGATATAATTCTTCTTCCTGAATATCCTTTTGATTGGAATGAAGTTTATAAAAAAGTTGTTAAACGTCATATGAACGGAAAAAGATTCAGTATTGTTTGTGTTTCCGAAGGTGCAAAACCTGTAGATGGAGAAATGGTTGTTAAAGCAACAGATGTTAAACGTACAGATCCTGTTCAGTTAGGCGGTATTGGTGAAATGGTTGCCAAAAAAATTGAAGAGAATACCGGACTTGAAACACGCTACACTGTTTTAGGTCATTTACAGCGAGGCGGGAGTCCGACACCTTATGACAGAATCTTATCAACTAAATTTGGAACCTATGCAATTGAGCTTGCCAGTAAACGTGATTTTGGAAAAATGGTTGCGCTGCAGGGAAATGAAATAGTTGCTGTTGATATTGAAGATGCAATTGCCAGACAAAAACTCGTAAAACCGGGAAATCAGGCTGTAATGGCAGCTCACGCGGTTGGAGTAAGTTTTGGCACAAAAAATATTTAGAAAAATGTTAAACTTTTTTTACTTTTTGCTTGCGTCGTATTAGAAATAGAGGTATATTAGGAAACGTTTTTTAATTGATGTTTGCAAATGGGGTCGTAGTTCAGTTGGTTAGAACGCCTGCCTGTCACGCAGGAGGTCGCGAGTTCGAGTCTCGTCGGCCCCGCAACCAAAGCCACTCAAATCTTGAGTGGCTTTTTTTATGCGCCTTCATTGGTTTTAATTTCAAATTTTGTTTTATCAAACCCGATTTTTGATTTCCCAATAAACTAATATTTAACGGAGTTGCTGCTTCCGGCGGTTAACTTAATGGTACTATAATGTACTTTCACAATATTTTATAAAGAGAACAATGAAAAAACTTATAAAAAATTTTACTCATAATTCTAAAAATGATGTTTTATCCGGTTTAACTGTTGCACTTGCTTTGGTTCCCGAAGCAGTGGCTTTTTCATTTGTAGCAGGTATAGATCCGCTTGTTGGTATGTATGGAGCATTTATGATGGGCCTTGTCACGGCTGTTTTGGGTGGTCGTCCGGGAATGATCTCCGGTGCAACAGGTGCAATGGCTGTTGTTATGGTTCATATGATTCAAAAAGGAAATGAAGTAGGAATGGGATTATCAGCTCCAATTGAAAATTTGGGTCTTCAATGGCTTTTTATAACTTTATTACTGGTTGGTGCAATTCAGATTTCTGCCGGACTCTTAAAGTTGGGTAAGTTTGTCAGACTCATACCTCATCCGGTTATGATGGGATTTGTGAATGGTTTGGCAATTGTAATATTTTTGTCGCAGTTAAGTTTGTTTAAAGAAACAAGTGAGGGAGTCCCCTCCTGGTTAACAGGTCCGGAGTTATGGACAATGATCGGCCTGGTTGCTTTAACTATGGCAATTATGTTTCTGCTCCCAAAGATCACAAAAAAATTGCCGGCTGCATTAGTTGCAATTATCATAGTTGCTGCAATTACAATTCTGGGGGGAATTGAAGTCAGCACGGTCGGTTCTTTTATAAGAGATGGCGGCGGAAAAGGTTTGGAAGGATCTCTTCCCGAACTTCAAACCGGTTTATTCGGATTTCTAAATACATTAAATGGTCATTGGGGATTGATCATTTCAACTGCATTCTTGCTGGCAACTGTCGGGTTAATTGAATCTCTTATGACTTTGAGTCTGGTGGATGAAATAACAGAATCAAGAGGAAGCGGTAACAGAGAATGTATTGCTCAGGGAAGTGCAAATATATTAAACGGTTTGTTCGGAGGAATGGGCGGCTGTGCAATGATCGGGCAGTCTATCATTAATGTAAACTCCGGAGGAAGGGGAAGGTTATCCGGCATAGTAGCTGCGGTTGCTTTATTGATGTTTGTTTTGTTCGGTGCTTCATTAATAGAACAAATTCCGATAGCAGCGCTGGTTGGTGTAATGTTTATGGTAGTAATTGGAACATTTGCCTGGAGTAGTTTCAGAATTATATTAAAAATTCCTGTTTCAGATGCCATAGTTTTAATAAGTGTTTCCGCTATTACAGTCTGGCAAGATTTAGCAATAGCTGTTGTTGCAGGTGTTATTATGTCAGCACTTGTGTTTGCCTGGAACAACGCAACTATGATTCGTGCCAGAAAAAGATTTAAAGAAAACGGAACTAAAGTCTATGAAATATGGGGCCCTTTATTTTTTGGTTCGGTGCAGACTTTTGTATCAAAGTTTGATGCAAAAAATGATCCTGATATGGTTGAAATAGATTTCATAGAATCGAAAGTGAGTGATCACTCCGGAATAGAAGCGGTGCAGAATATTGTTAATAAATATCTCGATCTTGGAAAACAAATAAAGCTGACTCATTTAAGTCCGGAATGCAAAGTATTGTTATTAAAAGCCAGTTCAGATTTTTCAAATATAATTGAAACGTCTATTGATGATCCGCGATATTATGTTGTTACTGATCAGATGGATAAAGAAGTTTAGAAAAAAGCCACTTGTGAAAGTGGCTTTTTATTTATGCGAGTATTTATATTTTAATTTTAACAACAACTTTGTTTACTTTTTCTTTTGCTTCAACTGCCAGACCAGGCATATGGGCATCATCTGGAAAGAAAACTGCAAATTCACCATCATTTAACTGCATAAAATCTCCGTCGCCTTCAAGAAATTCAATATCGCTTTCTTCATTATAATCTTCAGTTACCTCAAGATAATCTGCCAGAACAAAACCAATGTTTTCAGAACCGGAGATCATATATTGAATATCAATATATTTTTCATGTTTTTCCCATTTTGCATCTTCCTGAAATCTTGTTTCATAACTTTGAACAAGTGCAAATATTTCTTCGCCGTCAATTTCAATTTTTTCATCTGTTTGGGAATCGAACTCAGTTGATAACAAAAAGTTAAATGCTGTTTTAAATTTTTCTCCCAGACCAAAATATTTTTCGGCGTTTTCAATTGCATCAAAAATCATTTTAAGCTCCTGACTTATATAATTAATAAATTTAATCTTTCAGGTAAATTAACAAATTGAAATAATAATAACCTACAGGTTTATTTTTTAATATAAAGTTAATTCGGAATCCTGATCAGGAAACTGTAATTTTCCTTTTTACAAAAAAGAATTACATCTATGCAAAAGAAGTTAAATATTTTGTTGATTCTTATCGGACTGGGAATAATTTATTATTTCGTAAACAATTTTGGTCTGGAAAATATTTGGTACAACATTAGGTTATCCGGATGGCAACTGTTTAATGTTTTGGGAATTTGGGCAGTTATCTATTTGTTAAATTCATATGTGCTGAAAATTATACTTGGTTCGGAATATAAAAAAATTGGTTTTGCAAAACTTTATTCAATAACAATAAGCAGTTATGCAATTAATTTTATTACACCATTTGTGAGTCTGGGCGGAGAACCGTACAAAATTTACCGACTTCAAAAAAAGATAGATACAAAAACTGCAGTCTCAAGTACAGTTTTATATGCAATGCTGCATATGCTGGCTCATACTTTTTTCTGGGTGCTGGGCGTTTTTATTGCTTTTGGTTTTGTCGGCGATTCATTGCCGACAAAAATATTGCTTGGAGTAATTTTAATTGTTGTAGTATTTTTAATTTGGTTTTTCTTTTCACGACATAAAAAAGGCGTGTTAAAATCTGCTTCAAGATTAATAGCAAAATTAAAATTTCTGAAATCGTTAAATGCAAAAATTCTAAACCATAAAGAAAAAATAGATGAAATAGATTTCGAAATAATTGAATTGTATACAAAAAGGAAAAAAGATTTTTGGACAGGTCTTATTATAGAGTTTATTGCACGTGTATTATCTTCATTGGAAATCTATTTTATAATGGCAGCAATCGGAATTTCATTTTCAGTCTGGGATGCTGTATACGTAACAGCTGCATTTACTTTGATGATGAACATAATTTTTTTCATTCCGATGGAACTGGGTACACGCGAAAGCAGTTTGTATTTACTGGTAAACGGATTAAGTTCTGTCATCGGCGCAGGAATTTTTGTTGCTGTTGTAAGTAGAATAAGAGAGGTATTTTGGATAATAGTCGGGATTGTTTTAATTCAAATTTCAGGGAATAAATTTTCTTTTTTTAATTCAGTTAAGGAAAAGAAAAACGGCAGTTAGGCTGCCGTTTTTTTGCGTATATTATTTTTTCTTTTTAGTCGGTGCTTTTTTCTTTACAACTTTTTTAGCCGCTGCTTTTTTGGGGGCCGCTTTTTTCTTTACAACTTTTTTAACTGCTGCTTTTTTTGCCGGAGCCTTTTTAGCTGCTGGTTTCTTAGTTGCAACTTTTTTAGCTGCTTCTTTTTCTTTTGCAATTGCTTCAGTAACTTTTTTGATATTTACTTCAGTCTTTGCAACTTCTTTTTTAATTTTTTCTTCTACTTTAACTGCGGCTGTTAAAGCTTTGCTCACTTTCATTCTTTCTGCAGTTGCAACTTTTTTCTCTGCAGTAAGTTTTTTCTTTAGTTCTCTAAGGCTTGCTAATTTGTCCTGATTAGTAACCTTAACTGGTTTGGTTGGTTTTTTTGCCATTTATTGCTCACATAGTTTGTTAAAAAATATTGGTCGTATTTCAATATAATAGTTCGAATTAAAGGATGCAAGAACAAAAATCAAAATTATAGTTGACAAACAAGACCGAAAAAACGAATAAGCTAAAATCTCTAAGTATATCAATCGAATAAAGGTTTAAATTATTTAACGGAACTAAAATTTTTTTTATACATCTAAAAGCAAAACGGAGGACGTTATGAAAGAGTATAAAGTAAAAGGAAAAGAATTATTAAAAAAAATTGAAGAGTTAATTCACGAAGGAAACATCAGAAGAATAATTGTTAAAACGGCGGAGGGAAAAACATATCTTGAAATTCCGTTGACTGTAGGGGTTATCGGGACCTTATGTGCACCGGTAGTTGCGGCAATAGGCGCAATAGCAGGGATGGTTGCAAATTTTAAAATAGAAGTAATCAGAACTGAAGATGGTGTTGAAGAGGCAGAAATAATAGAAGATTGAATTTGAATTAATTTAGTTTTATTATAGCCGATAGTAATTAGAAAAATCGAGGTATAATATGTCAGGTTATAAAGGATTACACTTACGTGTTGAAACTCAAAACGGATTTACACATGGAATTGGTGACGGACAAGGCGGAGTTTACACAGCTATTCAAACTGCTAATTCTGCAAACTATATGATAGTAAGAAAATCGCTGCAAGATTTTTCCGCGCAACAAAGAGTTGAAATTGTTTCTTACAACGAACCGATTCACACTAAAGATGAAATATTAAATCTGGTAAAATATGCACTTGTTGAAGATATCAGATTTAATAATTGTGCAGAGTTTATTAACTGGTGCATACTGGGTAAGAAAAGAGTTAATGATGTAAAGTATTCGGTAAAACAAAGTCCTGATAACAGCGGATTGGTTAATCTGGGAATATTTATCGGGGTATCTACAGTTACAGCGGTTCTTGTAGGGGTTACTTTAAAAAAACTTTTCGATAAAAAATAAATTTAAAATTAGTATTTTTTGACATTATCATCTGAAGATTTTGTTCTGAATACTGATTAATTCAATTCGTTCCGAAATTTTCTTACAATCAGTTGCAAAATTGATTGTAAGAAAGTTTTTCATTTCAAAAGTAGCTTCATTGCTTTTATATTGAATTACAATATCAGTTTTTATTGAACTTCAATAACCAAAAAAAGAAAGCCAGGGTAAATGAAAACTTATTTATTTTATGATCTCGAGACAACAGGATTAAATAAAGCATTTGATCAGATTTTGCAATTTGCTGCCATCAGAACCGATGAAGAATTTAAGGAACTGGAAAGATACAATATCATTGTAAATTTACGTCCGGATGTAATTCCTTCACCGGGCGCATCAATTACACATCGTATTTCAATTGCAAAAACAAAAACAGGCATCTCTGAATATGAAGCTGTAAAAAAAATACATGAACTTATTAATGAGCCTGATACTGTCAGTCTGGGATATAATACGCTTGGCTTTGATGATGAGTTTTTACGTATCTCTTTTTACAGAAATCTTCTGCCGCCGTACACACATCAATATGCCAACGGATGTAAGAGATCTGATCTTTTACCTTTAACTGCAATTTACAAATTGTTCAAACCGGAAGTAATTAAGTGGCCGGAAGTAAATGGCCGACCAACATTAAAGCTTGAACATATAAGCAGTCTGAACAGACTTGCAGTCGGACAAGCACACGATGCTTTAGTGGATGTGGAAGCAACAGTTGAACTGGCAAAAAAACTTTCAACAGAAAAAAGTTTTTGGGATTACTTTGAAAAAAGTTTTGAAAAGCAGACAGACATTGAACGCAGAGAAAAACTAGGCGTTGCCTTTGAATCGGAATTTGGGAAACATTATCTGGGTTTAATGATAAATGCAAAATTTGGAACATCGGTAATGTACAATGCTCCTGTTATTTCTGTGGGGAAATCAAAACATTATTCAAATCAAAATATCTGGATCAGAATTGACAATGAGAATTTGAAAACAGTAACAGCTGAAAATTTATTCAAGACTGTTTATTCAATAAGAAGACTTGACGGCGGAATTGAAGTATTGATGCCCTATACTGATAAAACATCTGTGTATGTTGATCCTGACAGAAGAGAGTTAATGAACAACAATATTGACTGGCTCAAAAACAATCCGGAAAAACTTAAACTGATTGTAGAAGAGTTTCAAAACTTCCAGTATGACGATATAAAAGGGAAAGATCTTGATTCAAAACTCTATTCCAAAGGGTTTTTTACAAGAGAAGAAGAAGCCTTTTCAAGAAAGTTTCATGCTGCCGATGAAAAAGAAAAAATTGAATTGATAAATTCAGCCCCGACCGAAGATATAAAACAGCTGGCAACAAGAATCATTTTCAGGAACTTCAAAAGTTATCCTGATACGATAAAAAAAGAGTATGATGATTTTATGTTCAAAGTTAATCCTCCTGCTGATCAGGAACCACTTGTTGATCATAAGGGAGAAGCCAGATATACACCACAAATGGCAAGAGAAGAGATAGAGCAGAAAAAAGAAAATGATCTGGATACAACGCAGCTTACTCTTATTTCGGAATTGGAAAAATATCTTGAAAGTAATTTTGAAGAAAATAAATCGCAGTTAGACTTGTTTTAAAATAGAAAATCCCGTTGTAAAAACGGGATTATAAAAAGAAAATTTATACCGAAAACAATCCTTCTTTAATTGAAAAAATTATTAACTCGGCTGTGTTTTTCAAATTTAGCTTTTTTAATATTCTTGTACGGTGATTACTTGCTGTGTGAATACTTATTCTTAATTTTTCTGAAATCTCCTGAGTTGTATATCCGCCAATGATTAAATTAATAATCTCTTTTTCACGCTCTGTAATTCCAAAATAATCACATACATCAAGATTTTTCGAATCCTCTATATCTAATTGCTTTGAAGCAAGAATCTCTGTTACAGTTGCATCAAAATAAGTGTCGCCGTTTGCAAGTGCATTTATTGCAGTAATAACTTTTTTAAGGTTCGACATTTTCAAAAGATAACCTTCAATGCCGGCTGATAAAGCTGAAAATATATACTGTTTATTTTCATGCATAGTCAGGATCAATATTTTGGTATCGGGAGAACGTTCTTTAATTTCCTGAGATGCATTAATTCCATCGAGAAACGGCATATTTATATCCATAAGAACAATATCAGGTTTTAATGCTTCGGTTTTTTCGATTGCATCTATCCCGTCTTCGGCTTCACCAACAATTTCAATATTTTCGTCGAATTCAAGAGCAGATTTCAAACTTTCTCGTAAAACCGAGTGATCGTCTGCTATTAGAACTTTGAGTTTACCCATATTTCTCCAGAGGGATTGTTAATAATAATTTTGTACCTTTATTTACTTCGGAATCTATATCGAGGTTGCCTCCTATAAACTCCGCTCTTTTTTTCATATTTGATAATCCGTGGCCTGCTTTGGGATTGTCTTTACCAAAACCTTTGCCGTTATCAGTTAATTCAACATTTAATAATTTTTCATTTCCGGAAACCACAAGTGAACATTTTGAACAACCTGAATGTTTAACAATGTTTCCGAAACCTTCCTGAATAATTCTGTAAACAGGAAGATGGTAAATTTTGTCAACCTCTCCATTAAAAGTATTCTCGAAAAATACATCTATATTTTTAATGTTTTTGATATCTTGCGACAGATTTTCCAGAGCCGGAAACAATCCGAATCTGTCAATTTCCTGCGGGTGAAGATCTTTGATAATTCTTCTTATCTCATCGGAAGTCTTTACCAGTAATTCAGACGATTCAGTTATAAATTTGTTTTCGATTCCGGTACTCATTTCAAAAGTTTCGAGTTTTATTTTTGCTCCGGTAAGAATTTGCTGAACACCATCGTGAAGTTCTTGTGAAATTCTTTGTCGCTCCTGCTCCAAAGTATTAAGAATTGTAGCAGATTTGATTTTTTGTTCCTTAAGCTGATTATAAGCTTCTTCAACCATTTTTTGTTCTGTAACATCTTCAATCAGACAGGCAACTCTAAATACTTTTTTACTTTTATCCTGCACGGCGTAAAATCTCAGTACAACCCATTGAATCTTTGAACTAAAATTAAAGAATTTGAGTTCTTTTTTAACATTCAGTTTTTGTGAAACAAACTTCCCGCCATAAAGGAAGATATTTTTAGAATCAAAAATAGCTTCATCATCAAGAATAAAAGGATTATGGAGATAGTTGTAGGAAGATAATTTTTCAGTAAGATCTTCACTCGATACAATTCCTTCAAAGATTGTGTTGGTTCTTACAAATTTTCCATCCGGATTAAACACAATAATTGCAAAAGGTGATTGTTCAATAAGGGAGCTTAACTCTTCGGTCTGCTTTTCTACTCGTATTTCGAGTGTTTTATTTATTTCTTCAAGGACTTTCTGGGTTTTTACCAGCTCGGTAATATCAGCTCCTGTCCAGATTTTCCATGACTTTTTCTCTGATATTCCTTCAAAGAAATTGTAAGTCCACTCAACAATTCGTTGATTCCCGTTTTTACGTTGAAGTACGGTTTCTATTGTGTTTTCAGAATTCTCCGGTTTGGCTAAAAGCTGAAAAAGAGATTCATTTTTCTCATATAACTTGCTGTCGACAAGCTTTTTCCCTTCAATTTCTTTTGAAGTGTAGCCTGTAAGAATTTCTAATGCCTGATTAAATCTTCTTACTATTCCTTCATCGTCAATAACAAGCATTAAAGCAGTTGTGGTTTTCATAATGCTAAAAGTGAAATCCTTTTCCTCTTTTAGTATACGATTACTAAAAACCAGACTACTTATAAATGCAACCAGAAATCCGACAATAATTCCGGTTCCTATTACCACAAACCACCAAAATTCAGATGGTATTTCGCCCATTTAATCCTCAAAATTCAATAATATAGCAATTATCAATTTATGATTTATTTTTACAAATTTAAAGAAAGAGTATCAAACAGATATAATTCACCACTTTTTATATAAACAAAAATTTAAGAAATGTTTCTAACCAATTTTGATGAATCTGGCCTGTTTTGTCTGAATTCTATAAAAAACGCGTATGCAAAAATTAAATTTGTGGTAATATTGGCATAAGCATGAATAAAGTAAATTTTGATTATAACTGCATTTCCCCAGATTAGAATTGGAATTGTAACTACAAAAGAAGCAGATATGTAGAGTAATATTCCCGATAATATCCAGAATTTTGAATCGGTATTGCAATCAATGTTTTCTTTTTTATGAATGTTCAGACTAAGAATTGCTAACGAAATCATTAGAAGATTTCCAAAAATCTGCATATAACTTTTGAAATCAAAAATGCTTTCGATGTTTGTGGTTAACAAAATTATTCTGCTGAGAACAAATATCCCCATTATTGAAAGCAGTATTTTTTTTGATTTTAACACATCATTGTATTTATAAAAAATAGCCATTATAAAAACAAACTCTACTACATCGTAAAGATTCATTATCCAATGATTACTGCCTGATATGGCTGTGGAAGCAAATTCGGTGAATGTCCCTATTATCATTAATCCGGCAAGATATTTAACTGGAGTGGAAAGGTAAGAGAAGTATATCAAACTTGCTAAGAATGCTATTAAAATTGAATAGTGTGAAATTTGAAAAATCAAAGGAGTTCCCATTTTGCCCTCTCTGATTATTATTAAACTTAAATGTACCAACTAAAATAATAATTGTTAGGTCTTTTCCAAAGAAATAAAACGAATTTTAAGAAAAAGAGAGATTGGAAGATTAAACAAAAACCCTCAGGACGAGGGGTTTTGTTTTGAAGTTTTGTATTCTAAATAAAAGCAGAATGCAAAAAGTATATTCGTCAAAATGTTTGCTACTGCTTGGATTTTGTAAATTTCATACATTGCTTCTGGTGAAACTACAAATGATATTATATTGATGAAAATTACTGCAGAAAAATAAATTAATACGCCGACAAGTAACCAGAAAATGCTTTGTTGATATAATAATTTATTTGTTTCAAAATTCATTCTAAAAACAGAGTACATTGAGAAGAATATTATTATAAATATGTTGAATGAAGACGCATAACTATAGAAAGAATTGATTGATTCTACATCGAACAACAGTAAAAACCCACGGACAATTATATTCATTATAATTAATGGAATAAAGTAACTCGAAAATCTTTGTAGATTAGTAAGTTTACGAAACAATAATAATAGAATGGTAAACTCTATAATATCATAATAATTATATATCCAAAGATTGTGATTCCAAAACAAAGAATCAAAAAACTCAAGAGTACAACCGATTGATATCAGAATAAACAATAAGCGATGTGTATTTTGATGGGATTTAAAAGTTATCAACCCAATCAAAAGTGGTAAATACATTGAATGCGAAGAAATTGAACCAATTAGTGGCATAGCTAACTACCAGGCTCGTTATCAGAACACCAAGGAGGGCAAGGTACACTTCTCTCAAGAATAATTGCTTCACTGTGAGCAGCCGCATCATCATCTTGATTGTGTATTGCCATTGCTTTATCCTTAATTGGAGGCCTTTGTTTTTCTCCTTTTGAGAGAAGTATATCATTACCATCTTCATTAACTCCAACCAGAATCAAATTTTTCATATCGTCATCGGAGCGGCCATAATAATATCTCATACCGATACATCCTGGTTGATTTAATAACTCCATTAAAGCTTCTTTGCCAAAGAATCCGCCTTTTTTGGCTTCTTTATGTTCACTGCATCCCATTTTCATAAATTCAGCTTTTTCAGCTCTGTAACCTGAGGTAAATCTCCTCGCATCTTCAAGAGAAATTTTATGATTTTCTTTCCCTGTCAGCTTCATATTTTAACTCCAATCGAATTTTTTAGTTAATTCATTTAAAACCTACGATGATAATTTAATCCAAATCCAGTTAAAATAAAAGAATTCAGGATTAAATTATCTTATAATAATAAAATATTAACCAGATTCAAAATTCTGAAAATAAGTCGTTTTAAGAGAAAATATTTGATTTTAAACAAATCTTTTGCATTTTTGCAGTAGGGAAATAACCATTTGGGTAAATGGGCAAATAATAATAATTTCGGAGGGTTAATGAAACCTAAACTAATTATACTACTGGTTTTGTTAAAAATCAGTTTTAGTATATCCTTATACGGGCAGATTTTAATTCAGGAAAAAATCAAATTAAACCAAAAAACACTATCAAAAGTTACTGGTGAAAACCACATTGTCACTTGTACTATATCTTGGACTGATCCAAAGGAAGAATTCAAAATTCTTCATGCCCCACATTTTGGAAACCCGGTTACTTTAACAAATGTTGAACCAGGAGGAACCACTTTTCATATCAGAGTAAGTAAAGGAATTGGTTCTCCCGGAGATGTGAGTTATGTTGTGACCTTTGATGGAAGGATTATCAAAAAAGGTGTGGTTCAACATTTTAACGGAGAGAATTATAATCTCCATGTTTCTTATCCGATTCAAAAAAGTTTTCTTTTTATAATTCCAGATATTATTGGAAAACATAATGAGATAATAAATGTAATTCCACACTTAGGCCGGCAAAAATGGATTATACCGGGTAGGACTTTTGATACGGATATTCACAAATTTACCTTGTCTATTGTAAAAGGAGGCGAATATTTTGAATATGCCCATAAAACAACGGAGGTACCTTATGGACCGACTGTAAAATATGGAGTTAAAGATCCTGAATTTAGAAATATTGCGCTGGTTCAAAAAAAAGAAATCGATTCATCAGAACCGTTTGAAGTAATCTTAAAAGCAGAGATTAATAATCTGAGTATTCTCGATACCGGTTATGTTTATCCATTTGATACATTTATGGAAGCCAGTTTTGAAGAACAGGTAATAAAGGAGGGAGATACAACAAATATCATACTTGAAGAAAGGAATTTTTTCGGAGATGTGTATGATGTTGACTATTACTATTATGATCCGCTAACTGTTTGGGTGGATTCATCTCAAAATGCATATCTTCATAATCCCAGAACAAAGGAAATATCGAATCGGTTTTATAATATAAACAATCCGATTGAATTGATTGCCGCTGATAATATTTCCGAAGATACAGTAATTGTAAAGTTTAATGTGGAAGGAAAATATGACGACAGTATAATCCTAAGTAAAAGTAAATCGGCTAATCAAAACTTGAAAACCAAGAAAGCATACGGAATAATTAAAATAGTTAAAGAAAAGAAAAATTATATTATTCCTAAGTTTTCAAAAGTCTTGACTCCGGGAGACACAATCGGAATCGATTTGTACAGGCAAAAAGGAGAAAATGAACCGGAAAATTTCAATCCGAATCAGAAATTTGAAGTAGGAGTTTCCGAAGGATGTGAATTTGCAAAAATTTTAACTTCAGATAATAAATTGGGAAACTATTTTGATTCATTAAAACAACCAATAAGAGTTGTAATTGTGGAGGAAGTTTTATCTGATTCTTTAAATCTGAAACTGAAAATTGGAGTAATTGACGATTCGGTGAAATATTATCCAAAATCTGTATCTGTCCAAAATGAACCTCAGCAAAATTTTTTATTAAAGAAAGGAGAAGATACTCCCCTGATTTGCGAAAATTATGATTTTAATCTGGCAAATTTTGCAACACTGGAAAATGAAGTAGAACTGCCAGTTGAGATAATGCTCGGTGAAACTAAATATTTTCAGATGTTAAGAATCCCTAAAGCAGGAGTTGGTAACTTTGAGTATAAAATAAAGGAAGTCAAAAAATTTGATACTCAGGGAAATCCTCAAATGGATTTATTTGCGGTAAAAGCAAATGTTTGGGGAGATAATCCTGTAAAGGTAATTTCTGGCGGAAAATCTGGCATTTTTTATGATAAATTCGTTGCTGATATTGGACTAAACGGAACAACTACAAAACCTGTTGTTTCTGAATTGGAGAATGGGTTAATCAGAGTTGTAGGGAGATATTGGGAAGTAGGTAAAACTTACTCAACCGAGTTAACAGCAAAAATTCCTGACTCAGATATTTCTGCAAAAGCAACTATTGAGGTAATTAAGCCAGATAAGTTAGGCGATAAATATAACAGGATATATGATTTTCCTGATAAAGCAGGAAATTTGAAAGAATGGGATCTTGACAGTTTGATTATCAGCTTTGCCGGCAAAGAAGGTATTATGCCACAAATTGTTAAAGGAATTATTCACTGCGAAAGTGTGATTCAAAAAGGAACCAGTAAAATTAAACCTTCCTACAGGTATGAAGTTTTTTCTGACGGATATGGTTATTTAAGAAATTATGGATTGGACAGTACTTCGATCTATTGGATAAAAAGTGAGGCAGATGAAGGAAATCCTTCTATTCCAAATCACGGAGAAGTTTGGCTTGGATCATCAACAAAATTTGATAAATATCCGGGTTATCAGACCGGCTGGGAATTTCTTCAGAAGTATAAACATCTGTATTATTATACCAGAAAAGAAGTCGACGATAGTTATACAGATTCTTCACTGGTTGGTGTTTGTCTCACAGCGTATAAAACACAAAATGAAAAAATTGCTTTTTTCAAGAAAAAGTTCACAAAAAAACTGCAAAAAATAGTTAAAGAATCATCTTTATTAAAAGATACAGTAAGGACCTTAATTCATAACTCATATGAAAAGTATTTAAAAGATTCTATCAATGTCTATGGAGAGGGAGGATTATCGAATATGATTTGTCAAACCCGATTATTCGCTTCTTATGGATTGATGCAGTTGACGTATAATAGTGGAATAGATAAGAAGTTGAAGATCAATGAGGATATCTTTTATTATCCTAAAAACAATACAAGTTATTTACCTGAATATATTAATGTTC
This sequence comes from Rhodothermaceae bacterium, assembly GCA_041725875.1. Taxonomy (GTDB): domain Bacteria; phylum Bacteroidota; class Ignavibacteria; order Ignavibacteriales; family Melioribacteraceae; genus JBGRQB01. The sequence continues at coordinate 20,877 of JBGRQB010000057.1, forward strand.
CAGATATTAATATTAAATATGGTATATTACATTTAAAATACAAACTTAGACAGTTCGCTCTAGGTAAGATAAAATTTAAAGAAACAGACACTTGGGACAAAAACCATGCTTTGGAAAAGGCTTACTGGGTTGCACTTCGTAAGTATAATGGTAAATACACTTATCCAAATAAGGTTTTTAGTTTTTCAAAACTCTATGTGCCATTAATGAATAAGGAGAAGTAATGAAAAAACTTATTATAATATTTTTATTCACTCTTATTAGTGTCTATGGACAAGATTTAAGAAAAGAGATTGAAGCTAAACTTCCTCAGGCAATAAATGGGTCAGAATTTGAGGTTGCCGAGTGTGTTGATGTAAATAGAATGTTGGGAGAATATAAAGCTTATGAACCAGCAATTGAAGATCCTTACGGCACTTTAAAAGATTGTGTTATTTTTACTTTTGGATATATAAATGAATTAAATAATGGTGCGCATAAGTTAGGTGTTTATAAAAACGGACAGGTAATCTGGATTTGTGAAGAAGATCATCCTTTTGTTTTCAGACTTGTAACCACCAGAGATGTAAACAGAGATGGCAAAGTTGAAATATTAATTGGCTTTGGTAATCCGGGGGTTGAGTTATGGGTTTATACCTGGGATGGACAAAGTGCTTACTCTGTTACAGAGTTAGAGGAAGGAGAAACCGGTTCCAATCTCTGGATGGGAAGATGTGAAGGAATGGGAAATCATATTTTCTTTGATATTGAAGGTGATGGTATTGATGAAATAAATGTTGGTGGAACTGAATATGTATTTCATTGGAATGGACAAAAATATGTTTTTGATGAAAGTATAAAATTTGACGAAGATAAGTTTTATCCAAGAGGGAATATTTCCGCTGAAATTACCGCAAAAGTAACGAAGAGCGATACGCTGTTTGTGTATTCTTATAAAGTGAAAAATTTATTGACAAGCTATCAACGTATTTATGAATTTTATGTTGAATTTGAGGATAGCTTAGAGCTTCTTTCTGAATTTATTTCACCGAACGGATGGGAACAGACATTTAGCATGTTGGATGAATTTGCAGGTTGGTCACCTCGTATTTTTTATACTCCACAACCAAGAGATATTTTGGTGGGAAAAAGTCAGGATGGATTTATAGTTAAAACAAAAGGGTATCCTATAATTCGGGAAGCAATTCTTAGAGGACATAATATGATACCCGATGTTTTTAAGAAGACAGATGAAGAAAGTAAACATGATGAATACTACAATTCTAAAAGAATATTAACACTTGGAATTACCAAATGGGACAGTGTAAGTAATTCTGAAATTATTGATTCTTTAGTGCAATATACAATTCAGTCGCTGGAGCTCAACTGGATAAAATCTTCACAAATTTCTGATAAGTATTCAACTTATCTAATTGATGCAAAGAACAAATTAAATAAGGAAAATAATTCAGCAGCAAAAACCGAGCTTGAAAAACTGATTACTGATGTAGAGATTGATAGTCTGCAATACCTGACGGATGAAGTTTATGCGTTGCTAAAATACAATTCAGAATATTTGTTATCTCAAATCTCGGAAGATAAACCAGCTGATGCAAAAGCAATTATTGAGCAGTTAAAAGTACTGAATGATGAATGCAAAACAAATGGCTGGTATACTGCTGACTGGGCTCATAATGTCCAGAAAATAGCAATTGATAATGGTATTATGATGTTAAATCTAAATGTTCCGGCAAGTACGCTTATAATTATGGAACAGTTTAACATTACAATGGATTATTACAAAACAGCAGGCTTTTTAACACAACAAGGCTATGATTTGTTAAAGCCTCAAAATGATCTGCTTATCAAAGAGTTAAAAAGAATAACCGGTGGAGGAAAT
>JBGRQB010000058.1:0-22291 GCA_041725875.1 Rhodothermaceae bacterium
AGGAAAGATCTTTTTATAAGTGCTTCCATTTTTGTGATGAACCTTGCTGCGGGTTTTTTCTTTGATTTTGGATTTAAACTTTTACGTCCGCACCAGCAAAAAAGAATTCTAACTTTTCTTGACCCAAACGCTGATCCGATGGGATCAGGATATAATATAATTCAGGCTAAAGTGGCAATTGGTTCAGGCGGTTTTTTAGGAAAAGGTTTTATGGAAGGGCCGCAGACGCAAAACAAGTTTATACCTGAGCAATGGACAGATTTTATTTATTGCGTGATAGGAGAAGAATTTGGATTTGTAGGAAGTGTACTTGTTGTAGTACTTTTTATGATACTGTTTTTCCGAATTCTTGATATTACTTCACTTGCAAAAGATAATTACAGCAGTCTGATATTAATAGGAATTCTCACACTTCTTTTTACTCACTTTGCAATTAACGTGGGAATGAATGTGGGAGTTGCACCTGTTATTGGTATTCCATTACCATTTTTCAGTTATGGTGGTAGTTCGCTGGTTATTAATATGGTGCTTATCGGAATTGTTTTGAACATATACAGAAATAGAAAAATTAAAGCATAAATTTTGAGGAAAAAATGAACGCACTTCAGAAATTCATCTACGGATTGGACAAACAGTTTCATATTGCAGTTGGTTTAGACAGTGATATCAATAAAATTCCGGAACATCTGAAAAAAGAGAAAGATCCTGTATACGAGTTCAATAAAATCATTATTGAAAACACAAAAGATCTTGCCTGCAGTTATAAAGTAAATTTAGCGTTTTATGAAAGTGACGGAATTGAAGGATTAAAATCACTTGAAAAAACTCTGGAGTTAATTCCTGAAGATGTATTAACAATAGGTGATGCAAAAAGAGGTGATATAGGAAACACTTCAAAAATGTATGCAAGATCAATTTTTGATCATTTCAAGTTTGATTCAATAACTTTGCATCCTTATATGGGCTCCGATTCTGTAAGTCCGTTTGTTGAATACAATGATAAACTGAATTTCATTCTTGCACTTACCTCAAATAAAGGCTCTGCCGATTTTGAAAAACTTGCACTTGAAGATGGAACATTTCTTTATCAGAAAGTGATTAAAACGGTTCACGACTGGAACGAACATAAAAATTGCGGAATTGTTTTTGGCGCAACAAATCCGGAAGAATTGAAAACCAATATGGAAATTATTGGCAATTTACCTGTTTTACTGCCTGGTGTTGGTGCTCAGGGCGGAAGTCTGGAAGATGTAGTTGAAACTTTTAAAACAGCTGGTAGCAGGAACTTTATCATTAATGTTAGTCGTGGCTTAATATACGCTGACAGTAGTGAAAACTTTGGCGCAGTTACTAGAGCAGAACTTGAAAAATATAATAAAAAAATCGGTGAAATTTTAGGTAAATAGGTTTCCCTTTTTAATATTTTTTCTTATCTTGAGTTGGGGCTGATAAATACAAAATTATAAATTTTTATTTTTCAGATTTAGTGTATAGGGATAAATATGGAGCCTTCAACGAAAGTAAGCGAAAAGCAATTGTATGAGATATGGGAAAATCGCTCTTTTAATGATAATCTCACCACCGTAACTGGCGAGAAAATAACAGTGATTGATGTCGGGGTTTACGATCCTGATTTAAGTGGTCCCGACTTCAAAAACGCCAGAATAAGAATTGGTAACATAATGTACGTTGGTGATATTGAAATTGATACGAATTATAATGGGTGGAAATCTCACGGACACAATATCGATAAAAACTTCAACAAAACAATTCTTCACCTGTGTCTCTTTAACAAATATAACCAGCCGTTTGTTTATACAAAAGATGGCAGAAAAGTCCCGACAGCATGTTTGTCAGATTATGTAGAACCTGAGAAATTGAAAAATTTCCAGGAGCACACAACAACAGTTCCAGCAGGAAATAACAAAATAAAATGTAAATCTGTAAGTCATTTTGTTACAGATGGAGAAAAAGAAGTTATCCTTAAGGATCTTGCCAAAAACAGACTTCAAAAGAAGTGCGACAGAATTTATCACAGATTAAAAGAACTTTCATTTGTAAAAAGTAATTATGTAGTTAACGAACCTGTTCTACACTACGAACTTGATGAAGGATATCAGGATAAAGATTTTGATGCAGAAGAATTTGCAGATAAAAAGATCTGGCAGCAATTGTTTTACGAACAACTTTTTGAAGCACTTGGGTATTCCAAAAATAAAACAATAATGCTTAGTCTTGCCAAAGCAGTTGATCTTAATTTTATTGAGCGACTTGGTAAAGATGAGAAAATACTTGAGTATATTGAATCAGCATTGTTTAACATTGCCGGAATTATCCCTGATATTAAAACGTTTAGTGAACCTTCCAATTATATGCAAACTATTTCCGATGATTGGGAGATTTTAAAACGAATTTATGACGGACAAACATTTAATGAAACAGAATGGTACTTCTTTAAACTTCGTCCGCAAAACTTTCCAACATTAAGAATTGCCGGCGGAGCAAGATTTATAAAGGCAATTTTATATGAAGAACTGATTGAAAAGATTATCAAGAAATTTATTGAAATCAAAAATGTTAATGTTCTTCTAAATTCGGTTCGTTCACTTTTTGTTGTAAAAGCGCGCGGCTATTGGAGCGATCACTATATATTTGAGAAAAAAGCAAATACCAAAATTAAATATTTTGTTGGTGTTTCAAGAGCAAATGAAATATTGATTAATGTTTTACTTCCGTTTTTCTCTGTCTATTTTGATGTATTTCCAAATGAAGATGCTTCCAGAAAATTGTTAAAACTTTATAACATTCTGGATCAGACAACGGAAAACAGAATAGTGAAAGAAGTAGCCGAAGGTATTCATATGGGAAACTATACAAAATCTGCAGTATATACCCAGGGAATGCTAGAACTTTTCAGAAGTTTCTGTTCCAAAGATAAATGCCTGGAATGCGAAATAGGAAAACAGTTGTTTGACTAATTTTTCGTTTTTTTGATTTTGTTTATTGCATCACGCAAACTGGCAGCTTTTTCGTAGTCTTCATTTTCAATTGCTACACGCAGTTGTTCTTGAAGGCTACCAATATCAGTTTCCTTTTCAATTTCTTCTTTTGAAGGAGAAATAATTTCATCTTCACTCTCTTCAGGATCAACATCTTCGTTTTTGCTGGAAGGAATAAAAGAAGCCATTTCCATTACTTCTTCATTTACAAAAATAGGTGAACCTGTTCTGACGGCAAGTGCAATTGCATCGCTCGGACGAGCATCAATTGTATTTGACATAGATGACATTTCAACTATAATTTCAGCAAAAAATGTGTTGTCTTTCAGACTTGAAATTACAACTTCAGTTATTGTAGCACCAAGATTGTCAACAAGGGACTTAAGCAGGTCGTGTGTTAAAGGACGCGGAGGAGAAATTTTTTCAAGTTCAAGGGCAATAGCCTGAGCTTCAAATGCCCCGATAATAATCGGGAGCCTTCTGATTCCGTATGATTCTTTTAATAAAAGTGCGTATGCACCACCGGTAGATGGGCTTGACGAGAGACCAAGAATTTCAACTTTAACTTTATTCAAAACGGTGCCCTTTAACTTTTTTATTAAAATAATAGTTTGCATCCTTATATAATAAGTTATTTAACTAAAATCAATAAAAGCTGTATAATAATTTATTTTTATTGCACTATTTAATAAATTAGTGAGACGAATAATAACAATATAATAATGAACCAGACAGAAGAAACAACAATCCTTGAGCCGGAAATAGATGATACAACCACAGTGGGTTTACCCTTTGTTGTAGTTCTCTATAATGATGATTATCATACCTTTGAAGAAGTTATTTATCAACTTCAGAAAGCTACAAACTGCAGTTTTGAAACTGCCAGAGAGTATGCTTTTACAGTCCACGTTAAAGGTCAGGCAACAGTTTATAAGGGAGAATTGGGCAGATGCCTTCAGGTTTCATCAGTTCTTGAAGAGATTTCCCTTCATACCCAGGTAGTATCTTGAAAATGATTAGTTTAAATATAAAATGGAGTGAATTGTGCAAATAGGTTTAGTTGGATTGCAATACTCAGGTAAGACGACTTTGTTTAATACCCTGGCAAAGATAGATCAGGATCCAATGCAGTCGGTAAAAGAAGAAGCAACCATAGAGGTTGTGAAGGTTCCCGATGAAAGATTGGATAAACTTTCAGAAATATTTAATCCCAAGAAAAAGGTAAATGCAACAATAGAGTTGTTTGACTTTCCGGGTCTGAGAATGGGTGACGACGGAAAAGTTAAAATCACTACAACGTTTTTGAATAATGTTAAAAATAATGATGCACTCTTTTTTGTTATCAGACAATTTCAAAATGATGCGGTTATGCATCCTATGAATTCTGTTGATCCTTTAAGAGATGTAAAATTTCTTGAAGAAGAATTTATGTTTTACGATTTAAGTTTTCTTGAAAACAGAATTGAAAAACTGAAAAAAGAAGTGATGAAAGTTAATAAACCTGAAGTAAAACATGAACTTGCTTTAATTGAATCTTGCTTTGCTCATGTTGAATCAGAAAAACCTTTGAGAACTATGGATCTGCATCCGGAAGATTTGAAAAGATTATCCGGTTACCAGCTTCTTACACTTAAACCTGTTGCTGTTGCAATTAACTTCGATGACAGTTCAATGGATGAAGTTGATAAAGTAATTGAAGAAATTAAAAGTGGTGTGCAGGATAAAGATATATGTGTTATCCCGTTTTTTGCCCAGATAGAACTTGAACTTTCGCAAATGGAAGAGGAAGATCAGGCAGCTTTTATGGAAGATTACGGAATTACAGAATCAGCACTTACAAAAATTCTCAGAACATCATACGAACTTTTAGGATTACAATCATTCCTGACTGTAGGTGAAGACGAATGTCGCGCCTGGACAATCAGGAAAGGCTACACAGCACCTGAAGCAGCCGGAGTGATTCATTCCGATTTTTATAATAAATTTATTAAAGCAGATGTTGTGCACTACGACGATTTTATGGTTCACAAATCTCTTAGTAAATGTCGTGACGCCGGTGTTAGGCGACTCGAAGGCAAGGAATATATCGTTAAAGATGGCGATATAATGGATATTAGACACGGATAAATTAACCCACAAAACAGAGGAATATAATGTCTGCAGATGCAATTAAAGGATTAAAGCCCGAGCTTGTGTGGAATAGATTTTATGAAATCACACAGATTCCACATCCTTCTAAAAAAGAAGAAAAAATATGTGAATATTTAAGAAATTTTGCAAATGATAAAAATCTTGAATTTAAGGAAGATGAAGTAGGCAATATTGTAATGAAAGTTCCTGCAACTCCGGGATGCGAAAACGCTCCTATAGTTGTTATGCAGGGACACGTAGATATGGTCTGCGAAAAAAATAAAGGTACTGAACACGATTTTGAAAATGATCCGTTAAAAGTATTTGTTGATGGTGAATGGTTCACTGCAGAAGGTACAACTCTTGGTGCTGATAATGGTATCGGTGTTGCTGCTGCTCTTGCAATGGTTGATGAAAAAGATGCTGTTCACGGTCCTCTTGAATTATTATTTACTGTTGATGAAGAAACCGGTATGACAGGCGTTAATGGTCTGCAGCCAGGTTTTGTTGATGGCAGAATTTTACTAAATATGGATTCTGAAGAAGATGGTGTTTTTTATGTAGGTTGCGCCGGCGGTATTGATACTGTTGGTTTCCTTGATATAAAAACTACAGATGTAAAATCAGGATTTGTACCTTACGAACTTATGGTTACCGGATTAAAAGGTGGTCATTCCGGACTTGATATAGTTCAGGGAAGAGCTAATGCAATCAAGTTTTTAGGCAGATTGCTTAATATGGTCAGCACAATTGATTTCCAGATTACAGATGTTTCCGGTGGTTCTTTAAGAAATGCAATTCCTCGCGAAGCTGAAGTTACGTTGTTAATCAATCCTTCTGATGAAGCTTTTGTTAAAGAAAAAATTGAACAGTTTATTACTGAAGCCAAGTTTGAATTCAAAGTTCCTGATCCTCAGGTTGAAGTTAAATTTAGCAAAAAAGATACAACTGTTGCTGCAGCTTATACTGACGAATTTGCTGCAAACTTGTTAAACCTTATCTATGCAGTGCCTCACGGTGTTATGACAATGAATCCTGAAATTCCCGGATTAGTTGATACATCAACAAATCTTGCTACTATCACTGTTAATGACAATGTTTTAAGATTAGGAACAAGTCAGAGAAGTTCAATTGAATCAGCAAAAGTTCAGGTTGCACGTACAGTTAAATCTGCATTGGAACTTGGCGGTGCAAGAGTTGAAACTGGTGACGGATACCCGGGCTGGGCTCCAAATATGGAATCTGAATTATTAAAAACTGCAAGAAAAGTTTATACTGAAATGTACAAAGAAGAAGCTGAAATGAAAGCTATTCACGCAGGATTGGAATGTGGTCTTCTTGGTGCAAAATATCCTGGAATGGATATGATTTCATACGGTCCTACAATTCAGGGAGCTCACTCACCTGATGAAAGACTTAACATCAAAGATACCGAAAAATTCTACAATCTTACTAAAGGGCTTTTAAAAGCTCTTGCCGGAAAATAAATTTCTTTTAAGCTGCATCTTTTGATGCAGCTTTCCCAATAAAAAGGAATCCTTATGAGATACAAATCCCAGCTTTATGATGTGCCGAAAATTGCATCTGTTCAGAAAATGCTGCTTAATTCGGCAAAAAATTACGGTTCCAAACTGGCAATTGAAGATCTTAACAAAACGCCAATCAATAAATTAACTTATAACGAACTTCTGGATCATGTATTAAGATTTGGTAATGCTCTACAAAATCTTGGTTACAAAGAGAAAAGTCACATTGCAGTTATAGGTGAAAACAGAGTTCAGTGGGCAATTGCATATTTAACCGGAATGGCTTTTAATATGGTTGTTGTGCCTATTGACAGAAATTTGACAGATAATGAAGTTCTGAATATAGTTCACGAATCTGACTCTGAATGTGTTATTTTTTCAGGAAATTACACCGATCTTTTTGCCGATAAAAGAACCTCCCTGAAAAGAATTAAGCATTATATTTGTCTGGATGAAACCACCGAAGAGAACCTCCTTGAAATGAAAACTCTTATTTCGGAAACAGAACCTTTTGCAAAAGAGAATCTTCCTGAAATAAACAATTCTGAAATGGCAGAAATTATTTTCACATCAGGATCTCTTGGCAGAGCAAAAGGAGTTATGTTGAGTCAGGGAAACATAGTGGCTAATCTTATTGATATGGTGAGTATGTTGATGATGTATCCTGAAGACCGTTTTTTATCTGTGCTGCCAATGCATCATACTTACGAATGCACCTGCGGAATGTTGTGTCCGCTTTATGCAGGTTCTTCGGTTCATTATGCGCGTTCACTTAAAACAATTACAGATGATCTTCAAAAGATAAATGCAACAATCATTTTAGGTGTGCCGTTGCTTTATGATAAAATGTTTAAAAGAATTTCAAAATCTATTGAAGATGATAAAGTAAAATCAAAAGTAGTTCCGGTTCTGAGAAAAGTTACCAATGTAACTGAAAAGCTGGGTTTTGGCGGATTAAAGAAAAAAGTATTTAAAGAATTACATCGCAGATTTGGCGGTTCTCTCAGAATATTTATTGCCGGCGGTGCTGCTCCTGATCCTCTTGTGGCAAAGGGATTAAGAGAATTCGGATTTAATTTTTTACAAGGTTACGGCCTGACTGAAACTTCACCAATTCTTGCATTAAATCGTCTGGATCAATTTAAAGATAATGCTGCGGGATTACCTCTGCCAAGCGTTGAATTGAAAATCAATAATCCTGATGCAGATGGAATTGGAGAAATTTATGCTAAAGCTCCTAATGTGATGCTTGGTTATTATAAGAATGAAAAAGCTACCGAAGAAGCTTTTGAAAACGAGTGGTTCAAGACAGGTGATATTGGTCTGATTGACAAAGATGGATTTTTACATATAAATGGCCGACAAAAAAACGTGATAATCTCAAACAGCGGGAAAAATGTTTTCCCGGAAGAGATAGAAGACATTTTAAACAGAAGTCCGTTTATTTTGGAATCAGCTGTATACGGTGAAGAAAATGATAAACACGATGAAGTAATTGCTGCACAGATAGTTGTTGATGCAGAAGCGTTTATCAAGCTTTCTGAAACTGAAGATATTAAAATAGATGATGCTTTGATTAAGAAGTATATTGCCATTGAGGTTAAAGCGGTTAACAAACAGCTTGCCGGATATAAACAGATCAAAAAATACTACATAAGAGAAAACGAGTTCGAAAAAACTACAACTCAAAAAATAAAACGTCACCTTATCAAAAAGTGGTTTACTTTTCAGCAATCACAATTTGAACAATTCCAAAAGTGAGTTTATGTAATTTTGTATTACTAAATCCGGCTTCCAGAAGGAGGTCGGGTAAATTTATCTTTTCCTCAAATTCCTTAACAGATTCAGGCAAGTAAGTATAAGCAGATTTATCTTTTGAAATTAACTTTCCAAGCAAAGGAAGCAGTTTTGAGAAATAAAACATATAAATTCCTTTGATGATAAAGTTTTTCGGAAGACTGAATTCCAGAATTGTAACTACACCTTTTTTTTCAAGAATTTCATAAAAGCTTTTAAATGCAGCAGGTATATCGTAAAAATTTCTTACCCCGAAAGCCACTGTAATATTTGTAAATGAAGCCTCCTTAAAAGGGAGAATTTCAGCTTCTGTCTGAACAAGTTTTCCATTTATATCTTTATCTTTTTGTGAAAAGACAGACAACATATTTTTGGAAAGATCTGCTCCGGTTATTGATTTAACGCCATATTTTTTAGCTGTGAGAGAGAAATCTCCGGTTCCGCAGGCAAGATCTAATAATTTTGTTTTTTCATTCACACCGGTTAGTTTAAGAGCTTTTTTACGCCAGTAAAAATCTATCCCTGCACTTAAAAAATGATTCAGAAAATCATATTTTTTTGAAATAGCATCAAACATATTTCTTACTTGTGCTTTTTTACTCATTTGAACTCCGAATAATTAATTTGGTGTCCGTTAGTTTTTTTGCCCCATAAATTATAAAGCTTGTATCCGCTCCACATTGTTAAGGCAAAAAACAGAAAACCGCCAAATACATCAAAAACATAATGGTATCTCAAATATACAGTTGAAAATATTAATAATGTACCTACAGGCAAAATAAAATATTTTGTTGATGAATTTAATTTCACTGACAAAAACATCGTAATAAGTGTCATTTGAGTGTGTCCGCTCGGGAAAACATCTCTTTGAACATGTTTTGCTGCTTCCGGCATAAATGATGTAATTGATTCTCCCTGATTTATCATTTCTCTTATCCAGTCAGTTGCAAATATTCCGGGCAGTTCCTGATTCAGCATATAAAAATCGTGTAAAGTGAATCGGGGACCGATTGCCGGCATTAATAAATAACCAAGATAAGAAAGGTAAAATCCGTAAACAATTGAAAACGCTACAAAATGGAAACCTGAATATTTTTTTCTTTTAGCCAGTTCAATTCCTAAAATAATAGGAAGAAAATAAAATGAAGCATAAACCCATTGCAATATTTCTGTAAATACCGGATGTGCAAACTGGTAAAGAAAATGTGTAGGATCGGTTCCAAATAAAAATCTGTCTATTTCTATTAATAAATTATCGTAATCTCTGCCGTGAATAGGGGAGATCATATAATAGAGTTCTTTAAAAGTTATAAAGATTAAAACAATCAGGTACCAGCTGTGGATAGAATGGATCAGTTTTGATTTATGTTCAGCATCACTTTTTGCAACTGCAAAAACAAATGTTATGATAAGCACATTAACGCTGTTCAAAATGTACCATTCAGACACGCGGGCATGAAAAATAAAATTTATAATAGTAAGGATCAGATAAAATCCTATTACTACCAAATCTGTTGCATATAAATTCAGAAAGTAAGATCTTATTTTTGTCATTTTACAAAGTAAAGGGTAATAATTGATAAATAAATAATGAGTCCGAGAATATCATTTGTTGTGGTTACAAACGGACCCGTTGCAGTTGCGGGGTCAATATCAAATTTTTTCAAAATAAGCGGCACTATTGCTCCCATCATAGTTGCAATAAAAATTACCAGAAGGAGAGAAAATCCTACAACAAGAGAAGTTTCAAGGTTTTCGTCAAAGAAAAAAGTTGTTATTACGCAAAGAGAGGCACCAAGTACAATTCCGTTAATAAGTGCCACGGCAAATTCTTTGCTTAGTTTTTTCAGACTTTCCGTAAGCCATATATCACCGGAGGAAAGTCCCCTTACCATTACAATTGCAGCCTGAGTTCCTGTACTTCCTCCCATTGCCATTACAACGGGAATAAAAGCAATTGCAGAAGCAAAACTGTTTTTTAAACTTCCTTGCCAGTCATCGAGAATAAAAGCTGCTAAAACTTCAAGTGCAAGAGCAATAAAAAGCCAGGGAAGACGAATTTTAGAAATTCTGAAAACGGAGTCACTCGATTCCTGTTCGTCGGAAAGACCCGCGATTTTCTGGATATCTTCTTCAGCTTCTTCACTAATAACTTCAACAATATCGTCAATTGTAATTCTACCAACCATAACTTTGTTTTCATCAACAACCGGAATAGCAACCAAATCATACTTCTCCATTGTTACAGCCACTTCTTCCTGATCCAGATTTGCTTCTACATATAACAAATCTTCTTCCATAACTTCGGTAATAGGAGTATTACGCGGATGAATAAGAAGGGATTTTAGGCCGACAACGCCAACAAGTTTTTCAGATTGGGCGAGTATATAAATGTAAAACAGATTATCAAAATCATCTGCATTTTTTCTTACTTCGTGTATAGCGTCTCTGACAGTTGCATCTTTGTACAAAAATACAAAGTCGGAGCTCATTTTACCACCGGCAGTATCTTCCGGATATTTCAGAAGTTCTTTTACATCTTCGGATGATTCTGAATCTATGTTATCAAGTACCTGATCCTGAATCTCTTCCGGTAGTTCGCTGATGATATCAGTTGCATCATCTGTTTCAAGTTCATCAATAATTGTTGTGATTTTGTCAGGGTCAATTTCTTCAAGAATTTTTTCTCTCAGATTTTCATCAACCTCTGTAATTACATCACCGGCGGTTTCGGTGTCGAGCAGATTAAAGACAAAAAACGCTTCATCAAAATGTAAATGGTTAATAATTTCAGCAATATCAGCCGGATGCAGATCAGATATTATATTTAATATACTTTTATCGGCACCGGTTTCAATCAGGTTACTTATATTATCAATTAATTCCTGATCAACCTGAATGATATTTTTTACCTCTACATTTGATTTAGTTTTTGTCATAAAACCTCTCTTGAACATACTTTGTAAGAGTAATGTAGTTTTCGATTGTTAAGTTTTCGGCTCTTTTTGTCAGATCTATGTCTAAGTCCGCAAAATCACAAGTACTAAATATACTATTACTTAATGAATTTTTTAAGGTTTTTCTTCTGTTGCCAAATGCAGCCTTTACAACTTTAATAAAAGTCTCAAGTTTTATCTGGTCGGGTAATTTATCTTTAAAATCTATTTTAATAATTGCAGAAAAGACTTTTGGTTTTGGATAAAACACATTTGGCGAAATTTTGAAGCACAGTTTTGTATCAGCAATATAATTTAATATCACAGCTAAAATTCCGTAATCTTTCGTGTTTTGAACCGCAGTAATCCTTTTTGCAACTTCAAGCTGCATCATAAGATGACAATCCTGAATTTTATCTTTTTGTTCAATTAGTTTAAACAAAATAGGTGAGGTAATATTGTAAGGAATATTTCCTGCAACTCTTATTTTTTTTGAAAGATCGAGATTGTCGGAATTAAAATCGAATTTCAGAAAATCGTGATTGATTAACTTTAATTCGCCGAACCTTGCTGAAAGATCCTCAATAACTCTGGTATCAATTTCTATTGCAGTAAGAGTTCCGCATCTTTCCAAAATCTTTTCGGTTAATGCTCCTTGTCCGGGACCAATTTCCAAAAAGTTTTCATCTTTTGCAGGATTAATTGTTTCAATAATTTTATTTATTATATTTTTGTCAGTTAAATAATTCTGACCAAATTGTTTTAAAGGTACTACTTTACTCATAACTTCCAGATTTTAATAAATTACCCGGCCAATTTACCAGATTAATTGTTAAAAAAATAATTGTTCTTTAATAAACCTTTTAATTCGCTTAATTTTAAGTGAATTTTGGTTCTGCCTGTTGAATAAGGCGCAATTTCGTAACTATTGAAAAGAAAAGTTAATCCATCATTAGTTATCAGAAAATTATCGTTTACTTTTAACTTTCCGTTTTCAACAAAATAGCCTTCTTCCTGATAATTTGATGTTTCGTTAAAATTATTATCAGAACGGAATTTTTTTTCTGCCAGAATGTTTAATTCATTCATCTTTTCTTTGGTAATTAAATCTTCCAGACTAATCCGTTTTCCGGTCTTTAAATCAAAACATAGATGCGTAACAAAAGTATTCGGATGTGCCCCTCCGGTGTAACTGAAATCTGTAAGTGTAAGACTTAAAAGATTATCAGTTTTCATTACGGTTTTAATGTCTTTTTTAATTTCCCAGCTTTGCGGAGATGAAGGAAACTCATCAATAAACTCCTTATACTCTTTAATAAATTCTTTCTGAATTGTTTCAAGAGGTTTCTTTTCAGTTCCTTTGAGTTGTTCAACAATCACGGAGTTAATGTTATTGAGAGGAGAATCTTCGGGAAGATCAGTTATTTGCGGAAATAAAAACTGAACTGTTCCGCTCCGGTTCTCTGAAAATTCAATTTTGTCGGAAATCTCTTTTTCTTCAAGTTTAATTTGCTGATTAACACCACAAGCAGTTAAAAACAATACAATAAAAGAAAAAAACAAATTTTTCATCATAGTTCCTCCTTAACTATCTAAAAAATCCCTTTTTAAATATACAATTAATTATTAATGAAAATTTGATAATATTTGTTATTCTGTATAAATTGAAATCCTTATTTGTAACAAACTGACAGGTGAAAATGGCAGGTAAAAAATATAAAGTTGCTGTAGATTTGGGCGGAACCAAAGTTCTTACCGCATTAATTAATTCAGATAATATTATTATTGCGAAAAAGAAAATGACCACCACAACAGATGGCGGACCCAGATTTTTAATGAAATCAATTGCCAACTGCATTACAATGCTTCTGGAAGAAGCTGAAATACCTGAAAAAGATGTTGAGGGAATTGCCATTGGCGTACCCGGTACCGTAAACATCGAAACCGGTAAAGTAGGAAACGCACCTAATCTCGGAATTAAAAATTACAGTATAAAAACCGCACTTGAAAAACATGTTAACATTCCTGTTTATGTTGAAAATGATGTTAACCTTGCCGCTCTTGGCATAAGAAGATTTGAGTTTGCCAATAAAGTAAATAATATGCTTGTTGTTTTTGTGGGAACCGGAATTGGTGCCGGATTTATTTTAAACGGACAAATTTACCGAGGCTCCACCTATTTTGCCGGAGAGATCGGTCATATAAAAGTTGATTTACTGAATGGCGAAACAAAAACATTTGAAGAAGTAGCAAGCAGAACAGCGGTTGTTGATTCACTTAAAACAGAAATGAAAAGCGGAAAAAGCAGTGTCCTGAAAGATATAGTTCCGTTAGGTAAAAAAATCAAAAGTAAAAAAATTGCCGAAGCAATTCGTTTAAAGGATGATCTTGTAATTGATAAAATGACAGATGCCTGTAAACTTATCGGCGGTGTTTGTGCAAATATTGTAACTCTTCTTAACCTTGATACAATTGTATTTGGCGGGGGAGTGATAGAAGCCAATGCTCGTTTTATGCTTCCTAAAATAAAAGAAGCGTTTTCAGAAAATGTTCTGAACGAACCGGGTAAAAAAGTGAAACTTATTGCAACAAAACTTGGCGATGATGCACCGTTGATGGGAGGAATTACACTTATAGAAGAACGAAATATTAATTAATATTTCGTTCTATTTCTTCCAATTCTTCGTTCAGACTACTCCATTTTTCGTAAACTTTTTCAAGCTGTTTTTTTGTCTCTTCATATTCGGCATTTTTCTCTTTTGCCACAGCAGGATTAGAAAAAGTTTCTTCCGATGCAAGATCACCTTCAATAGCAGTTTTCTTTTCTTCCAACTTTTCTATTTCAAGTTCAATCTTTTCGATTGCTTTTACAACTTCTTTGGTTGCTTTGTAGCGCTTTTGACGAAGCTCTGCTTCCAGACGCTTCTGATCTTTGCGCGTGGATTTTTCCTGAGCCTGAGAGACTCCTTTATTATTAGAAGCATCTATAGCTTCTGCATTTTTTTTAGAAAGGTAATAATCAATATCACCGGCAAAAGTATTAAACTCACCACGTCTGATTTCAATCACTTTGTTTATTACTGGACGAAGAAAATCAACATCGTGGGAAACAATTATTAATGTGCCTGAAAATTCTTTTAACGCTTCCTGCAAAACTGCTTTTGATGAAGCATCAAGATGGTTTGTTGGTTCATCCAGAATAATCAGATTAGCTTTTGTAAGTAAAATTTTTGCCAGAGCAACCCTGCTTTTTTCACCACCGGATAAAACACTGATTTTTTTGAAAACATCATCACTTGAAAAAAGGAAAGTGCCAAGAAGGGAACGAAGCTGCGGCAAAGTATATTCGGTTCCTATTTCAGCAACAGATTCCAGAAGATCGAGTTCGGGATTAAGATTTTCAGCTACTTCCTGGGCATAATATGAAATGAATGTATTATGACCGAGCAAAATATCTCCCTGATTAGGCTGAATTTTATTTGCTATTAATTTTGCCAGAGTTGTTTTTCCTGCTCCGTTCGGACCGACAAAAGCAATTTTTTCTCCGCGCTCAACTTTGAAATCAAGATTTTCAAAAACTTTATTGCTTCCGTAAGCTTTTGATATTCCGTTCATTTCAACCGGAATTGCACCGCTTCGTTCCGGCTCGGGAAAGCGAATTGTTATTGATTTTTCCTGATTTGTTAATTCAACAAGATCAATTTTTTCCAGTTGTTTTACACGGCTCTGAACCTGTTTTGCTTTTGTTGCTTTATAACGAAAGCGTTCAATAAATTTTTCTGTCTCTTTTATTTTTTTCTGCTGCTGAATAAATTCAGCTTCAAGCTGTTCGTCGCGCTCTTCTTTAAATTTAAGATAAGCATCATAATTACCGTTGAAGCCGCTTATCTTTTTATTAAAAATTTCAAGCGTGCGGTTGGTAACTTCATTTACAAAATACTTATCGTGAGAGACAATAACAGCAGATACTTTTGAAGCTTTCAGGAAATTAATGAGCCATTGAAGAGTATCTATATCAAGGTGATTAGTAGGTTCATCCAGCAGAATTATATCATTTGTATCCAGCAAAATTTTGGCAAGTTCAATACGCATCTGCCAACCACCGGAAAATTCATCTGTCATTCTGTTAAAATCAGAAACGGAAAATCCGAGTCCCATCAAAACTTTTTCTATATTTGAATCAACACGGTAAAAATCGATTTCTTCCTTGCGGGTATTTATTTCGCCCAGTTGCTGAGATAAATCGAGTTTGGTGTTTTCATCAAGCGTATCATCAGAAAGAGCGAGTTGAAGTTCATCTTCTTTTTGCTGGAGCTGACTTATTTCTCCGAGCGAAGTTTTTACTTCGTTAAATAATGTTTTTCCTTTAAGATCGGTAAACTCCTGAGAAAGATAACCGATTTTGGTTCCCTTAGGCATATCAATTCTGCCAGATTCAGATTCTTCGGTTCCTTTAAGAAGTTTAAGAAGGGTTGACTTACCAGTCCCGTTAGAGCCAACAAGAGCGATTTTATCGCCCTTGTTGATTTTAAAATTTGTATTATCAAAAAGATATTTTCCACCATACTGCATGGAAAGATTTATAACATCAAGCATTTGAATTTCCGAATTCTAAAAAAATAGAAATCAAAAATACGCAATAATTTACTATTTTCTCAACACTGCAATTTTTGTAGTTTCAACATTACTTCCATCTTTATCATAAGCAACAACTATGTAAACGCCGCTTCCTACATATTCGCCGTTTTCATCTTTTCCGTCCCAGGTGGCAATTCTTCCGCCCGGAGTCTGGAATTCTCTTACAAGTTCGCCACTTACAGATAAAATTTTAATTTCGGTATCTTTAATTAAACCGTCTATTGTTACAATATTTTCAGTTCCTTGTCCGATAACAAAGGGATTTGGATAAACAAATAAATTGGAAAATTGTTTTTCCGGTTCAACTGCTGTTGTTTTATATGAAAGCAAACCTTCATTTGTTGCAATGTATAACAGACCGGTTTTGTTTTCAAAAGTGAGTGATTGAATTTCGTTAGAGGGAAGAGGAGAATTTTCTGTTGAAAATGCTTCAATACCTTTTGAGCCGTCCTGTGATAAAAGAACAAGTCCCTGATCAGTTACAACCCATTTTTGATTTAAGGCATCAACTTCTATTGCTGAAATATTTTTTCTGTATGCTGCTTCTACCAGAACTTCTTTTATTGAAGCGGAAGCTAGTTTGTTGGTCTGCGATAAAATATAAAGTCCGGAAGTTGTTCCGACCCACAAATCGCCGCGATCATCAACTTCAATACAGTTTACAACTTTACTGCTGAGAGTTGATGTATAAACTCCCCAGATATCGTCACTTGTATCAGTAAAATTACCGTTATTGTTAAAGAAACAAAGTTTGTTTTTTGCAATAAACCATTTGGTGTTGTGACGATCAATTTCAATTTCTTTTGTTTCAACCGGTAAGCTTGTAACAGCTGAAGAAAGCTGATAATGGTGCCATTCGCCATTTTTTCTTCTAACGGAAATATCTTTACGGTTATGTGAAAGATAGGTTAAAATCCAGGCATCATCATTTGAATCGTGTTCAATATCGGAAACCACAACAAAATCCTGATCAGCTGCAATTCCAGCAAGATTTGTGTTGCCTGAAGTATATTTTGTCATTTCATTATTTTCAAGTATGGAAAATCCGTTACCCCAGCTCATAAAATATGCTTTACCGTCAGGCGCGCAATAAACTTTGTGAATATCAATTGAAACAAGATTTGAAGAATTTGAAAGGTTATAATTTTTCCAGATTGTTTTATCAAGATGAAATACTCCGGAACCCTTTCCGCTTATTCCTGTTCCCACAAAAAGATTTCCGTCGGTATCAATATCAATATCGAGGAATGAATTTTTTAACGGACCGTTAGGCACGATAACATTTTCGATATTTCCGTTTTTAACAACTCCTGAATCGGAACAGATTAAAAATGATGATTCATTTTCAAACAAAAATTTGTTTAAGGAAATTTTTGAGCTTTTCAGATTAAGAGAAATTTCTGAAAGGGAAGTATCATATTTATAAAGTTTTTTTGCCGTAAGAATTCTTAATGAATTGTTTACAACAGTCATATCTTTTACTTCGGTTCCAGCAAGCTGAAAAGAATTCCAGTCGGAGCCGTTAAATTTGTAAAGACCATCATCAGTACAGGCAATTAATTCTGAGTTATATTTTATAAGTTTGAAAACTGGCTTGCCGTTAACGGAGTATGAAGTCCAGGCTTCAGGAGCAGAAGGGTTTGGACTGTTATCATTAAGGATTGCAACTCCGCTTTCTGTTGCAACATACAATTTCCCGTTTTCAATAAGAATGTGATAAGTTTTTATTTCCGCACTGAAATTTCCGAATTTTCTGTAGGTATCGCCAAAATTTCTTGTATTTGTATTAACCAGAGAAATACCAAAATCAGTTGCAATATATGCGGTGCTGTCATTAACAACAATCTGATTAATTCCTTTTTCCGGTTTATCTGAATTATATATATCAAATATTTTCTTTATGGTTTTAGATTTCGGCTCGTAAATATTGATTATACCATTTTCTGTGCCGAACCAAATGTTTCCGGAACCATCTTTTGTAATTGTATTAAGATTGTTTGAGCTTAATCCCTCAACAATACTCATTGTGGTAAATTTATTTTCAGCAGCATTGTAATAAAATGCTCCGCCTTCCGTGGCAGCCCAGAATTCACCTGTGGTTCCTGTTATTGCATTTACTTGATTGTAGGAAAAGTAATTTTGCCATTTAGTGTAATCCTGACCAAAAGATATAATTGTCAATATCAGAAAAGCTAAAACAAATTTTTTCATGTATTAATCCGATTTGCTGATAAAATTAGTTGAATAGTTACAAATTTAATACTTTTTCCTTTTTGGAAAAGTACAAAATTGATTCCCTATATGGTTTTAGGAAATTGAGAGGTTAAGCGTTTTTTTCATTGCATCGAGTTTATCCGGGGTAATAAAAAATTTGCCAAAGTTTTTATCGTCATTTTTCTTTCCGCCGTGAAAATCGGAACCACCACTTTCCAAAAGCCAGTACTGGTCAATAATTCCGCGGTAAAATTTTACATCTTCACCGGAGTGGGAAGGATGAATTACTTCTATTCCGTCAACTCCAAAGTTGATAAGCGTCTGTAAAATAGATTCTTTAATTTTTCCCGGATGTGCTATAAAGGATAAACCACCGGCATCTTTTATAAGTTTAAGAGCGCTTTGCGGAGAAACGTGAATTTTACGCTCGTATGCAGGGCCTTCATCACCGATATATCTTGCAAAAGCATCATAATAACTTTTACAATAACCGGCTTCAACAAGTGCTGTTGCAATATGAGGGCGACCAACAGCCGAGTTTTTTGCTCTTTCCAGAATTTCTTCCAGATTAATATCCACGTTGAGCTTGTTAAGCTTTTTTACCATTCGTTTGGCTCGTTCAAGACGCTCATCGCGGAAAAAACTGAGGTATTTTCTTAATTCTTCGCTGTTATGATCTATAAAATAACCAAGGATATGAACTTCCTGATCTTCGATATCTGTACTTATTTCCAGACCTGGAATAACTGTAACTCCAATTTCGTTTCCAAACATAATTGCACCTTCTATTCCGTTAACACTATCGTGATCGGTAATACTTATAGTATCAATTCCGGCATCTTTAGCTTTTTTTACTATTTGAAAAGGAGTGTAAATTCCGTCTGAATAAGTAGTATGTATATGTAGATCTATTTTTTCTTTCATTGGTTATGCAAATGTATCTTTAAATTTTTCGTAACTGAGAATACGCAGGGTTGAACCGTCGAGTTCAATCAAGTCTTTTTTTACAAAAGAATGGAGCGTTCTTGAAATTGTTTCTCTGGAAGTTCCGGCCATATTAGCCAGATCCTGCTGTAAAGGAAGTTTTTCTATTTCAACAATTCCTTGTTTTATTCTGCCAACATCATCAGCAAGCTGAAGAATTACAGTAGCAACCTTCCCTTCGGCATCTTTAAGTGAAAGCGATTTTATTTTCAGATCTGCATCACGGAGTCTTTTTGTAAGCTCTTTAATTAAACTTATTGAAACTTCGGGGTAAGTTTTAAGCAGATCGAGAAACTGATTTCTTTCAATTAGAAATACTTCGGTATCTTCGGTTGCAATAACTGTGGCAGATCTTGTCATTCCGTCGAGGATGGCCATTTCGCCAAAGAAATCTGATTCACCAAGTATACATAAAATCACTTCTTTGCCATCGGAACTGATTCTAGCAATTTTTACCTGACCGCTTACAATTACAAACATTGCAGAGCCGTCATCCTCTTCCATTAAAATAATGCTGTCTTTCTTAAAGTTTTTAATTGTACCGGCAGCAACTATTTTTTTTATGGTTTCTTCACTTAGTTCAGCAAATATGGGAACAAACTGTAAAAAGTTGTGATCAGCCATCATTTCTTCCTAAATATTTATCATTATTGAAAAATAATTAAATAAATTTTAAAATGCTTAAAAATAATCCTCTTTAACTAAGGAGTTAAGAATGTTAAACTTTAACAATTATTTAACCTTCATAATTTAGTTTAATGAGGGGTGTTTTTGTAAGTAATTAAATATTTCGCTATCTTTAGTGACTTAATTTTTTTTATTTTAGTAAACGGAGGCATAATAATGGCTGTAAAAATAGGTATTAATGGATTTGGACGTATTGGTAGACTTGTTTTCAGACGCGCATTAGAGCTTGGAAACATTGAAATTGTTGGTATCAATGATTTAACTGACGCTAAAACTTTAGCTCACTTATTAAAATATGATTCAATCCATGGTAAATTTAATGGTGAAGTTGCCGTAGATGGTGATGCTATTATTGTTAACGGTCAGAAAATACAGATTTCAGCTGAAAGAGACCCAGCAAACTTAAAATGGGGCGAAATTGGTGCTGAATATGTAATTGAAGCAACTGGTATTTTCAGAAGTCAGGAACAATGTGAAAAACACATTGCTGCCGGTGCTAAAAAAGTTATTTTAACTGTACCTGCAAAAGGTGAAGTTGATGCAACAATTGTTTTAGGTGTTAACGACTCAGTATTAACAGGCGAAGAAAAAGTTATTTCTAATGCTTCTTGTACTACTAACTGTTTAGCTCCTGTTGCCAAAGTTCTTAACGATTCTTTTGGTGTTGTTAAAGGTATTATGACTACAGTTCACTCATATACAAATGATCAGAAAGTATTGGATTTACCTCACTCAGATCTTAGAAGAGCAAGAGCTGCTGCAGTTTCTATGATTCCTACTACTACTGGTGCTGCAAAAGCAGTTGGTTTGGTAATTCCTGAACTTAAAGGTAAATTAGACGGATATGCAGTTCGCGTTCCTACCCCGGATGGTTCACTTACTGATTTAACTGTTGAATTAGCAAAAGATGTTACAGCTGAAGAAATTAACGCTGCAATGAAAGCTGCTGCTGAAGGTGATATGAAAGGTGTTCTTGAATTTACAGATGAACCAATCGTTTCTTGCGATATCATTCATAACTCACACTCAAGTATTTTTGATTCATTATTAACTCAGGCTAACGGAAACTTTGTTAAAATAGTTAGCTGGTATGATAACGAATGGGGATATTCTTGCAGAGTAGTTGATTTATTATTAAAGGTTGCTAAGTAGTTAACCATTATAAAAATTTTTGAAGACGCAGAATATCCTTTGTGATATGTGCGTCTTTTTTTTGATATTAACTTATCAACAGAGGTAAATATGAATAAACTTTTTATAGAAAATATAGAGTTACAAGGTAAAAGAGTTCTTGTAAGAGTAGATTTTAACGTTCCTTTAAATGAAAATCAGGAAATTACAGACGACAGAAGAATTTCCGCTGCGTTACCAACAATAAAAAAAATTATTGAAAAAGGCGGAAAAGTAATTTTGATGAGCCATCTTGGCAGACCAAAAGGAAAAGTAAAACCTGAATTCAGTCTGAAGCCGGTTGCTGTTCGTCTTGGCGAATTACTTGATAAAGATGTAAAATTTGCACCTGACTGCGTTGGTGAACAAGTTGAATCAATTGTAAATAAACTTCAGGACGGAGATGTTCTTCTTTTAGAAAACTTAAGATTTTATGCAGAAGAAGAGAAAAATGCACCTGAATTTGCAGAAAAACTAGCTGCTTTTGGCGAAGTTTATGTAAATGATGCATTTGGTACTGCTCACCGTGCTCACGCTTCAACAGAAGGTGTTACAAAACATATAGATACTTGCGCTGCCGGTTATCTTATGAAAAAGGAATTAGATTTTCTTGGCAAAGCTGTTGCCGAGCCTGTTCGTCCGTTTACAGCTATTTTGGGCGGGGCAAAAATTTCCGGTAAAATTGATGTAATTAAAAACCTTCTTCCAAAAGTAGATAATCTTGTAGTTGGCGGAGGAATGGTATTTACTTTCTTTAAAGCTATGGGTTACGAAATTGGTAAATCATTGCTTGAAGAAGAAAAACTAGAACTTGCAAAAGAGATATTGGAAGAAGTTAAAGGTAAAGATGTAAAATTTATTCTTCCAGATGATGTTGTCGTAGCTGCTGAATTTGATAATGATTCTCCTGCTGATTGCGTAAAAGCAAGCGATATTCCTGCAGATAAATTGGGTCTTGATATAGGCGCTGCAAGCATCGAAACTATTGTAAAAGAAGTTGTTAACAGCAAAACTGTTGTTTGGAACGGTCCGATGGGTGTTTTTGAAATGCCTAATTTTGCAAAAGGTACTTTTGCTGTTGCAGAAGCTCTTGCTGAAGCAACTTCAAATGGCGCGGTTACAGTTGTTGGCGGCGGTGATTCAGCATCTGCAATTAAAAAAGCAGGTCTTGCTGAAAAAGTATCACACGTTTCAACAGGCGGCGGTGCTT
>JBGRQB010000059.1:0-21827 GCA_041725875.1 Rhodothermaceae bacterium
CTTAATCCAATTCTTATGACCGCAATAACTGCTGCTCTTGCATTAATTCCGCTGGCACTTGGTTACGGTGAGCCCGGTAAAGAGATAGAATCTCCTATGGCAATTGTGATTTTAGGCGGATTAATAACTTCCACAGCACTTAATATGATTATCCTTCCAAGTTTGTTTTACAAATTTGGCGATAATAAAGAAACTTCTTCCATAGTAAATTAGTTGTTATCAACTATTATCCCTTCTGGTAAAACAGAAGGGGTTCATTAAAAAGGGTAAAAAAATGCCCCTAACTATTTTTATAGTTGAATAACTATAAAAATAGTTGTACCTTTGAACAGAACTTAAACAGGAGTATGTTGATGACAAAAAAACTTACCATTAAAGAAGAAGAAATAATGCAGGTTTTATGGCAGCTTGAAAAAGCTTTTGTAAAAGAGATAGTTGAATTATTGCCGGAACCCAAACCTCATTATAACACTGTTTCCACAACAATCAGGAAAATGGAAACAAAAGGATTTATAGGTCACGAAGCATTTGGAAGTACTCACAGATATTATCCTCTTATCAGCAAAGAGGAATATAGAAAGACCTACGTAACAAATACAATTCAGAAATACTTTGAAAATTCTTACAAAAATGTGGTTTCATTTTTTGCAAAAGAAGAAAAAATAAGTGTTGATGAATTAAAAGAGATAATTGAGATAATAGAAAAAAGAGAGAAGAAAGATTAATTATGGAATATTTATTAAAAGCCAGCGGAATTGTAACAATATTGTTTATCAGTTACTATTTGTTTTTACGAAAAGAAACCTTTTTCAAATCAATAAGAGTTTACTTTTTGATCGGTATGGCTTTAACATTAATAATACCATTAATAAAAATTCCTGTTAATTCCGAAATATTAAATCCGTTGAATAATTTCAACACAGCAGAGAACAGCGAAACAGCTTTATTATCACTTGAAAACATTTTGGCAATACTTCCTTATCTCTATTGGAGCGGAGTTGCTGTTTTTACAGGTTTGTTTATAATCCAGATGTTTTCATTATCCAGATTACTGGAAAACAATGTGGTAAGAAAAGAGGGAAAAGTATTTTTTGTTGAAATAGATAAAGATATATCACCCTTTTCATTTTTTAATTTTGTGGTTTACAACAAAAATAATTTTTCCGAAGAAGAACTGAAAAATATTCTTACGCACGAAAAAGCGCATGTCAATCAGCTTCATTCTGTAGATACAATGTTAACGCAGTTTATGCAAATTATACTTTGGTTCAACCCGTTTGTGTGGTTGTTCAAAAAAGCGGTTGATCAAAATCTGGAGTTTTTAGCTGATGCAGATGCTGTTGACAGGGTGAATTGTAATAAATCTTTTCAGCTGACTTTACTTAAAACAACTCAGGTAGATTTTTGCAATGCAGTTACCAATAATTTTTATAATAAGCTTATAAAAAGAAGAATAGAGTTTTTGAATTCAAAACGCTCTGCGCCGCTTAGTCAGTTAAAATATCTTGCAATTGTTCCGTTTCTTGCTGTCTTTATCTATCTGTTTAATATTACAGCAATTTCAGCAGAAGAAAATATTTCCGGTGAGCATTTTGAGGAAAGATCAAATGAACATACAAATACAATGATTGAAAAAGAATCTGAAGAACATATAAATAACAATAAAGAAAACAGAGAAGAACATTACTTAAAAGAAAACCAAAACAGCGAACATAGCAGTTCTGATAAAGAACACAACTAAAGAAAATTGAATTTTAAGATTTACGAAACATTTGTAAATCCATATAGATAAACAATCAATTATTCTAAAACAAAACTAAAGGAGTATTTATGAAATTAGTTAGAATACTTATGGTATTGACTATGGTTTCTATGGCATCGCTCATCTTTGCTCAGGAAGGTGAAGAAAGAGGAGCAAAAATGAAAGTTAACGATAAGTTTGATGAGTACAGAAAAGGTGTAAGACTTATCCTTTCTTACGACAAAGCTTCATCATCTTTCAAAGGAACCGTAGAAAATGTAACTAAAAAGATGATCAAAAAAGTACGTGTTGAAATCCATCTTTCTAATGGTCTTGAACTCGGCCCCACAGTTCCTGTAAATCTGAAAGCAGGAAAAAAAGCTGAAGTAAAATTACCAGCCGAAGGTGAGTCATTTATCTGGTGGAAAGCTCACGCCGAAGCAGGTGAAGGAAGCGAACACAGTGGAGAAAAAGGAGAGCACAGAGAAAAACGTGGTGAGCACGGAAGCAAAAAAAGATCACATAATGAAAAAGGAGAGCACTAAGACTTAGACAAATAACTTAACACTATTCAAAGCCTTGCCGGCAGCTTTGGTTTTGTCTGAATAACTCCAAAAATTGTTACAGAGAATAACTAACAGAGTTAACGCTCTTAATAATAATCAATTGTTCTAACTAAATATCAAGGAGATATTATGCAAAAGTCAAAATTATTTATGGCAATGCTTATGAGTATTATTTTAATGGTAGCCACAGCTTGTTCAAGTAACCCGGTTGGCGGCGAAGGCGCTGAAGGACCCGAAGGCGGGGGCGGCGGTGAAACCGGAAATGAATCAGGAACAATGTGGAACGCAACTGACACGGCTGATGAAATAGTAAATGGTGTCAGACTAATCTTATCTTACAACTCATCTACCCAGGCTTTTGAAGGAACACTGGAAAATTTAAACACAACAACTGCACCGCAGGTTAGAGTGGAAGTACATGTGTTTGATGCAGCAGGCAACAGTAAAGAGTACGGACCAACAACACCAAAAGATATGGCTCCAAAAGAGAAACGAAATGTGAGTCTGCCAGTACCGGGAGCAGGAAATTTTGTGAAATTTAATATGCATCCTGAAGTTGGCTCAGGAAACGGGGGAGCCGGCAGTTAATTTTTTGACATCCGGTCGAATGGCAAATGCCCTCATTGCTATTCCGATTAGTGAATAAGTAAGCAGATTCCTTTGTTTTGAAAACAGGGGAGTCTGCTTTTTTATTAAATTTAAATAAAATCCTTGACAATATAATCCACGTAATATATATTTGAGTTGTGAAAATAATTTACCCTGTTTTATTTCTACACCTCAAGGGGAATAAGTTCAGGGTATTTATTTTCAATAAAATAATCCGTGGATATAATTAACGCGGAAAATAAAAACAACGAGGAACTGAGATGAAAGAGAAGAGAAAATTACCTGCAAAATGTGTTAATCTTAAAGCCGCTTATTTGCCGGCAACAAAGTGGTGGTGCAGCTTTTGCGGACCCACAGGCGGAAATGTCTGTTATGCAGTCTGCTTAATGATTGGCAAAACAGAAGAGAGTAAAAAATAATATTTGGAAATGATGATGAAAAAAAGATATATAATATTGATTACCCTTATACTGTTGATGATCATACCGGTTATCGCTTTTTATTGCAGTGATGATTCAATTATTGTAAATCCGCTGCCCGAAGATATTAGCAAATCTAAAACGATTATTTTACATCACACGTCGTCTTCACCTTATGCACAAAAAATTAAGCTTTTATTGGGTTATACAGAAACTAAATGGTTATCGGTGATCGCTCCTCCTGGAACGCCCAGACCAGTGCAAGAATTACTTGCAGACGGATACAGCAGAAGAATTCCAATAATGCAGATTGGTGCTGATATATTTTGTGACACAGATATAATCACAAATGAACTTGCAGAAATTACAGAGAAAAGGGAACTGGGAAGAATTTATTCAACATTTGAAATTGATGCTTTTGTTGGAAGAGCAGAAACCGATGCTTTCCAGTTTATGCTGAACTCAATTTCCAAATGGAAACTGGTAAAAGGATATTTCAATAATTTATCTTTCAGGAAGTTTGTCTTGTTTATCGTTGACAGAAGCACTGCTCTTTCCGGAGAACAAACACAAAAATATTCACCTGAAGAAGCACAAAATCTTGTGTCTGAATATTTTATCGACCTCAATAAAAAATTGAAAACAAACCAATTTCTGTTTACTCAGGATAAACCCACAATCGCTGATTTTTCAGCATTCCATATGATGTGGTACAAAGAGAGTCTGAACGATTTATCTATTCCCGATAATTTACAAAGCCTCAAAAAATGGTATAAAAAAATGAAGAGTTTCGGAAACGGTTTCAGATATGAAATTTATCCGGAAGATGCTGTTGAAATTGCAAAATTGAATTCACCAAGAGTAATACCCGACAGCATGAAAGTTTCTCCAAATATCGGAATGGAGATAAGCCTGAAACCAACTGATGTAGTTGGTGAGTTAACTCCGCCGGTTACCGGAATTTTGGTAGGTGAAAATAAATATAAATATATAATCAAAAGAGAGACTGTAGAGACAGGAATTATCCATATTCATTTTCCTAAAAAAGCTTACGGAGCTTGTTTATAAATGAAGAGTATTAATAAAATATTGTCAGGAAAAACTATGAAAGTACATCTGATCTATTTTAGTCCGGGCGGAACAACAAAGAAGACTGTCCAAAAAATTGCCGAAGGCGTAGATGCTTCCGAGATAATAGAATACGACATGCTGAAAAAAGAGAATCGCAGAAAAAAATATGAGTTTGGAAAAGATGATCTTGTGATTATGGGAATGATGACCTGCACACAATTGTTCGGGGCTCCCGCAGAAATTTTTGAAGCTGTTCAGGGAAATGGAACTCCGTTTGTCGGAGTGGTAATGTATGGCAACGGTTTTTATGCAAACTCTCTCAAGTTAATGAAAAGGGAGATGGAGCAAAAAAACTTCAAGATGATTGCTGCGGCAGCTTTTATCGGACAAATGACATACGGTACAAATGTTGGTAAAAATAGACCAGATGAAAAGGATCAGGAATTGCAGGTGAAATTTGGAAAACATATTTCTGAAAAAATAACTGTGAGAAATGACTACAGTTTTAATCACAAACTGAAAATTGACTGGCCGAACAATGATGTTTTTAACACTGTAAAAAGTGCGTTGTTTATGATGATGCCTCAAAGTCTGATAAAGGTTCCGGCTCCGTTTAACAATCTTGAATTCACTGATAACTGCGTAACCTGCGGAAAATGTGAAAGCAATTGTCCAATGGAAGCAATTGATCTTACAAAAAAAATATCAAACTCAAAAAAATGTATCGGCTGTCTGGCCTGTGTTAATAACTGCTCACGCGAAGGAATTGTTTACACAAATTCATTTATGAAAAAAGCTGCTGAATATTGTGAAAAAAACTGGACAGAAAGAAGAGAACCGGAATTATTTTTCTGAGAAAATGGTTGTAATTAAGTATAGAGGAAAAAATGAAAGTACATTTAATTTATTTTAGTCCCGGCGGTTCAACAAAAAAAACCGTTAAAAACATCGCCAAAGGGTTACTTGCAAAAAACGATCTGGAAGTTGTTGAAATAGATATGCTGAAAAAAGAGAATCGCGAGAAAAAATATGAATTCGGAAAAGATGATCTTGTGATTTTGGGAATGATGACAGCAACCAAGTTATACGGCGTTCCAAATGAAGTGATTGGCGCACTTAACGGCAACAATACTCCTTTTGTAGGAGTAGTAACCTGCGGAAACGGATATTATGGCAAATCTCTTATCACAATGAAAAAAGGAATGGAGAAACAGGGATTTAACTTTGTTGCCGGCGGCGGATTTATTGGTCAATACTCATTTACAAATGAAATAGCAACAAACAGACCAGATGAAAAAGATGCAAAGATACAGTATGATTTTGGCTATGAGATTTATCGGAAAGTAATTGAAAATAACAATATGAATTTTGATGCCAAATTAAAAATTGACTGGCCGGATGAAGGCACTTTTTCAACTGTAAAATGTGCTTTGATTTCTGCAATTCCCGGACTCGGATTTAAACTTCCAAAATCGTGGAATGAACTTGGTGTTTCCGATGAATGTACAAAGTGTCAGAAATGTGTGAGAAATTGCCCTGTTGAAGCTTTGTCTTTGCAAGATAAAATTACTCAGGACAGAGACAAATGTATCGGTTGTCAGGCGTGTGTTATTAATTGTCCGCAAAAAGCGATAAAGCCTGTCAGTCCGAAATTAATAAAATCAGTTGCAGATGTGGTTAAGTACAGAGACAAAAGAAAAGAACCGGAAGTTTTTATCTAAAGGATGAATGGATGTTTTTAATTGCAGTTAAGGCAAAATACTATGGCAAATAAAAATCTGATAATAAATTCGGAAGAACACAGTCTTGAATTCAAAGCTATTGGATTGATTTTATGTATTGCTCAGGAGATAAACTCAAAGATGAACAGAGTGTTAAAACCTTTGGGGCTTTCTTCAACGCAGGCGGCAATACTCCATTGTCTTAGCGATTCACCCAATGGGGAATTGACGGTTAACCAAATCAGGAAACTTATGATTGAAGACAATCCAAATGTTTCCCGTTCATTAAATAAACTTCAAAGTAACAAATTTGTGGTAAAGAGAAGAAGCAAAGATGATCAGCGAGTTGTTTTTATAAAAATCACCAAAACCGGAAAAGCACTAATAAAGGAAGCTGAAATATTATTGGCTCCGATATTAAGAATAAATGCATCCGGGAAAGAATCGGAAGCTTTGTTTAACATTTTGAAAAAAATCTAAAACATTAAAGTGTTGTTCATTATACACAAAACGGCTCCGGTCGTTTAACCTCGAATAATCCGCGGATTTCGGTCCGCGGAATTTTTACAGGAGTAAAAATGATAATTAAAAAAGGGAAAGGGGAATCAGGAAAAGCGCCCGTTTTATTTATACATGGTGCCTGGCACGGAGCCTGGTGCTGGGAAAAATATTTTATGAAACATTTTTCGCAAAACGGATATGATTGCTATGCGTTAAATTTAAGAAAACATGGCACTCCCGGAAATGTAAAGGGAATAAATTGTGTATCGATTAAAGATTATGTTGAAGATGTGAAATCAGCTGTTGATAAAATTGGCAGACTCCCGATTTTAGTCGGGCATTCAATGGGCGGAATGATTTTGCAGAAATATCTTGAAAAATATGAATGCGAGAAAGCTGTCCTGATGACTTCGGCTCCGCCTCGAGGTTCCTGGATTTCCAGTCTGAAATTACTTACCAAAGGTTACATCCATACAAGTATGCTGACACTAAACTCACTTGGAATTGTTGATACTCCTGAAAAAGCAAAATGGGCTTTTTTCTCAAGAGGAATAGATAAAACTGAACTTGAAGAATATTCTGCAAAAATGAGCAGGGAATCGATAAGAGCAATGCTGTATATGATGCTTCCGAGCAGAATAAAAATAAACTTTCACAAAAAGGTTCCAATGCTTGTTATTGGAGCGGAAAATGACAAAGTGGTTTCAATTTCTGATAATAAAAACACAGCAAAAAAATATAGAGCAGAGCTAAGAATTTTACCTGATATTGCACACGATATGATGCTTGATATTAATCATAAATCAGCTGCAGAAGCAATAATAAAATGGATTGAGCAATAAATTTCGGCAAAGTGGCTGTTTTGCCCCAAAAAGGAAGAAATTATGAAAATAAAATTGATTCTATTATTTACAGATATTTTTTATCTTTATGGCATTATTTGTGAAATAAAATCCAGATGATGAATGGCCAACAAAAGTTTGATTATAAATTCTGATTTAGAACTTAAATATAAAGTTCAGGCATTGCTTTTATGTATTGCTTCTGAACAAACTGCGGACTTAACAAAAAAGATAAAACCATTTAATCTTTCATTAACTCAACTTCAGATTTTGCATAATTTATCGTTTGCACCTGAAGGGAAACTTACCGTAAATCAAATTAAAAGTTTAATGATTGATGAAAGTCCGAATGTTTCCAGATCTCTTAACAAACTGATGGAGAATGGACACATAGTAAAAGAACGTAATTTTGACGATCAGAGAGTTGTTCACATTAGCATTACAAAATCTGGCAGGAAAGTCCACATAGATGCTGATAAAGCGATGATTGGCAGTGATTTGGATCTGACAGAAAAAGAGTTAGAACAACTTTATAAATTGTTAGTAAAAATATAGTTTTGTAAATGACCTTAAACTCTGTTCAGGTCATTTAATTTTGGAGAAAGTGTTCCCCGTAATATAAAAACGTGACTGAAAACAACGGGTTTTGAATATTAAAATATTGAATAAAAAGAGTATCATAAGATGATTTTATACTTTGATAAAACTGAAAAGAGAATTTTGGAAGAAGCTGTTCCGGGTAAAGGAATATTAAAATGGCTTTATAATTCGTATGCCGGAAAAGTATCTCTGGAGTTATTGATAAAACGTAAATTTTTATCCGCGCTGGCAGGCTGGTATATGGATAAAAAAATCTCTGCGCGGAAAATCAAAAAGTTTATCAGCCAATATAATTTGGATATGTCTGTGTACCAGATACCTGAAACCGGATTTGAAACTTTTAACGAATTCTTTTACAGAAAAATAAAATCATCTGAGCGTCCGACCGGCAACGGAATTATTTCACCTGCCGACGGAAAAATTTTAGGGTTTCAAAATATTAATGAACTGAATTCTTTTTTTGTAAAAGGATGTGAATTTTCTCTTGAAAGTTTTTTGCAAAACAAACAACTTGCTGAAAAATATAAAGATGGTTCTATGTTCATAGTAAGATTAGCGCCAACAGATTATCACAGATTTCATTTTCCGGCAAGCGGAATTGTTTCGCAAACAGACTTAATAAAAGGGAAGTATTATTCGGTTTCTCCGCTTGCTCTGAAAAATAGTCTGGAAATTTTTTGTCAAAACATCAGAACACTCAGTACATTAAAAACAAAACATTATGGTGATATTTTAATTTCGGAAGTTGGCGCAACAATGGTCGGGAGTGTTGTTCAGACTTACAAATCGCACAAGCAGGTAGAAAAAGGAGCAGAGAAAGGATATTTTGCATTTGGAGGTTCAACCGTTGTGTTAATCTTTGAAAAAGGAAAAATAAAAATTAACGATGAAATAATTAGATGCACAAAAAATGGCTGGGAAACAAAAATAAATATGGGCGAAACAATTGCAACTTAACTTCAGGGTGTTGTTAAAGAAACAGGTAAAACTTTTCCATTCATAAAACTATTTCCGCACAAAGCAAAATTGTAAATAAACTCCGCAATCTCTTCACTGGTTGTATCAGTCGAAAGCCCGGGAAAAGCTTTCATAAACATTTCAGTCTTAACCGATCCCAAAGAAAGACAATTAACTTTAATATTATCAGATCTAAATTCTTCTGCCAGACTCTCACTCAAATTTGCCAAGGCCGCTTTACTGGAACTGTATGCCGAGAGTCCCGAAAATTTTGAACTACCCTGAAATCCTCCCATACTTCCAATGTTTATAATATGGGCAGAACCGGAGTTTTTTAATTTTGGGTATAAATCACGAATTACTTTAACAGGAGCAAAAAGATTAACTTCAAACATTTTTTGCCATTCATTTATATTAATATCATTAAAGTTTTTGTTAACAAGAGTTCCGGCATTGTTTATCAAAATATCAATTTGAGAAAACTCGTTTGTTTCATCAAGCAGTTTGGAGGCAGAGTATTTTTCTAAATCCATTTGAATAATTTTGAGTTTCTCATAACCTTTTAAGTTCATCAAATTATTTATGTTTCTTGACAAAGCAATTACGTTAAAGTTGTTTTCTTTAAGAAAAATTTTGCACAACTCAAACCCGATTCCTTTGTTAGCACCAGTAATAAAGATAGTTTTATTCATACAGAAATTCACTCAGATGTTAGTTGAAGATATTTAAAAAGTTCTTCACGATCTTTTTCATTTTCAAAGCTCCCGCAAAAATGAGATGTGATTGTTGAAGAAGTATCATCTTTAACTCCGCGCATTGAAACGCACAAATGTTTGGCTTCAACAATTACAGCAACATCATTTGTATCAAGTGATTTTTGTAAATCAAGAGCAATCTGCATAGTCATTCTTTCCTGAACTTGCGGACGCTTTGCATAATAGCGTACAATCCGGTTTAGTTTTGATAAACCTACAACCTTGTCATTTGGTTTGTAAGCAATGTGCGCCTTTCCAATTATTGGTGCAAAATGATGCTCGCACATTGAATAAAAACTTATATCTTTTTCAATGAGCATCTCTTTGTATTTGTAAATGTTTTCAAACAACCTGACTTCTGGTCGGTTTACAGGATTTAATCCGCTGAATATTTCTTTCACATACATTTTTGCAACACGGCGGGGAGTTCCGCTCAGACTGTCATCCGTTAAATCGAGTCCGAGTATATTCATTATTTCGCTGAAATGTTTTTCAATCAATTTAATTTTGATTTCGTCGTTTGTGTCAAAAGCATCTTTTCTTAAAGGTGTTTCACACGAAGAAGTAAAATGATTGTCACCAATTTCTTCAATTGCCGCAATCTTATCAGAAGAATTATTTTTTTGCGGGTAATTCAATTTGATACCTTTATATAGTTAGTAAAACCTCCCTGCGCAGCGCTGAAACTGCACAGAAAGGCTATTATGTATGGTTGTATTTGCATACAGATTTTATTTTCAATTCCGGTTGAAGAAAAACCATAAAGAATATTCGAGTTTTATTTGCCAATTTTTATTTTAGTTTCTGATAAATTACATAAACAGCATAAACAAAGCAGGCATCGAAAGTATTCCTAAAATTCCGCCGGTCTTAACTGTTTTTTCTTTATCCCAGTTAATTATAAATTTGCGATTAAAGTCATAGGCTTTTTGACTCGGTTCTCCCATAAACGATCTTATTATCGGAGGGAACTCTATAATTGTTGCAGAAACAACATAACCAAAAGCACTTGCCTTAATTGCCGCAGCTCCCATACTGCCTTTATTAATTAGAAATAATAATGCAAAAGCTATTGACCAGTGAGCAAGTGTTCCGCCGACTCCGAGTCCCTTAAACTGAATGTCATTATTATTTTCCATATCATAATCGAAAATAATTCCAAATTTTGTTATAGGGTGAAGATGGCAGGCAGCACCGAACATTTTTGTACCAAAATAATGTCCCCATTCGTGCATTAATCTGTTCAGCATAAACCCTGAAAATCCTCCGACTGCAATACTAATTGCTATTGCGAAGGTCTGGTTATTTGCAACAGCCCACTGATTTGTAAAATACCATAAATAAATTAATAGAATTGAAACTATAATATCCCTTGTAAAAATCGGGATGAAAGATCTTTTTTTTGTTTGTTCAGTCATTGTTACCACTTGTTAAATAATAGTACTGCACAAACATAAATCGGAAAAACAGAAAAAGAATTAACCTATGTTAAAAAATGAATTATTTCTCTATTCTGATTCTGCTTAAACTTTGCTGGGTAATTCCAAGGTAAGAGGCAATATATTTCAGTTTGGCTTTTTGAAAAATATCAGAATGGTTCTCCAGCAAAAGATCGTAGCGTTCTTTTGCTGTTTTGGTTTGCTGAACAACAAGTTTATCACTCATTTCAATTAATCGTTTGACTGAAAACTTACTTGCAATTTTTACAAATTCGTGACTTGTATTATACAGCTCAACAAATTTTTCGTAACTCAGAATTTTTACTTTTGTATCTTCAAGAGCTTGCAGTGCGTAGGGTGTTGATTTTTGCGTGATGAAACTTGAAATAACACCAGCAATAGTATTCTTTCCTCCAAACCAGTGAGTAATTTCACCACCTTTGGAATCGAAGTAGAAAGTCCGGACCAATCCGCTAACAATAAAATAAATACTTTTGTGAATAGAATTGGGCATCATAAAAATTTCATTTTTGGGAATAATTCTCTCATCACTGTCAG
This sequence comes from Rhodothermaceae bacterium, assembly GCA_041725875.1. Classification (GTDB taxonomy): domain Bacteria; phylum Bacteroidota; class Ignavibacteria; order Ignavibacteriales; family Melioribacteraceae; genus JBGRQB01. The sequence goes on from JBGRQB010000059.1 coordinate 11,780, forward strand.
CAATTAATTTACTGAGCTCTTCTATATCAAAATCTGTTATCTCTGTTTCAATCATTTTAAGTCCGGTTTAGAATCTGAGGTTCAACACTCCGAATATAGCAACAAATATTATAATCACAAATTACATTAAAATTTGGCAGAAGAATACGAAGATTAATGTATAAATATTTATAAATGGGAAATTTCCTTCTCGCTAAAGAAAATTTCAGGGCATCTGGAGAAGAGACATCAAATTTGCAGTTATTGGTAATAATTCAGTATAAAAGAGGTGTTGTGTTATGGCAGAAAAAAAACTGAAGGTGCTGTGTGTGGGTAAATGTCTTGCCGACTTTGAAAAATTATCGGAAGAACATAATTATAATGTGTCACTAATAAAAGCAGATAATGAATTTTCTCTGCTGGAAACAAGCGAAATTGATCTGGTTATTTTTAATGAAGCAGATACAACTATCTCTGTTGAAAAATTATTAAGTCAGCTTGATAAAAAGAAAAAATCTGTCTCCACAATTGAAAGCAAATTAAAAGAAGCACAGGCCATTGCAAAACTGGGGAGTTGGGAACTTGATATTATAAATAACTCACTTTTCTGGTCAGACGAAGTTTATAAGATTTTCAATCTGGATAAAGAAAAGTTTGGAGCCTCTTATGAAGCTTTTGTTGAGTTTGTTCATCCTGATGACAGAGAATTGGTTAACAGGGCTTATAAAAATCATTTGCGGTATAAAAAAGTTTATGATGTTGAACACAGAATTTTACTGGAAAATGATGTAGTTAAATATGTTCATGAAAATTGTCACTCCGAGTTTAATGAAGAGGGTGACCCGATTCGTTCTGTCGGAACAATTCAAGATATAACAAATTTGAAAATGACAGAAATTGAACTTGAGAAGCATAAAAACAATCTGGAAGAATTAGTTAAAGAACGGACAAAAGAATTGCATAAAGCAAATCTTGAACTAAAAGAAAAGACAGAAGAACTTGAAATGTTTAACAAGACAATGATTGACAGGGAAATGAGAATAATTGAATTAAAAGAAGAAGTAAACAATCTTTCCGAAAAAAAAATGTACCCGGAAATATGGAATGAATAAACTGAATTCGCGGAGCAAATAATGAATAACAACAGGAAGATTACGAAAAATATACTTCATTTGATGAAAGAGAATATACTCTCGGCATTAATTGTCGCAGTTGCTGTTGTTTTAGTGCTTTACTTTAATATGCCGGAAATCAAGCTGGAAAATCTTTTGCTGCCCGCAATTTCCGGTGTGTTGCTGATTCTTCTTTTCAGCGCAGTTGTTACACAGGTAGTTAAAAAAATAGCTTTGCCTGTTGATAAAAATGAAAAATATTTCAGTAATGTTATTGATTTCTCTGTTGACGGGATTTTAACAACAGACTTTAAGGGAACTATTATTACAAGTAATGATTCACTTGAAAATATGTTTGGTTACAAAAAAGATGAAATTCTTAATAAAAATATCGATTCCATTTTTCCGGGAATAATAAATGAATTATATCTTAAAGATGAATCTGAAAAGAAACAAAATATTATCAGAGAGATAAAAGGGATTAAAAAAGATAAAGAGAAATTACTTGTCAGAATTGCTGTTGCTAGTACTCTTCAGGATAATAACAGAATTTATGTCTTTAATGTACAGGATATTTCGATTTCAAAACATACTGAAGAAGCATTAAGGCAAAATAAAATTGAGCTTGAAAATTCCAATAAAGAAAAGGAAAAAGCAAGAAAAGCAGCTTTAAGCATAATGCAGGATGCTGATATACAAAGGAGAAAAGCTGAAGATGCTTTGACTGAATTAAGAATTTCAACAGAGCAGTTAAAAAAATTATCTCGTGCAATTGAGCATAGTCCCACAACTGTTTTGATTACAGATAAACAGGGAAACATAGAATATGTTAATCCGAGTTTTACAAAAACAACCGGATATACAATAAAAGAAACAATTGGAAATAATCTCGATTTTCTAAAATCAAATTTTCACGATGATGAATTTTATAAAAATTTATGGGACACAATTGAATCGGGAAATGTTTGGTTTGGTGAATTTAAAAACAGAAGAAAAAATGGCAGTTTCTATTGGGAAAGTGCTTCAATATCTCCTATAAAGAACAACAAAAATGAAGTTACACATTATGTCTCAGTAAAGGAAGATATTACTCAGCGCAAACAGATGGAAATTGAACTAAAGAAATCAAAAGAACTGGCTGAAACTGCCACAGTTGCAAAGAGTCAGTTCCTTGCAACAATGTCGCACGAAATAAGAACTCCTATGAACGCAATAATCGGTTTGTCACATCTTGTGCTTAAAACCAAGCTTGATAAAAAACAACTGAACTACCTTATCAAAATTGATCAATCTGCACATTCTCTTTTGGGAATTATTAATGACATTCTCGATTTTTCAAAAATTGAAGCTGGTAAACTTACAATTGAAAATATCGATTTTGATTTGGAACAGGTTATTTCAACCGTCTCTAATCTGGTATCGCAGAAAGCCCAGGAGAAAAATCTTGAATTTGCAATTCACATATCGCCCGATGTTCCCCTGAATCTTATTGGCGATCCTCTTCGTATCGGACAGGTAATAACTAATTTCTGCAGTAACGCTGTAAAGTTTACCACAGAAGGAGAAGTGGTTGTATCTATAAAGCTGACTGAAAAATCAAACGGATTTGCAGATCTGGAATATTGTGTAAAAGATACAGGCATCGGGCTCTCAAATGATCAAAAGGAAAATCTTTTTAAGGCATTTCAGCAAGCAGATAATTCAACTACAAGAAAGTATGGCGGAACTGGTCTCGGACTGGCAATAAGTAAACGCTTAGTTGAACTGATGGGCGGAAGAATCTGGTTTGAAAGTGAACTTGGCAAAGGAAGTTCATTCTATTTTTCAGGCAAATATGAAATCCTTGAAAAACAGAAACAAAAAATACTTGTGCCTTCAGTCGATTTAAGAGGAATGAAAGTCCTTGTCTGCGATGATAATGAATCTTCCAGGATTATTCTTACCGAAGCACTTGAAGTTTTTACCTTCAGAGTAACCACGGTTTCCTCCGGACAAGAAGCTTTAATGGAACTTGAAAATTCTGCTGATGATCCATACAAACTTGTTTTAATGGATTGGAAAATGCCCGGTATGGACGGAATTGAAACTTCGATAAAAATAAAAAGTAACAGCAATACTTCTATTCCTTTAATTTTAATGGTAACTGCATTTGGAAACAACGATATTTATGAGAAAGCAAAAAATGCAGGTGTTGAAGGATATCTTACAAAACCAATTACATATTCATCTTTGTTTGACAGCATAATGGAACTGTTTGGTAAGATTGTTGATAAATCAGCAATAATTCCACAAAAAGGTGAAAAGTATAAAAACGAAATTGCTCTTTATAAAAATATAAATCTTCTGCTTGTTGAGGATAATGAGATAAATCAGCAGGTTGCAACAGAATTGTTTGAATCGGCCGGCTTTACCGTGGAAGTTGCAATTAACGGAGAAGAAGCTGTAGAGCTTGTAAAAGATTCCGGGAATCCGTCAAAATATGATATTGTAATTATGGATTTACAAATGCCTGTTATGGACGGATATACTGCCTGTCGTGAAATCAAAAAAATAGAAGAATATAAAAATCTTCCTGTAGTTGCTATGACAGCAGATGCAATGGAGGGAGTTAAAGAAAAATGTCACGAAGCAGGAATGGAAGGTTACATTGCAAAACCAATTGAACTGGATGAAATTCTGGGAGTGATAGTAAAGCTTTTGAAAGAAAACAAAAAACCGGATCAGGTAATAACAGAAGTTGAAGATGTTCATAAAAATATTGAATTATCTGAGCTGACAAAATTGAGTCAGTTTAGCGTTAAAGACGGACTGCGAAGGGTTGCGGGAAATGTAAAACTTTACACCAAATTTTTAGTAAGATTTAAAGAAATGCTGATCGATTTTCCAAAAGAATTTGAAGAATTGTTAGTTGAAGAAAATGATGAATCTGCTCACAGACTGGTTCACACTTTAAAAGGAGTTGCCGCAAATATTGGTTGTAAAGAGATTCAAAATGCTTCGGCCTTAATTGAAAAGTATTTTAAAGCTGAAAATAAAAATTCAGAAGAATTAAAATATAATCTTGAGATATTCAAAGAAAAATCGACAATAGTATTGGATGATTTAAATAAACTGGAAATTGACAAAAAATTTGAGATGCTTCATTAAGTGTGTCTGTCTGGCAAACAGATACCGGCAGATTAAACTCAATCCCTGATTTATTGACGGGTGCATAAAGCGGTATAAACTAAAATAATTAATTCAAATGGCAAACTATGGAAACTAAAAAAATCCTTATAGTTGATGATACTCCTGAAAATATTGATATCTTGTTGGGAGTTTTGGCAAATTATGAACTCTACTTTGCTGTAAATGGAGAATCAGCTTTACAAATGGTTGGTGAAGTAAATCCAGATTTAATTCTCCTTGATATAATGATGCCAGGAATTAATGGTTTTGAAGTTGCAAAAAAACTAAAGCAAAATCTGGCAACGCGAGATATTCCTATAATTTTTCTGACAATAAGAAGTGATTCAGAGAGCATTGTAAAAGGTTTTGAACTTGGAGCCAGTGATTATATAACAAAACCGATTGAACCAAAAGAAGTTCTTATGCGCGTAAAAAAAGAACTCCTTATTTCAGAACTTACCAGCGGATTAAAATCTAATAATTTGAAACTTGGCCAAACAATAGAACAAAAAGATAAATCTTTAATTGAATCAGAAGAAAAATTTAAAAACATAGTTAACAATTCACTTGTGGGAATATTTAGAACCTCTCTCATCGGTGAGATTATTTACGCTAATAAAGCTTTGCTTGATATGATTGGTTATGATCTGAATGAACTTACCAGATTTCATTCGGAGGAATTGTATTATGATAAATCTGAAAGAAAGCGCTTTATAAAAGAATTGGTAAAAAATAACAAAGTTGAAAATTTCCAGACAGTCATAAAAACAAAAAACGGAGATTTGAAACTTGTTTCAGTTTTTGCAATTAAGTTTGATAATTTTATCACCGGACAAATGTTTGATATAACACGGAAGAAGGAAGAAGAACTCCGCTTCTGGAGTGATAAAAAATTAAAAACTGTGAAAAACCTGACTAAAGGAATAAGTGATGAATTAGATGTTTCGCTGCAGCTTTTAACCAACAATACAAAGTACCTGCGGTCATTGCTTCAGGGAGCCACATTGTATACAAAAGAAATTGAAAGAATTGCTGATCTGGAAAATGAATCGGATGAATCTGATTATGATTTTCTTGAAAAGAAAATTATTAATCTCTTAAAAGAAAACAATACAGTTCTTTCAAATATTTCTGATTTGGCAGGAGCTGTAAAAGAGTTTTCTTACAGTTATGAAAAAGATGATTACTTTGACCTGAATAAAGGACTTATGTCAATTGTGCTTGTCTCCAAAAACATGTGGAAACTTAACGCAAATATTTCACTGAACCTTGATGTTGATCTTCCGCTCATATTTTGCAATTTACCATATCTTAATCAGGTGTTTTACAATTTAGTTATGAGTTCAATAAAATCAGTTGATCTGAAACATCAGCGTTTGGAAGAATGGAAAGGCAACATTGAAATTTCAACTATCCATCAAGAGGGAATGGTATACATCTGTATCAAAAATGATGGTGACAGGTCAGATAAATTGCTGACAGGTGAAGTGAGAAATCCGTTTGTATTTGAAGCAATTGATGAAGAATCCGAGTTCAATTTTACAGAGATTTATGATATAGTTGTGAATAAACATCAGGGAAGTATTTCAATTGAAACAGATGAAAAAGAAGGCATCTCCTTTACTATTTGTCTCCCGATAAACGGTACTAAAGAAAACGTCATTAATTACAGTGAGAGTTATGATATTGCAGAATGAAAAAATATTAATTGTAGATGATTCGCCGGAAAACTTAGAAGTACTATCTGGATTGTTGAGCAATTATAGACTTGCAAGAGCAGAAAATGGAGTAAATGCTCTGGCAGAAATAGAAAAATGCACGCCAGATATTATCTTACTTGATGTGATGATGCCTGAAATGAACGGATTTCAAGTTACAGAAAAACTTAAAGCAAATAAAAAAACTTCTGAAATACCTGTTATTTTTATCACAGCTAAAACAGAATCGGAAAGTATCATAAAAGGATTTTCTCTGGGAGCCGCTGATTACATTACAAAACCGTTTGAACCTCTTGAAGTTGTTGCGCGTGTTGCAACTCATCTCGAAATTGCCAAACAAAGAAAGTTTCAGAAAGAAGTAAATCAAATTTTAACTAAAAAAGTTGAAGAGCGAACTAAAGAATTAAAAGTAGCAAAAGAAAAAGCAGAAGCAGCAGAAAAACTGAAAAGTGAATTCCTTGCACAGATGTCGCACGAAATCAGAACTCCGCTTAATGCTGTTATAAGTCTCTCAGGCGTATTGGTTGAAAATCTTTCCGACCAAATTGATGATGAGTATTCCGATATATTAAATTTAATAAACACTGCCGGACAACGAATTATTAGGACTGTCGAGTTAATATTAAACTACTCTGATATTATGACAGGAGGATTTACACCCGAGTTTAATAAAATTGATTTGGATGAAATGTGTAAAACAATTATCGAAAAATATCAGGCAATGGCAAAAACAGAAGAACTTTCTTTAAGTTATAAGTCAGAGTTAAATAACGGATTTATAAACGCAGATGACTATAGTTTACGCCAGATAATTTCCAACATAATTGAAAATGCAATCATTTATACTGAAAAAGGGGAAATTGAAGTCATACTGAGAGAAGAAAACTCAAAAACTATATTTGAATGTAAAGATACAGGAATTGGAATAGCAAAAGAATATTTTGAGAAAATTTTTGATCCCTTTATTCAGGAAGATCAGGGATATACGCGAAAATATCAGGGTAACGGACTCGGACTGGCATTAGTAAAAAAATATTGTGATCTCAATAACCTGAAAATAAAATTTGAAAGTGTGAAATCAGAAGGCAGTATTTTTACAATTGAGTTTTAAGCATACCAGTTAAAATAATTCTCCCTAAAACTTAGATGAGTAATGAGCAGTTGAAAAGTATTTGATTGTATTAATCAGAATATATTTTGATTTTTGTTGCTAGAAGCAAAGTAGTTTGCAAGTACCATACAGAGGGAATTTATCTATTTAATAATTTCAATTTTAGAGTTCTCCTAATATAATTAGCCGGGAATGATATCGCAAAGTATTGTGAAGTTTTATTTCGAGGCATATAATAACTTTTCGTAAGATACTTTAAATTATCTTCCTGGTAATTCATTTTAGTAGGGTAATGAGCAGTTTAAAAATATATAATTGCTTTAATACAATCAGATTATCATTTTGGGTCTGAAATTTATTTACAATAAATAAACAGAAGGTAACATGTTTGAAATCAAAAGATTAGATGTTAGTAGTATTGCTAAAATTACTGCAGTACTCTATTTTATTTTAGGATTAGTAGTAATGGTTCCGATAATATTTTTAACTCTGCTTACTGATAGAAGTATTTCATTCTCATCAGGCAGTATTGGAGCAATGTTAGCTGTTATTATTATTGTACCGGTACTTTATTCAATAATTGGTACTGTTTTTTCAGCTGTTATAACAGCTATGTATAATTATTTTGCAAAAAGTTTTGGTGGAATAAAACTACAATTAGATAAAGTTGAAGAACTTGTAAATAATTTTGCAGAAACTTCATCTGTGAGCGAGACAAACTAAAAATTAAATATAAAGGCGGTGTAATGAATAAAATAATTATGTTGTTAATTTGCATTTCATCCTCGTTTGTTTATTCACAAACAAGTAGCAAAGTAAACACTTATTTAAATCAGGAGCCGCCTGGTATAAAACCAAAAATATTCGCACCAGGAATCATTTCAACAAAAATAGAATATCAATTTGGATCGGCTTTTTCCAAAAATGGAGATAAGTTCTTTTTTGCAGTAAGGTTAAATAAAGAATGGAAAGCTGAAATACGTTACACCGAATTAAAGAATGGTAAATGGACAACACCTGCCAGACTTGATCTTGATCCGAAGTACAGCTACAATGATCCGCTTCTTTCAGATGATGAAAGCAGATTATATTTTATTTCTGATTTACCGTATAAAAATCAAAGTAATAAAAATATAAATCTGTGGTACATTGAAAAAAGTGATACAGGATGGTCGGAACCAAAGTTTGTCAGCGAAAATGTTAACTCTTCAAAAGATGAATTTTATATCTCTTTTTCTGACAAAGGAACTATCTTTTTTGCATCAAATGTTCATACCAAATCAGAAAAAGATAAATGGAATTTTGATATCTATTATTCTGAATTCAAAAATAAAACATTTCAACCTCCCGTTAGTTTGAGCAAAGCAATTAATACAACTCACTTTGAGTGTGATGCTTTTATTGCGCCTGATGAATCTTATATGATTTTTTGTTCCATTCGTCCTGAAGGATTTGGAGAAGGAGATTTATATATAAGTTTCAAAACAGCAGAGGGCAATTGGACAGAAGCCAAAAATATGGGGAACCTGATAAACAGCAGTCACCATGAATTTTGTCCATTTGTAACAAAAGACGGCAAATACTTTTTCTACACAAGTAATGGAAATATTTACTGGATGGAAGCCCGCAGTTTGAGAGATTACTTTAGAAAAGAGTAGATGAAAGCAGATTTGTAAATCCGACCCTGGTCAGCGAGTCGGATTTACATCACTAATTTAAATCGAAATCGATTTAATAAAAATACCACCAAAATTTATCAGGGATCAATTTATATATCCCAAATATAATCCACATAAAAATTATCACCCAATATATAAAAGAATTCTCAGAACGGGAAATAGGTTCAACAAAATAAGTGGATTTATTTCTTAAATCATTAATTGCCCAAAATAAGAATAAAACGCCCCATAACCAATCCCAATTATTTATCAGGGCAATAATTATGGCAGCAAGCGCAATTATTGTTTTCCATTTTACAGATGATATACCTGGTTTTAAAAAGTTCATTTAATTTTCAATTCAGTTTATTTAACAAATAAAATACTAAAAAACATTTATAAATAGTTTAACTTTTTTAGGAACATTTAGGAGGTTAGTTTCATAAACTTCAAAGTCAAAACTATATTTTCTCTTCTTACATTTTACTTCAATCTCGTCATATAATTTTTTCAAAGCCTTCTGGTTAACTGCAGAAGAACTGAAAACCTGATATTTGTTTTTATCAACTACAATTGCTTTAAGTTCAGGATTGTCTGTAGTGTTCTTTTGGGATTTATATCCAATTGTTACTCTGAAATCACTTTCTCCCGGTGAACCGTAATCTGAATAGATAACATAAATATTGTCACTTAGTAATTTTTCTATTTTAGATGTTACTTTAGACTGATAAAATAATTCCCATAAATTATTTATATCCTCTAAATGTTTATCATTTTCAGAATTTACAATTCTTGAAATTCCTGTTACATAAAAAGAATCTAACTCAATAAATTTCACTTTAGATTTGGAATTATTTTTCTGCAAATCTGTTTTTATTTCCTGTGATGAACAGCCAGTAAGAAAAATTAAATTCAGCAATAAAATTACTATCACTTTTCTGCAAAACATTTTAGCTCCAAAAGAATTTACTTGCCACAAAAACTACAGATAAAATTTTTATAATCTTTTGATTTATATCAAAAAAAATATCAAGCCGAATTACTTTTTGATTTATGTCAAAGGAAACGATTTGCCTGTCTGATATATTTGTCTTGTACGTTGTTAAACAGGAAAGCAAAATGATTAAATTTTCACTTGGAACAATATTTACCAGATTCAAATCAAAAATACTCTTTACCTGGTCACTGGTTCTGCTGGAAGCTCTGGTATTTTTACTTTATCCATTGTTTATCGGTGACGCTGTTGACGGATTAATAAATAATGACAAAACAGGTTTGCTGCTCTTTGCGGGATTAGGAATT
>JBGRQB010000060.1:0-21566 GCA_041725875.1 Rhodothermaceae bacterium
CCAGGAGGAACCGTAATTTTTAACAGGTATCCATTCAGGCGCCCAGTAAAAAACTCCTTTCCCTTTGTTGTTTTTAACAGAAGAAACAATCTCAGAAATTTTTTGCAGATAGTTTGTCTGTCCTTCTACACTTGCCGAAAATTTACTCAGCAATTGAGATTGATTACCGACAGGATTATGTGTGTTATCATAATAATCTAGAGTCCAGGGATAAGCAGTCTCCAGCAAAATAATTTCTTTTCCAAATCTTTCTGCAAGATCATTCAGATTAAACTCAAGGTTCTCCAATGAACCGCTCCACCAGGGGTAATATGATAATCCAATTATATCAAACTCAGCATTATTGTTTAACAAGTTAGTGTAAAACCATTTGCAGGAATTATTGTCAGCCCCTTTGTCGGAATGAATAATAATTTTTGCTGCTTCCGGATTTGTGAGCCCGGCTTTAACTCCTGCAATAGCTGAGTTCAGCAATTCGGCAAATTTATTCCATTGTTCCGGAGTGTTAAATTCTCCGCAAATCGATCCTGTGTTCCATAAAAATCCGCAAGATATTTCGTTGCCTATTTGAATAAATTCAGGAACAGTATTTTGTGCACTAAGTTTTTCCAGCACATTTTTTGAGTAGCTGAAAATGCTGTCTTTTAATAGTTCGTATGAAAGATCTTTCCACACCAATGGTTTTGTCTGATGTCCCGGATCAGCCCAGGTATCTGAATAATGGAAATCCAGCAAAAACTTGAATCCTTTTTCTTTGATTCTTTTTGCCATCAAAAGTGTGCTGTGCAAATTGTTTGAACCATCTGAAGGAGTGTGCCATAATCTTAATCTGACAGTGTTGAAGCCATTTTCCTTTAGAATATCCAGCAAAGATTTTTCAACTCCGTTTTCAAAATATTTTCCATTGTTCTTTTCAATATTTTGAAATGCAGAAATATCAGCTCCAACCAAAAAATTTTGAGTATTACTTTGTGCTGAAACAAAACCTGTGACAATAATTAAAAAGAATAATATAATTTTTAACTTAAACATTTTGTGCTGTTTTTTCCGGCTTAATTATATTTATTGACCAGCCAACTGCAAGTAAAATTATAAAACTGATAAGATTAATTATTAGTTGAGTAATTATCATCGTTTCATAAATCTGCGGCTGTGAGATGTAAGTCGGGGTTCCCCAATAAATTAACTCTGTAAAGCCCATAATCAAAAATGTTAATCCGAGCCATTTCAGTTTTTTTCTGTATAGTAAAAATCCAATTGCTAAAAACACAATTCCGATCAAACAATAAAAAACAAGTTTATAGATCTCTTTATTTTTACTTTCCCATTCTCTAATTCTTTCTTCTGTTAAGATTTTTGACTTGTATGGTTCTGTTTGCCAATGATCTAAATTTGCTATCTTTGGTTTAGTGGTATCTGCTTCGTAAGCTTTGATTTCTTCCTGAACAGTTTCATATTTTTCAATCAATTCATCAAGAGATTCAACTTGATTCAATTCCGTTTCAAACTTATTGTATTTATCAAGAACAGATCCTGTTGGTTCGATCCATAGCTTATATAAATTATGAATGATCAGTGATGAAACTATTATCATTGCTATGATAAAAAGTGTTTTCTTTAGTGCTTCCATATATACCCTCTGCCTTTTGATTAAAGAAGTTTGTTAACATGAAGCGAAACATAATCACCTGAATCAACAATAGCAATTGAATAAATAATCTCTATAATTTCAATAAAACGAGTTTACTTCCACATGGCTCTGATTTTATTTTTCTCTTTTTCAATTTCAGTACCTGTAAGATTAGCCCAAAGTAAAATACCTGCTCTTTGCTCAATATAAGATGTTGTTACTCTGTAATCTTTAAGTTCTCCGGAAAGTTTTGAATTCGGCATTTCAAATGCCCACATTCTTAATCTGCCATCTTTCTCTTCTGTAAGAACGCATTTGAAAAAATGACTTGGCACAGGAATGCTTATTCCGTTTTGATCTTTTTCACCAATCATTTTTGTCTTTTGAGTGAAATCGAAAATCGGTCCGGTTATTACATAAGTTTCAAGCACATTCTTTTTCTTGTCAAGGTTTCGAATTGCACTTTCCAAAAATCTCCAGATTTGTCGATTGAATGCAGGAGTTTGCGGCGACATATTTGATAATAAAAAAGTCTCACTGTTTTGAATATGTTCATCATTCTGATTTGCACTTGAAACAAGGTGACCTCTGTCATAGCCACTTCTGGAATAATCACTAAGATCTGCTCTAAAGCGTTGAGGAATTCTAAAATCTGGTCTGAAATTGTTTAAACGTTCAACATCTTCCAAATCTTTTTTGTCAGGATCAACTATTTCAAGCGCCCATTTTGCTTGTCGGAAATAATAGGAGTATCCAACTGTAAAAAAGCGGTTGATCAAAATTTGATCGGCTGCCGGACAGCCATAACGCAGTTCGCGACTCATATTAAATTCATTCATCATAAACACCTCTTGTTTAAAATTAGTGAGCTTTACCCTTCCATTTGCACTGGCAACTTAACCTCTTTTAAACTAAAGTGCAATTAATCTTATAAGAATTTTGGTGCGAACCAAAGTATGGTTTAATCTTTAAGATGTTTTTTCAGAAACTTCAAAATTTCATTCCAGGAATGGATTGCTGCCAGAGCATTTCCTTCGTCAGTTCCGCCTCTTGCAGAACTTTTTGAATAATCTTCAGGAGGCAAAAACGGGATTCCGCAACCTTGTCCGCCACCGCCAAAATTATGTCCGGCATTATCATAAGAAAGATGAGAAAACTCATATTGAAAATTATTTTCACGGAGTCGCTGCATCATCTTTTCAGACATCATAGCTGAAGGCCAGACCATATCATCCTTTCCTGAAATAAACAGAATCGGGCATTTTATATTTTCAACTTTGATACCGGCGTTTTTAATCATTTCTTTATTTTTAAAAGCGCTCAAAAATTTTGGTCCGTCGTGATACTGTATCCCTTTTACTTTCATTTCCTTTTCAATTCTTTCAGAATCTGCACTTGAATATTCGGCATAAGTATATGGTTTGCCCTTATAACTCCAGGAAGATTTTCCATCTTCCCAACCAAACCACACAACATTTGAAGGAACCTGCGCAATAACAAATTGGAGTCCGGTAAACTCAGAAGCATAAAGCATTGCAAGCTCAGAGCCGCGAGATCTGCCGATTATTCCTATTTTGCTTTTATCAATTTCCGGCTGGAGAGATAACCAGTTAAAGGCTTTTTCAACATACTCAAGTGGAATTTCAATTATTCCTTTGGGAAGTTTTTCGTGTCGGAAATATTTTAAATTCAAAACAGCATAGCCTTCGCTGGCGTAAAGTGAAGCGCGTTCCTGTCGGAAACCACCACCTGAACCACCTATAAATATTATTGCAGGCAGTTTTTCTTTTGATTCGGGAACGTAATAATCGGCAATAATAGTGTCACGTTTCTGTAGTAAACTGATTTTTAATTTATCCAGCTCTCTGGTACTTTTTCTGTAAATAGTTTTTTCGTCAAGACTTTTCCCATCAATGCTGATACTGATTGTAGCTGTAAATCCTTTATGAGTTGCTATCTGGTGATAATCTTTACTTTTCATCGACCAGAACAAACCCATTGGTCTTTTCCCGAGATAACTTCCTTTAACAGATTTATCTTCTGACAAATCAATTTTTCCTTCTGAGTTTGAAATATAGAAAGCTTCAGAACGCCACTTATGATTTTTTGCATCAGTAGCATTTAATGTGAACTTAACTTCCTTACCCGGCGGCAGATTTATTGCCTGAATATCAACCGGTTTATGATATAAGTCGCTTTTTTGTTTAATAATCAATTTGGCTTGCTGTTGGGCAAAAGCACTATTACATATAAGTGCAGCAACAGTTAATATCCAAAATATTCTCATTTTCCCCGCCTTACAGTTATCAGAATATATTTAATTGTTATTTAGACGTCAGATTAATAAAAAGTTGCATTAATTTTTAAAGAAAAACTTCTTTCCCACTTAAGTTATTTAAATAAAAAAGATATCGAGCCGGTATTTATTATAATAATTAAGTATTTTTGATACGTTATTTTACACTAGTCAATAAAACGGGGAGTTTTATGAGATTTATTCAACATTCAGTAAAATTAGTACTTAAAATGCTTTTGGTTATTGGTGTGGCAGTATCATTAACCTCTTGCGATGCAGAAGCGGAGAAAAGAGAAATTTTATCGCTAAATGGCGAATGGCAGGTAACTTCTTCTCTTGACACTCTTGTTCCTTCAAATTTTCCAAGCAAAATTCAGGTGCCCGGCTTAATGGATATGGCTCGTCCGGCATTTGACAGCTCAGGTTATGTAAGCAGTAAAAGAAATTATTTCTGGTACAGAAAGACAGTTAATCTTAGTTTTGATAAATATGATTTTGCATATTTAAAAATTCACAAAGCAAAGTATGGGCACGCAGTTTATATCAATGGTAATTATGTTGGCAAATATGATTTTTGCTTTACTCCTTCCTATTTTGAAGTGAGTAAATATCTTAAAAATGATGCTCCGAATGAAATAATTGTCAGAGTGGGTGCTTCAGCAGAAGTTCTTCCTGATACAATTCCATCGGGATATGATCAGGAACGATATATTTACTATCCGGGCATTTACGATAATGTGGAATTATACACCGGGAAATATCCATATATTGAAAATATTCAGGTTGCGCCTGACATACATAATAAAAAAATTCTTGCAGTTGTTTATCTTGAAAATGATATAAATGAATCAGCATCCAAAATAAACTATGTTGTAAAAGAGAAAAAGAGCGGCAAGATTGTAAATCAGGGATATTCTGATTTAGTTAAATTTAAGAAAAATGAGAAGAGTACGTTAAAACTTGAAATCGACATTCCTTCTTGTCAGTTATGGTCTCCAGAAAGTCCGTTTTTATATGAACTCACAATTAATTCTGCAGGCGATACTAAAAAAACAACTTTTGGAATGAGAGAATTTAAATTTGATCAGGAAAAGAAACTTGCTCTGCTAAATGGAAAACCTTATTATTTACGCGGAACCAATGTGGCTGTTCAGCGTTTCTTTGAAGATGAATTAAGGGGCGGACTCCCCTGGAATCGTGAGTGGATTGAAAAAATGCACGATAAATTTAAAGAAATGTATTGGAATTCACATCGGTTCCATATAGGTTTTGCTCCTGACGATTGGTATGATGTGGCTGATGAAAAAGGTTTTCTTGTGCAGGATGAATATGCTGTTTGGGGTGTACGTTCTCCTAAAGAAAAGAAAAAACATAGCGCGTCTGTATTGGCAAAAGAATACAGAGCCTGGATGAAAGAGCGCTGGAACCATCCTTCTGTTGTAATTTGGGATGCACAAAATGAAACAGTCTGGGGCGAAATCGGGAAAGCAATTGAAATGGTAAGAGATCTTGATTTATCTGACAGACCCTGGGAAAATGGTTATTCCGCTCCTCAGAGTCCGAAAGATGTTATAGAATCTCACCCATATATGTTTGTGAAGGAAAATCAGGGTACGTTTGCAATTATGCCTCCCTGGAGATATGATCCGGCAAAAGTTTTTCCTCATTTACCTGAAGGCGGATGGCTGAAAAATGAACTTGCAATAACTCCTGAGTTATTTAATGATGCTAATGATAAAGATCCTTCTCCGGATGGGAAAGATTATCCCAATGCATATATAATTAATGAATATGGGTGGATATGGCTTTACAGAAACGGAACACCAGCCTGGATTGCCGAAGAAGCCTGGAGATATTATCCGGAATATGATACTCCTGAAAAAAGATTTGAATGGCGCGCCAGAGTTATTGCTGCTAAAACAGAATACTGGAGAAGCAGAAGAGATATTGCAGGAATTATGCATCATTGCGCTTTAACTTTTGATCGACCGACTGAACCAAGGAGTACACTTTCTGACGACTGGCAGGATGTTGAAAAGCTGATTTTTCAGCCAATGTTTAAGAAATATGCAAAATCTGCATTTGCCCCTGTTGGTATTATGATTGAAAAATGGGACGATAAATTTAAACCGGGTGAAGAGCTGACAGTTCCTGTGGTTCTATTTAATGATCTTTATGATGACTGGCAAGGTGAAGTAACGTTTAAACTTTTGCAGGAAGGTAAGATTATTGAAACTAAGAAGCAAAATGCAAAAGTTGAGAGTCTGAAACGCAGCACAATTAATTTTGATATTAAAATTCCGACTCTTGAAACAAATTATGAAATGATTGCTGAATTTAATTTGGACGGAGAAACAATTTTCAGTACGCGTATTTTTAAAGTAAAAAAGTAATCGGACTTAATTATTTAAATAAAAAACCCGAAGTAAAATATTATTTCGGGTTTTATTTTGCTATCTGTATTGCTTTAAACAATCAGATGAAAAACTTTCAAAAGAAAAATCATAAACTTTCTTAAAGGTTTCAAAATAATTTATCTCTTCCCCTTTGCAATTTCTTATATATTCCAGCAATTTATCTTTACCATATTTTTTTACTAATTGTTTTGTAATTAAAGCACTTGATATATATGCCAGCGGAACATTTTTTGATTCTGAAATATCTTTTAATTCAAACAATTTATTATAGTTGAATTCAGGATTTCGTTTAATCAAAATTTTATAAACTTCCACAAGTGATTTATTTTCATAGCCCAACATTTTCTGAAAAAACTTTCCTCCTAACTCATCTGAAAGATACACAGCCAAACCTTCATCAATCATTGCATTAGGAGCACCGAATTTATAATTGAAAATATGAATTAACTCGTGATACGGATCAAGTTTTACAGAATCGTTAAAAACTTCAACAATCTCTTTTTCAGTTCCCCATCCTAATCCGCGATGTTGCGTTAACTTATATTTTACTTCCTGATCAGGAAAAATATATAAGTTTACTTTTAGTTCTTTATCCAACTCAAAAAAATCCTGAAGTTTTAAATAACCAGTTTCCCGTTCAGTCAAAAACTGATCAACTTTATTTTTATCATATTTTTCTTTGAATGAATAAAGTATAAAATGTTTGCTCGTCTGAACATCAAACAGATCTCTGTTTTCTCTCCAATCATCACCTTTGCTTTGTGCAATCAATGCGCTTGCAAACAACATAATCAATACTATCTTTTTCATAATTCCTCTGAATAGTTAACAAATCTGGTTTCTTAGACCAGATAAAAATGATTAGGTTGTATTTGCTAAAGCAGTTTGATAAAAATTTCTGAAGATCCTTTATTTATTGTGAGGAAGTGAAAAACTTACTTTGGTTCCAACATTAATTTCGCTTTCAATATTAATTTCACCTGAGTGTTTTTCTATAAATTCTTTGCAAAGAAGTAAACCCAACCCGGTTCCCTTTTCATTCATTGTTCCGCGAGTAGATTTTGTTTTTGAAATGTTAAAAAGTTTTTCCAGAATTTCCTGAGAAATTCCAACTCCGCTATCAGTAATTGAAATAATTAATTTTTCGTGGGTCGTTTCACAATCTATTTTTATTATTCCACCTTTGGCTGTGAACTTGATGGAATTATTAATGAGGTTTCTTAATATCGTGGAAAGCATATTTTTATCGGCCAGAACAGTAACATCATCAAGTGATGATATTTCAATAGTTATCTCTTTCTTTGCAGCGGTTAATTCCAGATTTTTGATAGTCTCCATGCAAACTTTTTTCAAACTCAATTCCTTTGGATTAAATGAAATATTTCCGGTCTGCGCAATTTCCCAGATTAATATTTCTTCTAAAAGTTTGTAAGCACTGTTTGCAGAACTAAACACCAGATTTAATTGATTTTCAATTTCTTCGATATCGTAATACCTGACATTTTCAATCAGGTTGTTCAAAAATCCGAGTATTGAGCTGAACGGACTTTTCAAATCATGCGCTAATATTCTTATAAATTTATCTTTGCTGGTATTAATTTTTTCCAGTTCTATATTTTTATTTTCAAGCTGCTGCTTTGCAATCACTCTTTCAGTTTCATCAAAATGTAAACCTGATAAAATTACCGGTTCTCCCTGCTCATTTCTGATAATACTTGCGTTAGCCCAGATGTGTCTGATTTCACCATCAGCACGAATTATTCTATATCTGATATCAATTAAGCTTCCATATTTAAGCTGACGAGTAATTACCGTCTGGATTTTTTCTACATCATCGGGATGAACATATTTTACCCAGGCTTCATAAGATTGTCCAAAAGATTTTTCATCGATCCCGAAAATTTCGCAAGATCGATTATCCCAAATAAGTTTATCTTTTGGGATGTCAAGTATTAAAGTGCCTGCCTTTGATGCGTTAATTGCTAATCGGTTTAACTCATTTGCATCCACTGCATATCGCTCGATGCCAGAATTTTCTGGCCTGGATTCTCTTTCACACTGATTATTTGCCAATAAAAGATCCTTTAATCTTTTATTCTCAGATAACAGTTCGTCATAGGTTGGGTTTGATTTTGACATTGGTATACGCTTGGTTTAAGAATATGGTAACTTAATATTCGGTTTAATTAGAAATCAGGAATTATTTAGCTTAATATTTCCTCTAATATCAATATTTTTGCTAAAAATTGCAAAAAAATCTGTGTTAAATTAATTTAACACAGATCTAATAAATTTCAACAGACGATCAATATTGATCGCTTGCAAAATAAAAACACTATTTTAATTTAAAAGGAGAGTTAAACCTTTCCTCAACCCATTTCTGTGCGGTGATTGATTTTATATTATATTGATTCATCTGATATTCACCACTCTTATCTGAATAATTTAAAACTTTTCTATAATATTTTTTTGCTTCCTTTCTTTTCCCTAATAAATCGTAATTATGCCCGATCCAGATTAATGACCAATCTCGTCTGTATTTTTCTTTCTTGTTAAATTCTACTTTTTTGTGCAGCTTTTTCAAAATACTAATTGATGCGTCATAATTGCCTATATCGAAATAAGATAATCCCAAATAATACATAATTCTAAAATTATCTGTATCGATATTTAATACTTTTTCAAATTCAGCAATTATTTCATTATTTCCTTTCCAGCGATTTTGATCATATAATTCTAATGCTTTATCTTCTATTTGAGGCTGATTCCCCAACCGCAAGGAAACATAATTTTTTACATTTTTTTTCGGAGTTTTGAACTCCATTTGTTTAAAAAGTTCATAAGCCAATTCGTGTAAGAAAATTATTGAAAAAGATTGCTCATCTATTTTAAACTCTTTTGCCAAGTCAGAGAGTTTTACATTATCACTTACAACGTTTACATATTTTGATGTTAGTTTTGAAAATAATCGAGCGTACTTGTCATTACTAAAAAAAGAGAAACAAGTTAACTGATTTTCAAGGTTTACTACTCCAAAATCATTTAAGATTTTAATTGTCTGAATATTTTTAACTTTTTGATTCCAGGCAATTTGAGTTAATTCAAATTTATATTTTGCCAAAGTACTTAAATGTTTAGTATAATCTCTACTCCAGGTCATTGCCAAATTACCATCACCTGGCAAGAAACAATAATTTGTACCCACACTATGGGAATGATGCGGCCATACAATCCACCTAACATTTGGAGGGTTTTGATCAGAAAATATTTTTATCCAAATTTGTCCCCAGGAGACATCTATTATTCGCGACCATAAAATGTGATCTTTAATTGCAGAGTTTTTTTCTCTCAACGAATCAGATAGTTCCTGAACAATCGGTATTATAGAAGGATAGATCTTTCTGCATTCTTGTCTGACAAATTTATTTAGTTTTTTTCGACCTTCATTTATAATTATCGGAAAAGCAATTTTATAAGTATCATTATCTGATTTAAGTAAATTTCCTTTTACCAAAAGAATTAATCTTTCGGGTAAATCCGGAATGTTATTTTTTTTCAATGCTGAATATTTAATTTCTTTAATACATTCTAAAACAATTTTATTGTTTATGGAATCTTTTAGTAACCTGAGATCAGGCAAAGGTTTTTCTGAAAACCCACCAGAAAAACTGTAACTATTATTATACAAGTTTAAATGGGAAGGTGTTTCCACAGAACACCCGGATAAACATATCAAAAAAGAAAGCAATAAATATTTCATAGATGTCTTCCGATTAAATTAGTAATTACCAAAGTAGCCAATTATCATTTTTGTATTCGGATCCATTATAGCAACAATTGGACCAGCAAGTCCCGATAGCTCCCATTGGATTGTTATCATTAAAATTCTTTTCCCATTTGTTAAATTAATAGTTTTATCCGTGAGAAATTGTTGCTTCATACCATTATTTAGTTTGATATAATGTTTATTGTTTTCGAAAATATATTCGCCGGCTTTCAGATCAAAATCTTCCACATTTTGTGTGATTTTGCTTACTTGAGATTCATCCAGCTGGTCTAATGCCGCTTGTTTGAACTCTAAACTTTTACCAGGTGTGTAAGGATTTGAATGCTCTGAACAACTTACAACTACTAACATTAATAATATAAAGATTAGCCCTCTCTTCATAATTTCACTCCTTAATTTGGTTAGTGTATGTTAACTTTTCTATTGCATTTAATCCAGTCTTAAATCTACATTTTGTACTAAGTTAGTAGTATTTATGTAAAATAGCAATTTACACTTAAATTTTAATCCCCCTACTGGTCATTTTACAAGTAGGCATAAATTATCATTAACCCGCCATTTAAAAATAGAATGGCGGGTTAAACATGAATATGCAATAAATAAGTAATCTATTCAAACTACAGCTATTAATAAAAAACATCAGCACAAAAAAATGCAATTTGGAGTTTAAATTTCATTTACCTCTTTAATTGTGTAATGATATCTTACACAACTAATTATTCATCGGTTGCATAGCCAATACTATAGCTTGTACCACTGGAACCATGGTACCACATTCTTAATTTAATTCCATCATAAAGAACTGTTGGATAGAAAACGTGAGTATTGTCCCAGGTTCCGGAGTTACCCAGATCTAAAACAGGGTTCTCACTACTTCTTGTCCAGTTTATTCCATCAGCTGAAGATGCGTAACCTATTTTATAGCTTGTAGTTCCAAATCCACTGTACCACATTTTATAGTTTTTTCCGTCAAATAAAACTGTTGGTCCGTCAACATGAATGGCTTCCCAACTGTTTCCCGGGTCATTTGACATAACGGGATTGCCGGAGTATTTATTCCAATTAATTCCATCTGAAGAAGTTGCATATCCAATTTTAATATTTTGTTCATCATAGCCGGAAAACCACATTTTGTAGTTATTACCATCATAAAGAACTGTAGGACCACTAACATAATAAGAATCCCAGCTTCCAGCGGCTCCGCTGGTTAATATAGGATTACCTGAATGTTTAGTCCAGCTTATTCCGTCTGGAGAAGTTGCATACCCAATTCTATATGTTCCATCATCGGCAGAGCCACTATACCACATTTTATATTCAATTCCGTCATAAATTACTGTTGGTGACAAAACTCTTTTGGAATCCCAAGCTCCTGTATTTCCTATATCTAAAACCGGATTGCTAGTATATTTAATCCAGTTTATTCCGTCCGAAGAAGTTGCATATCCTATTCTGTAGTTTGTTCCGTCAAATCCGGTGTACCACATTTTGTATAAGGTTCCATCAAATATAACAGAGGGTGAATTAGTATACTTTGATTCCCAACTTCCTGTAGTGCCTGGAATTACAATTGGGTTATTTGCATATTTTGTCCAATTTATCCCTTCTGGAATTCTCCAGGATACGTTGATTGACAAATCTCCTGTAGCAGAAATAGAAGCTAAATTTATGTCAACATATGTTATTTGATTTCCTTTTATTTCAACATTTGTTTTTCCTCTGTATAACACTGCACCTTCATTATTTTTTGCTTCCACTAATAGTTGCCATAATCCTGTGGCTATATCATTAATTGTTGATTGAGCGCCGTTATTTGTCATTGCCAAATCTTGTTCAATTGCCAGATAACCTGATCTTGTTAAGATAGCTGTCACAGTATCAATATTTTCAGTAGTTGAAGTTTTATTGAGTGAAAAGTTTATATTTCCTGTTTTTTCAAGTTCAAGTGAAATTGGTGAATTTATATTTTCTTCATTTGAACAACCACTAAAAAAAACAAATGCTAATGTTAATAGCATACTAATAAGAATTGAATATTTAGTTTTCATTGAATCTCCCTATAAAATATGATTATGGATTATTGAAATGCCACTCTTTAACCGACAAATAGTAGCTTATGCATTATCTGTCACTTAAACTTTAAAAATTAAAGTCTTATAAAATTCAAAGGTCTTTGGGCTAAAATCAAGTGTTACTAAGTAGTTTTCATTATTCCGGTTTCTCCCAATTATTTTTACAAACTATTTTAATACTAGCTTATACCCGGTCAATAATTTATTTTTTTAGATTAAATTATCTTTATTAAAAATAGTTATAATTATTGATGTTAACAACATCAAAACTGTTTCTTAAAAACAGATCAAGCTTAGGTGAGTTACTTATTACTAAATTGGAGGAAAGTAGTTTTCATTAAATAAATTTATACATACAAATTATGTCATCATATTTATTTTTATATTTTCGTTTTTTTATAAATCTACCCTGTTCTTTAAACCCTTTGTTTTTATATAGACGAACAGCGTTTTCATTACTTGAAAAAACTTCTAATTCAATTTTTTCAATCTGATTTTCTTTTGCCTTTTCTATACATTTATCCATTAAGATTTTCCCGATTCCCAAACCTCTTTTTTCTTTCTGGACACCCATTCCAACATAAGCAGTATGTTCTATTTCACTAAACGCTCCCTTACTGTAATCAATCCAGCCAATTAATTTATCATTTTTAAATGCACCATAAAAAAATGTCAGCTTTTGAGTTTGTTGTTCAATTCTTTTTTTAGTGGTTTCTAAATCAAATCGTGATGAAAAGAATAAATGCTTTCCTTCATCTTTAACTTCATTTACTAAATTCAAATATTGCTCTGCATCTGCAAATGTTAATTGTCTGTAAACTATTTTCATATTTTATTCAGATTTAATTTTTGTGACACTTTATATTTCCTGTTTCAATATTAGCGAGCGAATAATTTTCTCCGGGAATTTTATTTCCATTTAATCCGCACAACATTCCTATTTGACCAATGTGACAAAGTGTATCACTTAACGGACCTTGAGTTAGTTTTTTGCAAAACTTAGTTTCCAACTCTTTTTGCTCTAACACCTTATCAAGTTTTTCCAATAAATTATAGAAGCGTTTAATCTCTTCTTCATAAGATAATTTTTCCAGAAAAACATCATCATAATTTTGTGTCTCTATTACTCTTCTGGTTTTGTCTATAACAAAATTAACATGATGAAGGATTTCTGACGGAGTTCTTGTTTCCGGAGAAATTTTATATTCACCAAAATCTGAACCGGAGTGTTCATTTATTTTTTTAAATCTATAAGCCATTGTCACTAACAAATGTCTTAAAAATTCGTTGGTCATAATCATTCCTTTATTTAACTCCTCAGAATTTTTTCCATTGCTTTTCCTCTGGCCAACTCGTCAATCAGTTTATCTAAGTAACGGATCTCCTGCATAGTTGGTTCTTCAATATCTTCAACTCTGATACCGCAGACAACACCTTTAATCAATTTTCGGTTTTGATTTAACTGAGGAGCTTCAGCAAAAAAAGTTTCAAAGTCAATTTTCTTTTCTATTACTTTTTCTAATTCTTTTTGACTGTACCCGGTTAACCAGCAGATTATTTCATCAACTTCCTGTTTAGTGCGTCCCTTCTTTTCTGCTTTATTAACATAATGCGGGTAAACCCCTGCAAAACTCATTGCATAAACTCGATTTTTAGTCATTACAATTCTTCCAATCTTTTATTTAGATAACAAACCATTTTATTTGTCGGGATTTTCAATTCCCATTCAGCAATTTAATAAAATAGTACCTGATTGCATAGAGTGATTTTGTGGTTGTCTGGATTGAACTATTTGTTCTTCACGATTTTGACAATTCGATTATAAACGATTTCCGACAGGTTCCAGGTGTATCCGTCAAAATCAGTTGTGTTTACAAATTGAATGACAACTGCATCGATATCTTTATGGTATTTTGCCAGACTCTGATAACCCGGAATCAAGCCTCCGTGTTCATAAACATAAATAGAGGAATAGATTTCTTTTCCACCTTCATCAAACACTGAACCATCGTTTAATGCTCGTAAAAAAATACCCACATCTTCTGCTGTAGCCAACATAGAACCATAATCATTAGTTTTGATATCAGGTTCAACACCGGCATAATATCCCCCCATAACATCGTCAATATCAACTTCACTTAATGAGCTGAAAGTATTTTTCAATCCAAGCGGTATTAAGATTTCTTCTTTTATATATTGGTGAGGACTGTAACCCACTACCCTTTTAATTAGTTCTGAAAGGAGTAAATAATTTGTGTTTGAATATTCATAATCTGTACCTGGTTCAAAGTTAGCCGGTAAATCAAGTGCAAGTTTAAGTTTCTCTTCATAACTTTCAGGAGGATTTTCCCAATAGCCGGGGAAGTCTGTAAAGTTAGGAATACCACTTCGATGTTGAACCATTGTTCTCAATGAAATTGTTTCTGCATTTTCAATTCTTCCCTTAAGTTCAGGAAAGTAATCGGCAAGTGTTTTATCTAATGACAGACGATTGTCGTTTACTAATTTTGTGATTGCAACTGCGTGATATAGTTTACTGATACTTGCAATTTTGAACAACGCTTTAGGGTTAGTCGGTATTTTATCTTTGCGATTATGCCAGCCGGCTGTATAAAATGCAGGCGGTTCATCTGCTTTATCAACGTAAACAATCATTCCGTCAAAACCATGATCAATTGCTTCATCCAACTGTTCCTGGATTGTATCTGGCAAAGGGATTATCCAGGCGCATACTAAAATCCAGGGTACAAAAAACAAAGATATTATAGTAGAAATCCCTAAAGCTATTCTTATTAATTTAATCTTAAGTTTTTTATTCATTTTATAATCTCTTTCAACAATTCAGCATAGTTTAGATTTATAACATACTGCTATATACCAAAAAATTCATAAGTTGCAATTAAAATTAGCTGACTGAATACAGCAACTGCATAAAAATAACAATTTGTTTTTAGATCTATTTTAAGTTTTATGCTGGATCTTATTGTAAGACTCAATAAAATCACAAGAACAATAATTGGTACTATAAATGTTCCTACATCCAGAATATTTGCTATTCTTGCTTCATCTTGATTCGAAAATCCGCCAAATGCAAGCGAGAAAAATCTAATAACAAATTGAGAAAAAACAATTGGATATGCATATAGTGAATCATATAATTCAATAATTATAAATCCAATTAATGATAAAATAATTGTAAATGCGGGTCCGCCAATGCTTACATATAAATTATGATCCGGGGCAATATAGCTGCCACTTTCAGGCCAGACATAATTTAAACTATAGTACATATCATTTCCTAAAACTTCTCCAACTATCCAATGCCCAAATTCGTGAAACAGGTAGGAGCAAAATACTGTTGGGATAAACAGTAAATAAAGATTTGCTTTAGTTTTTTTACTCATCTCAGACATAACAGCCACCTATACAATTTGTACTATAAGAACTTCAATCTAGATATGTACGACTTAATAATCTTTATTATTGATAAAACTTCCAGTCTTTTGTCGTATAACAGATGGATTTAGTTCTGGTTTTTGAGCTAATTATTGATTTTTATTTCGACCAATTTGATGATTGCGTCTATTTGTTTTTTAGTTCTCACTTCTATCTGTAATCCTCGTCCTTCTGCATATCGTCTTGCATTTTTAACTTTTTCTATTAAATCTTCTGGAATATCACTCTCTTCGATAGCTTTAACTGCTCGATCACCAAAAATAAAACCAATTCTAAAATATTTATCGCAGGGTCCGAAGAAAAATAAATTCCTCTTTTTCAAAAGCATTTTGAGTGACCACCCCGATTTTTTACCATAGTATTTCCATTCAGGAGTAACTATACCGAAACGATCATTTAAAATATTTTGGATTTCTTCCCAACGCTTATATGATCTTCCTAATACAGCTTGAATCATTTCATCTGTTGGTTTTTCGGATTTATCGCAAAACAATATTCTCATTAACAATCTCCATAATTTCATTTGTTATGTTATTGCTTCAGTTTATACACAGTTTCTTCTTTTTGAAAAATTCTGTATTTTTAAAAACTCTGTAACACTGTCGTTCAAACCATTTTTTTATAATTAGGTAACAATAAAGCAACTCCGATCACGGGAATAATTAATACTGGAACTTGCCAATTTCCTGCAATTACTGCAACTAAATTATGTACAAGATACATTGCTAAATAAAAAAACACTCCCAATTTTTTCATTTTCCAGAGTTTCCAGATTGCAAATATTGCGGCTAATGCTGAAAGGCCAATGTAAATTTGATACCAAAGTCCAATTTTAGCGGAAGCTTCACTAAGTATTGCGGATGGGTAAAGTAGCAAACCAAGAAGTTCAAAAGCACAAACTATAAGGACAAGTTTTGCCGGCAGAGGTCTCATAATTCAATTTTCCTATTTTATGGGAAGATTACTATATCAAAATAAGAGCTCACACTGACAACTGTATGTCAGTTACTTGAAATATTTTTTAATAAAAAACTTATCTGTTTCCTATCATTCTGATAATCTTGATTGAATTTCTTTCTGCTGAACCTGCATTGCCTTTTTAAAACTCGTTTTAGAAATCAGCAATACTACTGGAGCATAAACGGGTGATTTTAATTCAAAAATAAAGGTTTGAGTAAGTTTTGTAATATTTTTGTCAATCGATTGAATTTCAACTACTTCTCTGTTTTTCTTTATTATTTTTGCAATAGCTCCTTGATGACCAAACATTTCAATTTCAATTAGTTTCAATGGTTCAACATTTAAAATTCTTTCAAAGTGTGTTGTTTTATCAGTATTATAAACTATTGCTTTTGAACCAGGGATGTCATAAGATCCATTCTCAAAATCAATTTTTTCTATACCAGGTATTTTCCCATATCCTAAAAATGTTGAAGCTAATTGACCGCTAACGATAAATTCATAAGTTTTTTCAAGTGAGCTTTTAAGAATGATATTCTGCGAAATTTTTATATTCATTTTTTCTCCTTTTTAACTGCAAAGCTAGTGGAGAAAAAAACTATGAGAAAGGACATTTGTCTAATTTTATATTGAACGTCTAATTCTGCTCAAATGTCTTTGTGTAATTCCTAAATAAGAAGCGAGATATTTTAAAGGTATATGTTGCAAATATCCAGAATGATTTTTAAGTAAATAATTATACTTTGTTTCGGCGCTTTCGCTTTGTAGCAGATGAATTCGTTTTTCTAAAGCTAAATATTCCTGCTCGGAAATAAATTTAGAAAATTTAAGCCAACTTATATTGTTTTTTTCCAATGCACTGAAATTGGTTTTAGATATTGATAACATTTCAATATCAGAAAGTGCTTCAATACTTTCCGGTGATGGTAGACCAGATATCAAAGAAGAATATGCGGTTAAAAAAGTATTAGAAAAATAGAAACAAGATGTAATAGCTTCTCTTTTCTCAGTAGAATAGTAGTATGATCTTAGTAATCCTGATTTTATAAAACAAACTTCATAGCAAATTTCTCCCTGAGTAATAAAGTGTTGGCCTTTTTTTAAGACGCGAGAAGTTGACAACTTTATAAATTCATCAATGTCATTTTCTGACAATAAGTTAAATGACTTTAAATATTCTTTTACATTATGTTGCATTTAATCACACCAGCTATTGTGTAAAATAATAACTTCCAATGTTTAAGATCACTTATTATAGTAATCAAATAATCTTTGAATTTCTATATCTGATAATTGATAATTATATAAGATTAGCTCATCAATAATTCCATCAAACCAATGAAATAGTTCCCCTGATGCTTCCCCTTTAGTTATACCAACATATAAATTATTTGTTAAGTCAGTTTTAATTGAATTTTCATTTCGTCCGATTGGATAGTTCCATTCTACTTCAACTAATTCACCATCAACAAACAAGTTACCAATTTTCCCGTTTCCAAAACTACAACTAACGATTACCTGATGCCATTTTTTTAACAACTTTCTTGCTAAATTCTCTTTTGATCTAAAACAATGAAATTGTCCATATTTATCCCGGAAATAAAAATACAGGTTACCTCCGTACCTTGTTGATTTGAATGCAAAATTCCAGCCTCGATCTTGTGGTTTGTTTGAGGCAATATATCTTGATGTAATTGCTTGAAAAGTAGAGTCGGAGTTTTTATAAATCCAAGCTGATATGGTTATACCATTTGCTGTGTTAATAGTATTATTAAATGGTATCTCAACATATTTGTTATCAATCCCATTAAACTCTACCGCTGAATTATAGTTTTTATCTTTATCCAGGTTAAAACTAATTTTTTTTGCGATTCCATGATTAGCATTACTACTATAATCTTTTACATTGCCATCAAATTTATAATAAGCAATAAGTCCAGTTTTATTTGGAGAATCATTTTTTTGCACTATTACTTCATAACAACTAACTAAAATTAGCAAACTTAAAATTATATAAGCTATTATTTTAAACTTCATATTACTTCAACTTACTCAAATTTATTAAAGCCTTCCAGGTAATAGGATTACAATGATAAATTAATATAATTTATATTAGTAACCCTGAAATGTAAACTAATGATTAATCTGGGTTGTTATGTTTCAAACAATAAAATAACTTACACTAAATGAATTTATACAAACAAATTATATCATCATATTTATTATTATATTTTCTCTTTTTAAGTAATCTTCCTTGCTCTTCAAAACCTTTATTTTTATATAAATTAATTGTCGTTTTATTACTTGAAAAAACCTCTAACTCTATTTTTTCAATTATTATTAAAGTCTAAACAAATTATGATACTTGGGATTATCGCAATAAAATCATTTTTCTAGTTTTGGTATATTTGTCTGTTTTTAATTGATAAAAATAAACTCCACTCGGGAGATTTACTCCATCAAAACTTACGGTATAATTACCTGCTTCTAACACTTTGTTTTTCAATACTCTTATTTCCCTCCCTAACGAATCATATACTTTTATCTCCACCAGCGATTTATGAGGAATTCCATAACTTATCTTTGTCATCGGATTAAATGGATTTGGATAATTTTGTCTCAAAATGTAATTTTCCGGCAGTTTATTGTCATTATCGACTGAAACTATATTTCCTTTGTATATTTTCCCATCGATTATCGCTTTTTCAAGCTTAATATAACTACTCCAATGAGATCCAGCTGTTTCTACATAACCTGAATATGATACTTTAATTATTCCAAAAAACTCCGCTGTTTGTACTGTTACTTGGTAGTTTGCCATTCCACTTTCTGAATAACTATAGATCTGGGTATTTTTATTAACTCCAAATATATTCAAAGTCTGAGAACCCAAATACTCGCTAAGTCCCAAAGAATCTTCTGGTGTTTCTTTGTCATAAGTCTTCTGAATATACAACAACCAATCAAACCTAATTTGCTTAAATTTTGCTTGGTCAGCATACCAATATTCATACCTCACAAAAGTTGTATCATTATCCATAATTTTATTAACATTAACAACTTTATAAAGTTTTCCTGAAATCAAAGAGTCCCTCAGTACTTCTTTTTCCAGATAATATTCTTCCGCATTACAGGTACTTGAGTTATACCAATACTTATAGTACCACTTATTCCCCTTTTTAAGGGAGACGATGTCTTGACAAAACGCAAAAGTAAAAAAAATTTCATTTCCCTCTCCATATAACGGTTTCGTGTTTAACCTGCATGCTTAGAAATACTGCGAGTGCCTTATTAAATTTATTTACCGCAGTACTGAACTTCTGCACAAATGACTATAATTTCAAATTAAACCACACAATCTTATTTTCTGAAGTTAACACATACAGTTTTTTATTATGCACCTCTACCTTCATAACATTCTTAACCGACGCTTCATATCTAGTGATTAAACGCCCCTCTTTACTATATTTATACAAAATCAAATTCTCATCTTTAATTAATACAAAAATACTCCCCTCATCATCAATTACAAAATCTCTCAAAATATAATCATTTGATATTGCTCTGTGCTTCACAATTTCTTTAGAGCGATCAAAGAATCCCCTCAATCGTTTTTTATAATTCTTGATTTTCAATTCTTTACTGAAAACCTTTTTTCCATTTATATCATACTTCTTTAACTTTAATGTCATTGGATGAATTGCGTACAATTGATTATCTCTGTTTGTGGCAAGCAAGCAACTATTTATAATCAATGACGGGATTTGATTGTTTTTGATGTTTTTTTCAATTTCACTAAAATCAAACCATTTAATTTTCTCTGTTTCTATCTTCCCAATATTTTTTAATTTAAATAGATCTTGATCAAACTTTTCAATAAGATGAGATTTATTGAACCCACTAGTAGTTGAGTAATAGTTCCCTTCACTGTCAATTGCATCATAAGTTTTAGAGATTAATATCAACTGCTTTTCTGAGAACTTCTTTGATTTTTTATATTTCCCATCAAAATCAAAATAATCAAGCCTATTATTTCTTTCATTTTTAACTATTACTGAGTTATCAGTTAAAAACAAAGATGTGGGTCTATTCAAATCACCAGGACCATTCCCTTTAGAGGATATCACCCATTTTATGGCACCAAATTCGTTAAAACAAATAAGTTGATTTGCTCTTTTATCAGTTAACACAAGGTTATTTGAATTTATTACTTTAAAATCAGATGCAAAATCAACAACCTCTATTCCATCTTCATCTTTTAATTCAATTTCATTTATCTTCTCTAAAAAAATATTTTCGACCTGAGCTACAATTGCTGTGATTAAAAATGCTAACACTACTAAATACTTCATAATTTCTCCTTTGACAGCTAACGCCACCACTGCTGAGTAATACAATAACGACCTGGACCACTAATTGTTAGGCAACTATTTAACACTATATACTTCAATACAATCAATCCCTAACTCATCTTTTACAACCTGATAATATTTATCTTTAACGAATATTACTTTTTCACGAAATGAATTAATAGCCAAATCAGGATCACTATGATTTACGACAGATATTTTTTGATCAGTATTTTCACCAATCATTTTAAACAATAATTCATTTCGGTTTTCTTATGGCAACAAGATAAAGGCACCTTTACTAACACAATTTAATATTGCTTGTGCATAAGGTTTATACTCATAAGTCTGGCCATCGAACTTGCCTTTCGGAATATTTTTAGGGACACCTCCCCCTGCCGATCCATAACCAGCCAGATACCCCTCTATTCTTTTCCGTCTATATTCTTCAATTAATTTATTTTTTTCTTTAATTGAATACTTAACTTTATTATTGTTTGGAATTCTTTCTTTCAAATTTCCAGTTTTATCCAGAATTTGAATCTCCTTTTCATCAGAAAAAGAAATGTAGATATTATCCTCACTATCAATAGCAAGTA
>JBGRQB010000061.1:0-21298 GCA_041725875.1 Rhodothermaceae bacterium
TTCAAACAGTTTTTGTTCTTCACACCTCCGTTCATCAATTTTCTTAACGCTCAGAAAAAGATGCCGGGCGACAAATTTTATCGTCTCGAATGTAATGAGAAATCTTACTTTAGAACCGAGTACAATTTGTCATTGAGATTTCTCCGTTGCTTCGCTCCTGAGAAATGACACGTGCTAATACGGGTGCCTGAGTGATCCGGCGAAGTGTTACACGAAGCCGGATTGTATCGAAGGCACATATTATATCTCACAATTCATCTTTAATTTAATTAGTTTTGTTTTTGAATTATACTGATTTAAGGAGGCAAAGTGGACAAAAACAAAATTATCAAACTAACCAATGGAATTTCTCTAATCTCAATTATATTACTAATTTATTGGGTATTCGCTTTTATTACAATTCAGGTTTTCGGATTAAAAATTTTCAGGGAAAATATTTCTGAGATTTTCTATTTCAGTATTTTTGGAATTCTTTCGCTTCTGGCAGGAGCCGTTATTGTTAATGTTATGTTTAATCTCACAAAAATCTCTGAAACAATGAGTGGAGAATATGACAATTCACGGACAATCAAAAACTCAGTAAAGAAAATATATATATCACTCTTTGCAATCTCCTTTCCGGTAATTCTTTTACTACTCTATTTGGGCGATCATCAATCAACAATTGCAAAAGAAAAACATCTGGTGAAATCGGCAAAATTTATAATTGATAACAATAAGCAGATGCTGGATGAGTTTGCCGAGTTCAAAATAGATTCATTGCATCTTTCTGTTGTAAGCGGAAACCTTGCAATATTATCAAGAGAATCGGAAAGTTTTCCAATGATTAATGTACTCTATTCACATAAGCTAAAAGGGAAAGAAGTCTATGTGAAAATAGGGCAGCATTTTTATTGGTCAAATGATTTCGGAATCAAAGATTATATCTTTCCTTGTTCGGTTGAAGAGAAAAAATATTTGAAAGAAGTTTTTACAAACAGCAAAACAGATCACCATTTCAGTGCATCTGACGGCAGGTATGAGCTTTATTACCCGGTTACAACCGAGAAAGGAACCTTTGTACTTTATTGCACTGATTATCAGCGTTATGGAAAAATTGGATCTTAATCTTAACACAAATATAAAAGGAAAATAAAATGAAAACCCCCGTTAAAATCATTTTGGTTTCTGTCTTCACATTAATTATATGTTCCTTTTCGGTTGCTCAGGAAAAATCAAAAATGCCGAAAGCATCAGAAGGAAAAATAGAAAGACTTGAAAATTTCAACTCAAAATATGTAACCCCCAGAAATATTGATATCTGGCTCCCAAAAAATTATAGTAAGCAAGAAAAATATGCTGTTCTTTATATGCACGACGGACAAATGCTTTATGATTCAACAACAACCTGGAACAAGCAGGAATGGGAAGTTGATGAAGTTGTAAGCAGGCTGATCAAAGAAGATAAAATAAAAAAATGTATTGTAGTCGGTATCTGGAATGCAGGTAAGGAAAGGCATCCTGATTATTTTCCGGCAAAAGCTTTTGAGTTACTTTCAGATGAAGCGGAAAAAACACTTCGTGCACAGATAAAAGAAAAATCAGGAATGGAAATTTTTCCAAACGGCATTAGTTCGGATCGATATCTCAAATTTATTGTAGAAGAATTAAAACCGTACATTGATAAAAATTACTCTGTCCTTTCAGATAAAGAAAACACATTTATAGCTGGTTCAAGTATGGGCGGATTAATTTCAATGTATGCTGTATGTGAATATCCTCAGATCTTCAAAGGCGCGGCTTGCATTTCAACCCACTGGCCGGGTGTTTATCCGTTAAAGAATAATCCTGTCCCCAAAGCATTTGCCGATTATATGAAGGCCAATCTGCCTGATGCAGAGTTAAACAAATTTTATTTTGATTACGGAACAGAAACTCTTGATGCTCATTATGAACCACATCAGTTGATGATTGACAAAATTATGAAAGAGAAAGGTTATTCTGCTAAAAATTGGAAAACCTTAAAGTTTGAAGGAGAAAATCACTCTGAAAGAAGTTGGCAAAAAAGGTTTGATATACCTGTTCTGTTTTTGCTAAAGAAGTAAAAAGATTATCAAAACATATAACAGATATTAAATTTTTATGTTTTATATTCAGGTGACAAGTTTAATATTATTCGGAGTTTATAATGAAGAAATCATTCTTCTGTTTTGTATTTATTTTGTTAGTTATCGGACAAGCTTTTGCGCAGGATAATCCTTTTGCAAAATTAGATTTTATTATTGGTGAATGGCATGGTGCCGGAAACGGATTTGGAAATTCCAAATCAAAGATAGAATCCGGATTTAAATATGTAATGGGCGGAAAATATATTGAAGTTATAAACGATTCAAAATTTGAACCAACTAAAAAAAATCCTGAAGGTGAACATCATATTGATAAAGGATTTATCAGTTATGATAAGATTAGAAAAGTTATTGTATTCAGACAGTTTAACATTGAAGGGTATGTTAATCAATATGTTTTGAATGAAGAACTATCAAATGAAAGCGAGCTTGTTTTTGAAACAGAAGAAATTGAAAACTTTATGCCCGGCGGAAAAGCAAAATGGGTAATAAAAAAACTTTCAGACAATAAATTGGAAACAAAGTTTCACGTTTCATTTCCTAAGAAAGACTATACTTGTTTTGGCACAAATGTGTTGATTAAAAAGTAAAACATTAAAAAATTTTGTTTCAGACAAAACATAAATTACAAACAACCCCTGATGGTTCTAAAGCTTTCAGGGTTTTCTTTTAATTGCATAATTAGGTATTGTTGCTCTCCGAGGGTAAGCAAAATGCCGGATAACAAACTATGTTATTTCGCAGGAGCAAAGCGACGGAGAAATCTCAGTATAGTATTCATTTGCTATCTGCAACTTGTTAGTTTTACAAACTTTTGAACATTGTAGTTTTGCTCTGCATTGCTTACTCCGTAGGCAAACTTTTTCTGAAAAAGTTTGACAAAAACTTCGGCTGTCTTTTTCCTCGCTAAAAATTGCTAACGTTCGGCTGAACAAAAACAACTTGCCATCTTTCAGATGGCTTCAAACAGTTTTTGCTCTTAACGCCTCCGTTCATCAATTTTCTTTACGCTCAGAAAAAGATGTCGGGTGACAAATTTTGTCGCCCTGAGCCCGACCGCGAGTACCTTGCACAATCTAGCAGTGAGTTTCCTCAACTGCGTTCGGAAAGACATATAGTATATATCACTGTATAATCGTGTCATCTCGAACACCGTGAGAGATCTCTCCTTGACACCGCGCACAATTCAGCACTGAGATTTCTCCGTCGCCACGCATAATACGGGTGCCTGAGTGATCCGGCGAAGTGTGTTACACGAAGCCGGATTGTACCGAAGGCACAAATGGCTACAACTCCGAGCTAACTGGCCTCTACCTGGCCTTTAAAAGGTAAATTAATCTGACACAGAAAGAGATAATCCGGTAGGCATTGGCTTTAGCCATCGTTTAGAGTTGTGATGAATCTTGTATAAAGGCAGCAACGATTTTAAACTATAGAGCTTCAGTTTCCAAATGTGATAATAAACTGACTCCCTTTATTTTCTTCACTTCTTACTTCAAGGGTTCCATTGTTTTTTTCTACAAACTCTTTGCATAAAATCAGACCGAGTCCGGTACCTTGCTCATTATCAGTCCCGGGAGTTGAGTTCAGGTTTTCTACATTAAACAGATCTTTTAATCGCTCTTTTTCTATGCCTTGACCATTATCGGCTACAATTATCGAAACCTTGGTTCCGCCTGTCATTGAGTGAATATTTATTTCACCGCCGGAAGGAGTAAACTTAACCGCGTTGCTGATCAGATTTGAAAAGACAATTAACATAGTATCATAATCTATTTGAAGATCTATTTCATTCTTAACTAGATTATTTATTGTTATACCTTTCTGTTCTCCAAATCCTTTTAATGTTTCAATTACAGTGTTAATTAAATCATAAATATTGTATTCTCTGAAAGTAAGTTCCAGTTTGTCTCTTTGTGCTCTTGACCAGTTTAGCAGGTTATTAAGAAGCATAAATGTGCTGTTTGCACATTCGCTGATGGAGTTGATATATTCAAGTCGTTCCAGATCGTTAAACTCATAATAATCGCTCGATAACATTTCCGAATAACCCATTAATGCAACAAACGGGCTCCTTAAATCGTGAGCAATTATGGAAAAAAGTTTATCTTTTTGTGCATTTGTAGTTTGTAACGTTTTTTTATGTTCTTCAAGAGCTCTTTGAGATTTTTCAAGCTCTTTTACTAGCTGCATACTTTTTAACAGATCATTGTGTCGCGCCATTGCAATTGTAATAGCTCTGTCAATCTCTTCAGCATTTGGCGGTTTTGTAAGAAATGCTGCTGCTCCTGCCTGACTTGCTCTGTTTACAATATCTGCTGATTCGTGGGCAGTTAAAATAACAACCGGAGTAGGGCATTCTTGCTGTATCAGTGAAATTGTTTGTAAGCCATCCATTTTAGGCATTTTTACATCCATAATAATAACATCAGGCTTTAACTCTTTTACCATTGCAAGAGCTTTTTCTCCATTTGGCGCAGAACCAATATGCTGATAACCTTTTTGTTTTAGATGTCTTATAATATCTTCGCAAACAAGAAAATCATCTTCGGCCACAAGTACTTTTACAGGATTTTTATTCAGCATCTGTTAATTATCCTCGGTCTGATTGTTCATTTTTGAATTTAATAATAGTTACTGCACCCGGATTATTGGAAATATCTACCTGTCCTTCCAGACTTTGTTCAACTATACCTTTAATCAATCCAAATCCTATGTTGACATCTTCCATATTTCCGGCAAGCATTTTATCAGGGTAACCTGGTCCGTTATCTATATACTGGATATAGATATAATCATTTTCGTAACAGATGGCAACTTTTATTTCCACTGTTTCATTTTTATTGTTAAAATGTTTGAATGTATTTGATGCAAGCTCGTTTATTGCCAGAGTGAGATGATGGGCTTGGTTAATATTTACTTTTATATCGGAATAGTTAACAAAGAACTTAGTTTTTGCAGCAGATTGAAAACAATTTACAACACTTGTTATGATCTGTTCGCAAAGAGTTGTCAGGTTAAGCGGCTGCCAGTTAACCGATGAAAGAAGAGAATGAACAGTTGAAAGACCTTTGATGCGAGTCTGGAGATCTTTAAGCATCGGAATAAAATGTTTATTATTGTCGTTAACTGCCTTATCTTCCTCTTTGTGCAAAATACTTATGAGAGCTGCCAGATTGTTTTTAACACGATGATTAACTTCCTGAAGTAATACATTTTGTGTATCTGCATATTTTTGCAGAGCCGCTTCATCATTGGTTCTTTTAGTAATATCGTAATTAATGCCAATCATTCTCAAAGGTTGATTGTTTTCATCTCTTATCACAATTGCAAAAGCTTTAATAAATTTTATCTCACCATCACCGCTCATAATTCGGTATTGGGTGTTATAATCATTTTTCCCGTCTATTGCTGTCTGCAAAGTATTTACTGTTTTTTCAGAATCTTCCGGATGTATCTTATCTTTCCAAAGTTCAAATGAGCATTTTGTAACAGATTTATCCAAGCCATATAACTCATACATTCTGTCATCCCAAATAAGATTGTTATCTTTCAGATCAAGATCCCAGATTCCTATTTTTGCAGATTTTACAGCAAGCTGCAGACGAGTAGATAAAGTTAAAAGTTCGTGCTCACTTTTAATAAGTCGCTCTTCCAGATTTTTCCTGTGGGTAATATCCCAGAAAATTCCGAGCAGACCTTTTATTTTTCCGGTTTCATCCTTTACAGGAACTTTTACCGTGTGGACTGTCTTTAACTCATTATCTTTCATATAACTTTCGTCAAATTCCACGGTATTTTTATTCTGCATTATCTTTTTATCGTCGCTTCTATACTTTTCTGCCAGATCTTTAGGGAAGAAGTCATAATCATTTTTCCCGATTAAATCTTCCGGTTGTAAGTTCAAATCAGAAGCATAACTGCGGTTAACAGCTACATAGGATGAATCTGTATCTTTATAGAAAACCTTTTGAGGGAGACTGTCGAGCAATGTTTTATACTTATACTCACTTAATTTAAGGGCTGCTTCAGAAGTTTTATATTCCGTAATATCTCTGGCAATTCCGTCAAAAGAGATAAAATTATGATTAGAATCATAAACAGGCCAGAGTTTACAATTAAAAACTATTTTTTTTCTGCTTCTGGTCTTAAGATGAAACCTGACTGCATTTATTTCGTGGGGAAGAGTTTCCTTAAAGCGAGTCAGCTCACCTTCCAATCCGTCATCAGTTATAAAAATTTCGGAAATTTTTTTACCTGTCAGCTCATCAGGTGAAAGACCGGAAATTTGTTTTATTGAAGGACTGATAAACCCTATTGTGCCGTCAGATTTTAATGAAAAGAGAACAAATTCATCGTAAATATTTTTGATTAATTGTCTGAATTTTTTTGAAGCCTTACACTCCGAATTTGCTCCTTTTAAGATTTCGGTTTCAATAAAATCGAAAAAGCGACTTACAAATAGTAAAATTTGTGTCTTTGTGTCTTCAATATCAGAAGTTTCATTTACAAAATCTATAAGCAATTGTTTACACTGTTTTACAAGCAACAGTATATCATTAATTGAAGTGCCAACTATTTTAGCAATCTGATTTAAGAGATTTTTTGTCTCAAACCGATTTGCAGCAGATTGTTCCGCAGACTCTGAAATCTCTTTTAACAAAGCTTTCGGGATGAACTGAATTTCTTTTTCTGACCTGAAAGAGTCTGTGAAATTCGTTTTTTCAAATCTTGCAGTTAACGCAGATTCATTTTCTCTGAAAAACGACTTTATTTCATTCATAAAATGCCGGATAGATTATAAGTGAAAACGTTTAATAAGTGATATCTCATGAAAACAAAACCAAGATAAGTAAAATTTAATAAAATATAAAAGTGCCTGACTTATTTGTAAACTTTTCTAAAATAATAAGAACAAAAAACAAAATGCACGACATTAAACAGAATTGTATCAACTTTGTTACTGTTTTTGTATTTTGTACCAGATAAAATAAAAAATAGTGTAGATTTAATGTTTACTTCCGATCCATATTTTTTCAGTTTCGAAAACCCTATTATCGTATCATTTGTTGTTTTTACAATTATTCTTGCAATGATATTAATTTTTCTCAGGATATTTTACAAACCATTGCTTTCCAGGCATAAAACCGACAAGAAAAAATACAGAGTTATATCAAACAAGTTGTTTTTTAACGATCCGAATCCTATTTTGAGGTTTTCAGATAACGGGAAATTAATTCACACCAATTTTTCTGCTGAGGAGCTGATAGAAAATAGTTTGTTGGATGTTTCAGGACTTTTTACCGAATGCGTTACCAATTCGAAAGTGAGAAGTGATAATTACTGCGAAATGTATACTTTTAATCAAAATACGTACGAAGTAATTATTAAACACTTTAAGGAATTGTCTGCAATTCAGCTTTACCTGAATGATAAAACCGAGTTTTTGAAACAGGAAAATCTGATTAAAGATTATGAAGAAAAAGTAAAAGAACTGAGAAGAATTGAAGAAAAGAAATACACTGAAAAGCTGAATAATATTGCCAGAGAATTACACGATTCGGTTAATCATGATTTACTTTTATTGAGAGAAGGAATTGATGATAGCAGAAAAGAAGATCTTAACGATATTATTCATAAAGTAAAGAATATTTCAACAGAAATAAAACCTATAGATTTTAAGAAACAAAAATTCTCAACAGCCGTCTATCTGATCGGCGAAAAGCTGACGAGAAATACCGATATTGAAATTTTTATCGATCTTGATGAAACCCTGGATAATTTTACCCCGGAAAAATTACTCAATATTTACCGTATAATTCAGGAATCTGTGAACAACATTGTAAAATATGCACAGGCGGATTATGTTGAAATTGTTATATTCAAAGAAGCCAGAGAGATAAATCTATCTGTATCGGATAATGGTAAAGGTTTTAAACCGCATAAAATTAAAGAAAATTATTATACTTCGGAAGGATTAGGAATAGTAAATATCCAGGAAAGGATAGGAGAGTTGGAGGGATTTTGGGAAATAGATTCCATATTAGGGGAAGGGACAACGATTTTAATTACTATACCGTATAGAAGCAATGAGGAAAAAAGTTTCAATCATAATAGCAGATGACCATACAATTATCAGAAAAGGGATTGTAGAAATAATTGAAAAAAACAGTTGGAATTATGTAATAGCAGAAGCTGGAGACGGCGCAACACTTGTAGACTTATATAAGAAATTAAAACCAGATTTAATTATCACAGATCTTAATATGCCTGAAAAAAGCGGGCTGGAGGCAATAAACGAAATAGTAGAATATAATGCCTCGGTGAAATCACTTGTACTTTCAATGTACGATGATGAGCTTACTACTTATAATGTATGGTCAGAAGGAGCTAAAGGGTTAATAAGTAAAAATTGCCAGCCGGGCGAATTACTTTATGCAATAGATAAAATTATTGACGGAGGAATTTATTTTCCTACAGTAAATAATGTTAAA
The DNA here is from genome assembly GCA_041725875.1 of Rhodothermaceae bacterium. Taxonomy (GTDB): domain Bacteria; phylum Bacteroidota; class Ignavibacteria; order Ignavibacteriales; family Melioribacteraceae; genus JBGRQB01. Next base: position 8,600 of record JBGRQB010000061.1, read on the forward strand.
AATCTGCAAAGATTTTCAGAACTGGTGCAAAAGGAAAAATCTAAGTTTGCTCAGATGAATGTAAGGTTTACCAAAAGAGAATATGATATTTTAATGCTTTTGGAAAAAAGCTATTCAAGTGAAAAAATAGCTGATAAACTCAATATCAGTAAAAGAACAGTAGATACATATCGCTCAAAAATGATCCAGAAACTGGGTCTGGAAAGCTCTGAGCAGCTTGTAATATTTGCAACTAAGTTTGTAATGATGGAAAAACTGGGTAATGATACGTAATAGTACGATTTAAAATTCGGTAAATATACCGATTTATAATTTGCAAATGTAAAGTAATTTTGATCTCCATTAACTTAAAATTTGGAGTTCAAAATGAAACAGTTAACGATCTTATTGGTAATTTTAGTAAACTTTGTATTTGCACAAGAAATTGGTGAAATTTTTGACAACAAAGATGTTCCCGGAATTTTCGGAAAAAAAATATCGGAAGTAAAAATTGAAGCTGATGTTATAAGAAAAGCAATTCTTGAAACAGGTGAGCATATACTATTTAAAATTACAGAAGATAATGTTGTAATTTGTAATAGCTCATTAAAGATACTATATTCAAAAAAGAAAATTGAATGTTTGGATCCTGAGTGGATTTATAAATTATTTAGCACCAGTGTAATAGAACGGTTATTAGATTCACAAAGGATTACTCCTGATAAATTTGTATATTTCGAAATACGAGAAAAAGATTCAGTTGTAAGATACGAGGAGCAATCGGCAGATAAAACTATTTTTTGTCCACCAATGTGTCCAAATGAAATAAATGATGTCGCAAATAATTATCTACATATCAATAATTTTATGGTTGTTACCACTAATTAAGAATTTTAGAAAAGAGTATTTTCTTTTTTTTGTTGCCTTAGCAGTGCAAGATCCTGGCAATTTACTTTTTTATTATTGGTTGAAGTTAAATCCTAATTTTTGGGTGGTGTTTTGTGAATTATTTATGATACTTACAATTAAATCTAAAAATATTAAGTTAAGTAGATTTAATATAATTGTCGTAATAATTACCGCATTTTTACTAGTAATAGGATTCCATTCCAATTTGATATCATTGATCCTTGAGATTGTTCTTTTATTTAAGATTTCTGCTATAATAATTGAAGAACTGAAAATTAGGAGCAAATTAAACATTTTTGAAGTTATATTAGCTTTTTACGCATTAAACGTAGTTTTGAAAACACTATTTGTGTCGACACAATCATTACATAGAGAAATGTATTATGTTTATTCATCAATTTCTATGTTTGCCTTTGCTCTTTTCTTTACTTTTACAAATGAAAAGACTAAATTTTTACAGATAAATATTAAGAAGTATCTGGTAAGAGCAAATGACAACAAAAATTATCGTAGCCGATGATCATCCAATTATACATCAGGGAGTATCCAGGTTAGAAGAACTGGATACTTCTATTAAAATTATCGGTAATGCAATGAACGGGCGTGAACTTGTAAGTATGTGCAGAAGGATGAAAGCCGATGTAATTATTGTTGATGACAGTATGCCTGTTATGGACGGAGTAACTGCAACAAGTACAATTCTGAGAAAACGTAAAAAATCGAAAATTATCTTTTACACCTTTTCAAATAATAAAAATCAGATTTACGAAAGATATAAAATGGGAATCAAAGGTTATGTACTTAAATCATCACCTTTGGAAGATTTACTGGAAGCTATCCGCACAGTAAGAGAAGGCAACTTATATTTTAATCAGGAATTTCCCGAATCTTCTTTTGATTATTATCAAAGCAGAAAAAGACAAACTGATTTCAAATTAACATACAGGGAGCGACAAGTATTAAAACTTATTGCGCAAGGGTTCCAAAATGCAGAAATTGCCGGCTCACTTGATTTAAGTGTGAGAACAATTGAAGAACACCGCAGGAGAATCAGAAGAAAATATGATTTGAACGGAGCCAACGAATTAATAAAGTTTGCAATAGAAAGCACTTCAGAATTATAAAATAATTTCACAGACACATTATTGATAATTGGGGGAGAAGGGACATACTGATATTATGGCAATTAATATCTTGATTGGCGACGACCATCCGGCAGTAATTAACGGAATGGAAAATTACTTCAACAACAAATCTGACATCAACATAGCTGCAAAATGTAAAAACGGCAAGGAGACAATTGAAAAATATTGTAAACTGAAACCCGATATTGTTATACTCGATATTTATATGCCTGTTGTTGACGGGTATGAGGCTGCAAAAGAAATACTTAAAGTTGATGAAAATGCTAAAATATTGTTTTATTCTGTCAGTTTAAAAAGAGCTGAGATTTATCAGACCTACAAATTAGGTGGCAAAGGATTTATTTCAAAAGAGAGAGAACTTACAGTTTTTGATAATGCAATAAATATTGTATACAAAAATCAACTCTACTTTGATAACTGCTTTACCGAAGAACAATATAAAGAATATGATGAAGCATTAATGTCGGTAAGAAAAGGCAGAGAAAACCTTACTAACAGGGAGAAAGATATCTTACCACTTACAGCCAGGGGATTAACAAATACTCAGATAGCTCAAAAACTTGACCTGAGTGTAAAGACAATTGAGTTTCACAAAAAGAACATCAGAAGGAAACTCGGACAAATAGATTCCGCCGAGTTCATAAAATTTGCACTGGAGTTTGGTGAGTAGTTGACCGATTTGAAAAATATATTTTTATTGAAGTTAACTATATTTATGTAAAACTAAATGGGAAATTGGGATATATTCTATTTAGCAGGAGTTATTTAATTTTTAAGATAACTGGGAATTATTTTTTTAGTGTTAAAAAACCTGGCCGGGTAAATTATCAAATCAAATCTTTAATAAGGAGAAATTATGAAAAAATTACTTTTAATCTTGTTATTAGCTCTAGGCATTATCGGGGTATTATCAAATACGGTCATCGCTTATGGTGAAAATCAAAAATGTTATTGGGTTGAAGATGCTGATGAACCAGATTGTCAGAAAGATATAACTGAACAAGGATGCATTGATAACGTTTGTTAAACTTCTCCCTGTTGCCATAGGCAACAGGGAATTAAGGAGAAATGATGAAATACATAACGATGATGCTTTTCCTGATATTGTTTATTGGATGTGGCAATAAGGATATAAAAACTATACCAGTGAAGTATCAAAAATCTGTAGATTTAGAAATCCAAGAGAAATTAGAGTTTTTGAATTCTGATAAGTTTTTTATTGGCGGAGTTTCAAAAATTGAAGTAATGGACAACAGTATTTTTATAGTTGATCATTCTGTTCTTAAAATTCATAAGTTTGATAAAAATTTGAAATTAATCACTTCTTATGGGAAAAAAGGGCGAGGACCAGATGAATTTAGCCGGACACCTAAAATTACTTCGTTTGGAGATACATTGGTGATTTTTCATGATGTGAAAAATGAACTGAAATTTTTAGATGAAAATTTCAGTGTTGCAAAAGTACTTACATATCCGATGAAGTATAGTACAACGCAATATAAACCGGTAGTTTTAAATAATAAAATATTGGTTTCAGCCAAATCAGAGCCAACTGGACAACAAGAAAAAGTAAGTCATATTTATTCTGCTTTAATTCTGGATAAAAATGGCAAAGTAGAAAAAGAGATATGTCCTTTTAACGAAATGTATGACAACAATCGGAATGCCTATATATATATGAATAAAAGATCATGTATTTCAGGATGTTTCAACAATAGTTTTTTAGTAAAACAGAAAGCGGATTTAGATTTTCATCAATTTAGTTCAGATGGAGAATTAATTAATAAGTATACCTATGAACCCCAATTTTACAAAACTCCACCAAAAATAAAATTTGGTACTCAATATAAAAATACGAAAGAGTATTTTTACAAGTATGCGTCTAAAGTAACGCATTTTCAAAGTATGTATTTTGATAAAAAAACTAACTTAATCTATATCAATTATTTAGATTTGTTTCCAAATCAATATAAAACTAGAAGTCATTTGGATGCCAATAACTATTTAATGATTCTTGATTCTAATTTCAGATGCATTTTTGATGAAAAAATAACTGGTAAATTAATGGATGTGCATAAGGGAATTGTATACGTGATGATTGAAAATTCAGGAGAAAAATTAGAATTATTAAAGTTGAAGGTGAAATTCAATGAAAAATAAACAAGACTTTTTTTATTTAGGTGGCGGAATAATAGTCCTAATTTTACTTGTTGTTTTGATTTATCAAAAGAATGGCTTACAAAATACCTTAAATGAAATAGAAACGCAAAGTAATAAATATGGAAAACACCAACTCAAAAGAGATCAGATTGAGGGCTCTTTTTTATGGGAGACTAAACTCTTAACAAAAAAAGAATTTGAACAGATATTTGTTAATGAAGATGAACAAAAACCAAAATTGTTTTTTATTTATGATTCTTTAGGGTGTCAAAAATGCTATAATTTTCATAAACAATATCTAACAAAGGGAAACTCAATTATCTTTTATAACAATGAGTTTGAGTTTATGCTATCTGACTTCAGAAACTTTAAAATGATTGCTTATAATAAATTTGATTTACCATCAAAGCAAGTAGTTATGTTAGTAGATTTCACAGGACGTATTCTTCGCAGTGATTTTTTAGAGTTTGAAGATTTGGGTGTTGCAGAGAAGTTTTATGAATTTGCTGAGAGAATAATAGAAGGTAAAAAGTTAGATTAACAAAAGCAACAAATATATCAATTGTACATCTATATGAAATATATTAAATTAGTAGTTTACAGATGGTAATTAGGGTGGCGAAAATAAGTATAGGTGCATAGGTAAGGTAAAGTTTTACCCTGATAATCACAAAGTTATAACCTTTTATAATTTTTACGGAGTTAGTTTGTCATTATCCTCAGTTTCTATCAAGCGTCCGGTAACAGTTACAATGTTTTTTATAGGAATTGCAATTCTAGGTATTTTTGCATTTTCCAAACTGGGAGTTGATCTTCTTCCAAATATAAATTTGCCCCATCTTGTTGTTAAGACGGAATATCCAAACGCCGCGCCCGAAGAAATTGAAAAAATGATAACTGAACATCTTGAAGCTCAGATAGGAACACTTCCCGGAATAAAAAAAATCTCCTCTGTTTCCAAAGAAGGTATTTCCGTTATTGCAGTTGATTTTGTCTGGGGAACAGATATGGATATGACCATATTGTCTTTACGCGAAAAACTGGACAATGTTGTCCATTCTCTGCCGCGTGAAGCTGAACGTCCTTCAATTATTCGTTCTGATCCTTCTGCCTCACCTATTATGACACTGGCTCTTAAGTATAAAGATCTTGAGAAAAAAGAACATAAACTTAACAGATACAAATTACGATATGTGGATCATGATTCTCCCGAGTATGATATTCAGCGACTCATAAACCTGAAAGAAGCCGGAAGAGTGTTGTTTCGTCGCAGACTTGAACAGATTGAAGGAGTTGCAAGAGCAATAGTTACAGGCGGACTCGAACGCGAAATTCTTATTGAAGCTGATCCGGTAAAAATGGAAGCTTACGGAATTACATTTAGTGATATTAGCAACTCACTTAAAAATGCAAATATAAATCTGCCTGCCGGTAAAATTATGAAAGGGTTGTTTCGTTATTCACTCCGGGCACTTGGCGAGTTCAGCAATACCGACGAGATAGAAAAAACAATTGTAAAATATTATCCGAATGGTAATACTATCCTTATTTCCGATGTTGCAAAGGTTAAGGAAAACTTTAAAGAGAGAGAGGGACTTACCAGATTAAACGGTTCGGAAACAGTCGGGGTACTTGTATACAAAGAACCTGAAGCAAATACTGTTACAATTGCTCAGGAGATAAAGAAGATATTAAGAGTATTAGACAGAGATTATCCTGATTTTGATCTGGTTGTTGTAAGTGATCAATCCGGATTTATTGAAGATGCTATTACAAATGTAAAACAGGAGGTATTGTATGGCGGTATTCTTGCCATAATAGTTCTCTTCTTTTTCCTCGGAAGTCTGCGCAATATATTTGCTATAGGTATTACAATTCCTGCCTCACTGGTTCTTACAGTTCTTTTAATGCATCTTTTTGACATAAACTTTAATATAATTTCATTAGGCGGTATTGCTGTCGGGGTTGGAATGCTCCTCGATAACGCAATTGTAGTAATTGAAAATATTGTTAGATATAAAGAAAGCGGATTAACATACAGACAAGCAGCAATTAAAGGGGCGGCAGAAGTAACAATGCCGGTTATTACGGCAACAGCAACTACCATTGTGGTTTTTCTTCCGTTAATATTTGTAAAGGGAATTGCAGGAGAATTGTTCAAAGATCAATCTTATGCAATTGCTTTTTCACTCCTGGCATCAATAGTTGCTGCAATTACACTTATTCCTATGCTTGTGAGTAAAGAGAAACGGTCAAGTATTGTTGCATCTGAAAAATACTCAAGAGGATTTTTATTTATCAGTAAACCTGAAAAACAAAGTTTTGGCGGAAAGGCTTTATTCTGGACAAAACTTCCGTTTGTGATATTATTCAAATTTTTAGTGTATATAATTGTAAATATTATCAAAGGCTTTAACTGGATTTTAGAAAAAGTATTTGCCCGGTTCTCCATTAAGGTTGATAAATGGATGGACAAGCTAATTGACAAATATGAACAGCTTCTTGAATGGGCGCTTGACCATAAACCGCATACTATCGGGATTACCGTCGGGCTGGCACTCTTAACAGTAATTGCAGCATTAAATATGAAAACCGAATTTATTCCTGAATCTGCTCAGAATGAATTTATAATAGAGTTTTCTTACCCGAAAGGAACTTCCCTCAAGGGAAATGCAGAGTTTTGTGAAGATATCGAAGAAGCTGTACTTGCTCTTCCAAGCGTTAAAAATGTTGTGTCTAATATTGGACGAGTAAATGAGTTTGACTTTCTTAATAAAGATCAGATTGCAGTTAACAAAACCAATATGATTGTGAAAATAGATTCGTATGATAATTATTACGGAGTTCAAAACAAGTTACGAAAAATATTTGGCAGCTTAAAGGGAATAGATTATTCGTTCGAGCAGGTGAAAACTTCCTATTCTCAAATTATAAATCCTTCGGAAGAAGATATTATAATTAAAGTCAAAAACAAAAATATAAATCTTGGATTTGCAAAAGCTGAAAAGATTGTTGCAGAACTTGAAAATGCAAAAATAAAGGGACTTGAAGAGATTCGCATTGCAACTGAAAAGGGTCTGCCCGGATATGATATTAGTGTTAACAGAGAAAAATGTGCACTATTCGGCTTGAATATCGGAGAAGTTTCCGATAAAGTTGTTAATCTTGTAAAAGGTAACAGCGCCACATCTTTTTCTGATTTTGACAAGAAAATTTCCATCAAAGTAAAATCGAGTAACGAAGAGATAGATAATCTGGATAAAATCTTAAACAAATTTATCCTTTCGGAAAAGAAACAGATTCCGGTAAAAAGTGTTGTGGATGTTAAAAGAGCAAATTCATTTTCTGAAATCAGAAGAGAAGATCAATCGAGAGTTGTGTATCTTTATGCATCTATAACTGATGTGGATATTGAATCTGTTATTACCCGGATAAATGAAGTGATTAGCAAGATTAAACCAACAAAAGAAGAAATCATTTCGGTTGGCGGAGCAAATGAAGAGATAACAAGATCATTTTCTGCTCTGTACGTTGCCTTACTGATTTCAGTATTGTTGATGTATATGATTCTCGCTTCCGAGTTTGAATCGTTTCTGTTTCCTTTTATAATTATTTTCTCAGTTCCGCTCGGACTCATAGGCGGTATTCTTCTTCTCTTTATATTTGGCGAAAGTATTAGTATTATCTCTTTAATGGGGCTTATAATCCTTGTCGGTATTGCTGATAATGACGCGGTTGTAAAGGTGGAATTCATTTTACGAAAAAGGAAAGAGGGACTGGGAGTAAGAGAAGCGATAATTCAGGCAGGGCGCGACAGATTTCGCCCGATTGTGATGAACAGTTTAACTGTTATGTTTGGTTTAATTCCAATGATGATAGGAATCGGAGCCGCAACTCAGTTGCGTGTTTCATTATCGCTTGCTGTTGTTGGCGGACTGACTTCCGCAACGTTTTTAACACTTATATTTATTCCGGTACTTTATACTTATTTGGAAAAATGGTCTAAGAAAAGTTTTGATGACTTGGTGGATTAGTTCACCTAAAATAGATTATAAAAGTTTTGAATTAAAATTTAATTGTGCAAAGTCGTACGACTTTACTTGCAAGGAGAAACAATGAAAGTATCTGTTAAAATTGTATTTGCAGTGGTATTGGTTATAACCCTTGGTATTGTTGGTTATTCCTATATTCCGGTTGATGAAAAGCCAGAGACTGAAGAAATTACCGATCAGAAAGAAGTAGATTACGAAAAGCTTGAAGAGGTGGTTTTTGATGTAATTGTTGAACCAGTTAAAATGGGGACGCTTGTAAAAAGGGTAAAAGCAAACGGAACTGTAAAAGCTTTTGATGAAATAGAAATAGAAGCAAATACAAGCGGATTTATTAAAAAGATAAATGTTTTTGACGGAAAACAGGTAAAAGCCGGTGAGCTTCTTGTAAAACTTGATGATACTGAAAAGAAAATTGATCTGGCAAATGCAGAAGATGATATTCTTAAATCGCAGATTGACTACAAGTTTCTTAAAGGAGATGTTCAGATTGACAGCTCCAAAATGGTTGAAGCCGACAGATTAAAAGAAGAGTTGGCAGAACTTGAAAATCAATATAAATCGAAACAGATATCTGGTAAAAAATATAAAACAGCAAAAGATTCGCTGCAGATAAAACTTATCTATACAGGTACGCAAAGAGAAAAAGTAATTCTTAATAAAAGCGGATTAAATGCCGCAGTTAATAAAAAGAAAAAAGCTGAACTTCAGCTTTCCTACACAGAAATAAGGGCTCCTTTTGCCGGATTAATTGGAAATTGCGATTTGTCGATCGGTGAAAAGATTAATCAGGGGAAACCTGTATTAAAACTTTTTGCCGTTAATAAACTTAAAATTGAAGTTGGTGTTCTTGAAAACGAAATTCTTATGGTTAAAAAAGGTGCTCCTGCAAGAGTTACTCTAAACGCAATACCGGGAAAAATGTTTGAAGGAAAAGTTATTTATGTCAGTCCCTATATTGACGAAGAAACAAAAACCTGTAAAGTAACAGTAGAAGTTGAAAACAAAGATCTGATTATTAAACCAGGAATGTTTGCTAAAGTTGAGTTGCAGGCAGCTGTTTTGGAAAACAGAATTTTAATCCCTAAAAAAGCTTTGCTGATACGTGATAAAAGACCACTTGTTTTTACTGTTGAAGAAGAATTGGCAAAATGGAAATATGTAAAACTCGGAGAAGAAAATGATGAGTTTTACGAAGTAAAAAGTGGGATAAATAAAGATGAAAAACTTGTTATTCAGGGGCATTATAATCTAGCACACGATGCCAAAGTAAAAGTGATAAAGTAACAAGTTAAGTTTAAAGTTAGTAGTTGTTGATAATTTCGGTGCGTTAGCTAATATATGAAAAAAATATTTTATACATTTTTGTCCAGACCGGTAACAGCGGGAATGTTTTTCTTCAGTATTGTATTTGTTGGAATGGTTGCGTTGTTTAATATTCCGGTTGAGCTGGCACCTGAAATTTCATATCCGAAGTTAAAATTAAATTTATACTGGCGCGGGGTTTCTCCCGAAGCTATGGAAGCAAATGTAACTTCTCCCGTGGAAGCAGAGCTTGCTACTATAAAAGGAATGAAAAAAATAACATCGACTTCCAAAGAGGGAAGCGCTTTTGTTGATATGGAATTTCATCCTGAAACCGATCTTGCTTTTGCCCGCATTGCCATAAATGAAAAACTCTCTTCAATGAAAAAAACTCTCCCTTACGGATATCATTATCAGTTAAGTCATTATGTCCCTGAAGAGTTTAATGATTTACAAGGCTTTTTAAGATATACGGTTTCTGGAAATGAAGATGCTAATGTTATCAGAAAATACCTGAAAGAGAATGTTGTATACAAATTAAAAGCTGTTGAGGGAGTTTCCGATGTGGTTGTGTACGGAGGAAATGAAAGAGAGATTAGTGTACTGATCGATCACAACAGAGCCAAGGCGTTAAATATAACAAATTCCGAAATTCAGACAGCCGTGGCAAATGCTGAAAAAGTTTTACCTGCCGGAGCTATAAAACGTAAAGAAGATCAGCTTTTTATAAAAGTAAATAATCCTCTTAAAGATATTGAGCTGATAAATAAACTTCCGGTTAAAACTACTAAAGACGGCAATACAATTCTTATAAAAGATATCGGAAAAGTTATAAATGGTTTTGCAGAACCAACCGGATTTTCCAGAATTAACGGAAAAGAAACTGTGGATCTGCAAATATCTAAAAAGCCGGGAGCAAATACTTTAAGTGTTGCCGGAGAGGTAAAAGATTATCTGAGTAAGTTATCTGAATCTTTTCCAAAAGATTATGTATTAAAATTATCGGTTGATAAAAGTAAGCAAATGGCGCAGCAGTTAAATGAACTGACAAGAAGCGCTCTCTTTTCGTTTCTTATAATTGTACTCGTACTGCTGGGTATTTTCAGAAGTATCAGATATTCGCTTGTGATAGTTGCATCGATTGTGTTTTCATTGCTGTTCTCGTTTTTGCTCTTCTATCTGGTTGATCTGTCATTAAACATACTTACCATTGCTGCGTTTATACTTGGTTTTGGATTTATGGTTGATAACTCGATCGTTGTTATCGACTTCATTGATCATCATTATAAAAACAACGGAATAAAAAAGCTTACTATTATTCTAAAAAATATTTTCTTTCCTGTTTTTGCTTCAACTCTTACTACTGTTGCGGTGTTTGTTCCGCTTCTCTTTTTAAGTCAGGAAATAAGATTATATTTTGAACAGTTTGCACTTGGAATCGGTTTTACACTATTTGCATCGCTGGTTGTGTCATTTACAATTATTCCGTTATGTTATGTGAAATTTAATTTCAGAAATGCACGCAAATTTGAACAAAATGAAAGAGGCGTAATTTTTTCCATATACCGATTTGTGCTTCTGAAGATTCATAAATTTAAGAAATTGAGCATCATCTTCTTAATTCTGATTATTGGTCTGCCAACCTGGCTCATTCCCGGAAGAATTGAAACGCCTGTAATAAGCGATGCTTATAATGCAATTTTTGATTCGGATACTTACATCGAAATGAAGCCATATATAAACTATGCTTTGGGCGGAACGCTTAACCTGTTTTTTAATCATATTGGCAGGGGAGAGATGTGGAGTTTTGGTGAGCAGACTTACTTATCAGTAAGAGTTGAATTACCAAACGGTAACAGAATTGAAAAGGTAAATGAGCTTACCAAGAAGTTTGAACAGGAGATAATGCCATATAAACCAAACTTTGATTATATGGTGAGTCGGGTTTACAACGAAGAGATGGCTTATATCAGAATTTATTTTACGAACGCGCAAAGTTATACAGCTTTTCCGTATCAGCTTAAAAATTACCTTATAGCTTATGCTACCCGACTCGGAGGATTAAACGTTTCTGTTCAGGGATTTGGTAAAGGATTTTACAACGGCGGCGGTGGCGGAAGTGTTTCTTTTAATCTGATAGCAATGGGATTTAATTTTAATAAAGTAAAAGATGTGGCTTCTGATTTTGCCAAAAAAATTGGAAGATACAGAAGAGTTGCTGATATAGATATAAATAAATCGGGCTTCTGGAGAGGAGATGATATTTACGAAGTAACTGCTGTAATTAACAGAGAGAATTTACTCAGCAGAAATATTTCCGTGGAAGAAGTATTTGAAATTATCAGAAGAAACTGCGCCGGAAATATCAGCAATGCTTTTAATGTTAACAGCGAAAGAGTTAATTATCAGATTAAATTTGATAATTACAATTCGGTTCAGCTAAAAGAGATGGAAGATCTGATAGTAAGAACAAGCAAAAACGAGCAAATTAAACTTAAAGATCTTGTTGATTTTCAGGAAAGAAAGGTGCTTGGACAAATACAACGCGAAGACCAGCAATATGTAAGGTATATCGGATTTAATGTTAAAGGACCTTATAAATATGGGAAAAAGATATTAAAGAAAACTTTGGACAGAATGGAACTGCCTGAAGGATACACATTAAAAGAAAGAGAATGGAAATTTAATATGGATGAAGCTGAATCGGAAATATGGAAAGTTTTGGTTGCTTCAATCATTTTAATATTTATGATCTCTTCAAGTCTGTTTGAATCTCTCAAAAAACCGGGAATGATTTTGGTTGCAATTCCTTTTGCAATTATTGGATCCATAGTTTTGTTTTTTATAACTGAATTAAATCTTGACAGGGGAGCTTATGCAGGTATTTTGCTTCTTATCGGCTTGTCGGTTAACAATTCAATTATCCTGGTAGATTATCTATCAAAACATACAACAATAAAAGATCTGGAAAGTATCATAAAACTAAGCTACACCAGATTACGTCCTATTTTTACAACTACACTTACCACAATTGCAGCACTTGTTCCTTTGATGCTTAATGCCGAATCTACCTTTTGGAAGAGTCTGAGCTACAGCATTACAGGCGGTATATTTTTATCAGCACTTTTTGTAACAATGATAATTCCTCTTGT
>JBGRQB010000062.1:0-21321 GCA_041725875.1 Rhodothermaceae bacterium
AAGTCTTGTATACTACATCCAGATTGTGGTACGTTGTATATTCCCAGTAATCACCAACTGAATGCGGGAAATACTCCTTTGGGGGTTCTTCCTGGCAAAATAAGCTTGCAGTTGTTAAAACAAATACATAAAACAGTATCAGTGGTTTCATTTTATCTCCTTTTATTATTTCAACTACTTTAAGAACACCATCTTTTTGACGGCATTATACTGCCCTGCCTTTAATCTGTATATATATACTCCTGATCCCAGACTTAATCCCTGATCAGAAATATTAAACTTAACCTTATATCTTCCCGCCGGCCTGTATCCTTCCAATAGTGTTTTTATCTTCCTTCCCAGCATATTATATATTTCAAGTCTCACTTCCTTTCCTTCATTTATCTCAAACTCTATGGTCGTTGACGGGTTAAATGGATTTGGATAATTTTGATATAATCCATATCCCTCAGGAATGCTTCCTTCTATCTCTTCAACACTTACCATTATGCTTCCTGTGGTATCACCGGATATTATACAGCCGCTCAGATAGTATGGGGGACTATCTGCTCCAAAATCACTTACGTGACCAAATCCTTTGGCCAGAACTTTGGAATACAGATACCAGGATGTTTTATCTATCATTGTATCTATGGTACTTGTCAGTTGATAATATCCTATAATCTTAAACGTTGTTAGTTTACCAAGAAAATAACCTTCATATAATGAATCTATTCGTGCTTTTTGATTATATTTTTTGTCAAACCACCACTCTTCCTTTTCAATTGAATCTAATTTATAATAGTATATTTTATCTTGGATTTTACCAGTTATGGGATGTATACTTAGGTAAGAAACCACATTCTCAGTATCAATCATATAAGTTGGCTTTGAGTTATCAGAATAATAGATAAATGTATTTCCCAGACTATCTTTTTCTGTTTTACCTATGATAAAAGTCTTGTATACTACATCCAGATTGTGGTACGTTGTATATTCCCAGTAATCACCAACTGAATGCGGGAAATACTCCATTGGGAGTTCTTCCTGAGCATAACAAAGCTCAAATAAAAATATTAAGATTGCGAGGATGTTTAGTTTCATAGCCCCTCTTTAAATTAAAGAATTATAAATCCTGCCCGGTTATATAACTTGTTGCCCTTAAATCAAGATAAAATTTGACTCAATTTATATAATTAAAATGAAAATATTGAAAAAAATATATTTTTTCAATGACATAATATTTCTGCTATTAATATTTTACCACTTATAAACTATCACAAACTTATTAATCTCTTTTACATATACAATCGGAAAATGTCTCTGAACCGGAGACTCGTGAATTGATACAACAGCTAATTCTTTACGCCTTATTCTTGAAATTATCTTTTCAGTAAGTTGTTCAATCTCTTTATCCGATAATTTGGTTTTCTCTTTCAACTCTTCTTTTATTGTTGAACTTATTGAATCATAATTACGATCAACATCAATTCCGCTGATAAGATTTCCTAAAATATAACTATAGTAATATTGTTTTTTACATTCTTTATAGTTTTTGCAATCTTCATCAACAAAATTTTTATCAGTAAAAAGCTTATTTATAATTGTATCATCTGCTTTGTGGTCAAGTATTTTATTGCCATTTGAAACAATCGATAAATTCCATTTAAAAGGTGCATCAATATTTTCAGCTTTAAGTTTCAGAGTAGTTTTATCTTTAACTTTATCGCCGGTCACATCGATATATTTTACAATTGTCTCATTAATTTTTTGTTGTGCAGATATTCTTCCCGTTGCTAAAAAAGCAAAGAGAAGAACAATAATTCCCAAACGCATAGCTGCCCTTATTGTTTAGTTTATTTATTAAGCGTCGTATCTTTCAAGTTTAAACTTTTCACCAAGATATAATTTTCTTACATCCTGATCTTCTGCCAAATCGTGTGCACTTCCCTGCTTAAATAATTTTCCTTCTATCAAAATGTAACCGCGATCAACAATACTTAATGTTTCATGTACATTATGATCTGTTATTAAAATACCGATGCCTTTGTTTTTCAGATTTGCCACAATCGTCATAATATCTTCAACAGCAATCGGGTCTACTCCGGCAAATGGTTCATCCAGCAAAATAAACTTAGGATCTGTTGCAAGTGCTCTGGCAATTTCACAGCGTCGTCTTTCACCGCCGCTTAACTGAAAACCTTTGCTTTTTCTTATATGTGTTATATTTAATTCTTCAAGAAGTGTTTCAACTTTTTCTTTTCTGTCACTCTTTGCCATCTCTTTCATCTGTAAAACAGCCAGAATGTTATCTTCAACGCTTAATCTGCGAAAAACCGATGCTTCCTGCGGTAAGTACCCAACTCCCATCTGAGCGCGCTTATACATAGGTTCTTTGGTAATTTCAGTTTCATCTAAAAACACCCGACCGTCATTTGGTTTGATCATACCGACAATCATATAAAATGTTGTGGTTTTTCCTGCACCGTTCGGGCCAAGCAAACCAACAATTTCCTGTTGTTTAACTTCTACTGATACTTTGTTTAC
Organism: Rhodothermaceae bacterium; assembly: GCA_041725875.1. GTDB lineage: Bacteria > Bacteroidota > Ignavibacteria > Ignavibacteriales > Melioribacteraceae > JBGRQB01. Next base: position 2,527 of record JBGRQB010000062.1, read on the forward strand.
AACAGTTCTCTTTTTATAAATTTTTACCAGATCTTCACTTCTGAGCGTTAAAATTTTTGACATAATTATTTCAGATTATTTTTTATTCTTTTTAAAAATTCTTTTTTAACCGGCTTCTGCTTTGCTACAAAAAACCGAGGTAATGTAAAATCTTTTTCATTATTTTCTATCACTGCTTCAGGATGAAATTCATTTTCAACCGAAACATAAAATTTCACTTCGTCAATAGAGTTATCTTTAAAGATCAGCTTTGCATCTTCCGAACTTGATTTTATAAGTCCGTTCTCTTCCTCTTCGTCAAACAAATAATAGATACTCAGCACATTCCCTTTAACATCAGTAACATCAATATTACTATCTTTGAAAAATATTTTTACAGAGTCACCTGAAATTTGATTAAACCTGAAATCAAACTCAGGAAAGGTAGATAAAATAAAAGCTTCCTGACGTACATCAACAAAATCGATATTGTTATTTTTCAGGTAAACATTTATTGTATCTCCTGACAACTGGTTTTCTGTAAACCACATTATTGGCTGAGGAGCAAGCTCCAAATCAGATTTTTCAGTATATAATCTTTCTTCGCCTTTGTAGTAAATTGTTCTGTTATTCTTGGCTAAAAAATCACCTCTGATTATCTCAACGGAATCTGTTGCAATCAGTTTGTTGCTCAGACTGTCACCAAACATTTCCATTGTAACTGATTTTATCATAAGTGTATCAATTACTCCTGATGACGAAGTATCAACCTGCACCAGCAATGGTTTGCCAAGAACTTTGCTATATTTATCTTTACTTTTATGTTCAAGGTAAGAACCGTAGACATTCAGTTCATTATCTTTATTTACAACTCGAACATTTTGATATGCAAATGTATCGTTTGTTTTTTTGTTTGTAATCAGACTGTCGGAAAATACAACCGAACTTGTATCGGAAAGCTTTACTTCACCTGTAGCAACTGCTTTTTCTGTCTCTTTCCAGTAAATAAGTTTTTGAGCAAAGAGTTTACTTTCAGAATCGAACATTGAAACATCGTTGTAAAACTCAGCTCTCTCTTCATTAAGAAAATAAAATCCTTTTTTTGCAGTCAGAATTACCTTTCCGTCGTCGAGCACCAACGAATTGTTAGAATACGCTACTTCATCATTTCCTCTGTAAAATCCTCTTTCGGTAAAAATTATAACACTGTCTTTAACAACAACAACATTACCAAAAAGTTCAATTTCATTTGTGTCAATAAATTGAATAGCTTTGTTACAGGTAATTTTTGTTTTGCCGTGCTTAATGATTACTTCATCAACAACTTCTTTAATTCGCTGCCCATCAATTTCTTTACCGATCAAAGTTCTTCCGGTAATTTCAACTTTCTCTTTTTTCTGCGCAAAAGAAAAAGTTATCAACAGTAGCGCTATTATTAAAATTTTATTTCTTTTCACTTTTCACCTTTTTAGCATCAGCATTAATTACCGGTTCAAAGATCTTATAATTCTTAAGGTTCTGATCTGATTCAAGGCCATATCCCTTAATTATTTCATCTTTTGTAGTGATTGTAACAAATTTTTCCGTAGTAATTTTTCTTGTTCTGTTATTCCAATGAAGTTCTTCTGTTTCTAGCATTGTTCCGTCTTCATTAATTGCTACCACACTGTCACGCGCAACCATATTTTTATTCTGATCATTTATCTTTCCGAAATAGGAAGTAAGTGTTGTTGTTTTAATTCCATGTTCATCGTAAAAATCAACCTTTAATGTATCCATCAAAGTTTCTTTTTTATCAGAATATTTTCTTGTATGTCTGGCAAACATAATTGCTTTAAGCAAACCGTCTTCCGTAACTCTGTAGTCAGAATTCCAAGATTCCTGAGTAGGAATTCTTTCAGAATTTTTATCTGCAGATTCGTTTGCAGATTCATCGGATGAACAAGCGAAACATAATAATGCAATTAATATTATAACAAAAAATCTCATCGACTTTGTAACCCGAGTTTAACTAAATCGTGTAAGTGAACTATGCCAATCGGCTTTTGTTCATCATCGGTAACCATTAACGATGTAATGTTATATGTCTCCATCTGATGAAGAGCAAATGAAGCAAGATATTCTTTCTTAACCATTTTTGGATTCGGAGTCATAATATCTTTTGCAAAAACTCCGTTCAGCTCAAGAGTTTTTTCCAGTAATCTTCTTAAATCACCATCAGTTATTATCCCTACAAGCATTCCGTTTTCATCAACAACAGAAGTTGCACCTAAACGCTTGGAAGTTATTTCAAAAATTGTGTCGGTCAAAGGAGTATCAAGTTGAACAACAGGGATATCTTCACCTGAAATCATTATCTCTGAAATTTTAAGTGACAGTCTTTTTCCAAGACTTCCACCCGGATGAAGAAGAGCAAAATCTTCAGCAGTAAACCCGCGTTTTTCAATCAGCGCAACTGCAAGAGCATCACCCATAACAAGTGCAGTTGTTGTAGATGTTGTGGGAGCAAGATCGTGCGGACAAGCTTCTTCTTTTACACTAACATCAAGAACAACATCGCACAAAGGTTTTGATTTGCTTGTCATATTCCCCAGCATCCCGATTATTTTCACATCAAGACGTCTGATCATATATAACAGATCAATTAACTCTTCTGTGTTACCGCTTTTGGAAATTACAATAACCGTATCACCTTTTCTTACCATTCCCAAATCGCCATGAACAGCGTCAGTAGGGTGCATATAAATTGCAGGCGTTCCGGTTGAATTTAGAGTTGCAACAATCTTTCTTGCAATTAATCCTGATTTTCCCATTCCGGTAAATACAACTCTTCCTGTTGAAGCAAAAATTGTATTTACCGCATTAACAAAATCACCATTTATTTTATCTTCCAGAGAAGTTAATGCTTCTTTCTCTATTCTTATTACTTCTTTTCCTTTTTGTATAATTTGATCTTCTGACAATTTTTCTCTCCTGTACCGAATCTATTCGGATTTAACAATATCATCAATTTTTTTCACAATACTTAACACATTTTCAATGCTTTCCAAAGGTAACTGACTGGCAGCATCACTCTTTGCATTTGCCGGATCAGGATGCACTTCTAAAAAGAGTGAATCAATTCCAACTGCTGCTGCAGCTTTTGCAAGAGGCAGAATAAACTTCGGATCGCCCCCTGTGGTGCTTGCATTTCCGGGCATCTGCACAGCGTGCGTGGCATCCATTACAACAGGATAACCAAGCTCTTTCATTATAAGCAAACCGCGCATATCAACAACCAGATTTCCATACCCGAATGTTGTACCTCTTTCACACAGCATAACATTTTTGTTGCCTGTAGATTCAATTTTTTTTGCTGCGTGAATCATATCACCCGGAGCAAGAAATTGTCCTTTTTTTACATTTATAACCTTGCCTGTTTTTCCGGCAGCAACCAGCAAATCTGTTTGTCTGCACAAAAAAGCCGGTATTTGTAGTATGTCAACAACTTCTGCCGCCAGTGCCGCATCTTCTTCTTTGTGAATATCTGTAACTACAGGTAATTCGAGTTCATTTTTTATTTGTTCAAGTATTTTTAATCCTTCCTGTTCTCCGAGTCCGGTAAAAGAATCAACACTTGTTCTGTTAGCTTTTTTGAAACTCGATTTAAAAACATAAGGGATATTATATTTTTCAGTAATTTTTTTTACTGTCTCCGCAGTTTTGAATGCAATGTCATAACTTTCAATTACGCAGGGACCAGCAAGCAGTACAAAAGGATTGTTACTTCCAATTGTTATATCATTTATTTTTATCATAATTTACTTGGCACCAAATAAGTTTTGTTGATCTTGTTTTTTATTTCCAACACGCTGTTTGTTGAACCTCACATAAGCAGCGTCAGTGGCTTCTCTTCCGCGAGGAGTTCTCTGAATAAATCCCTGCTGAATCAAAAACGGTTCGTAAACTTCCTCAAGTGTACCCGGATCTTCGTTAACCGCAACAGCAAGAGTGCTTAATCCTACAGGACCGCCATTAAACTTTTCAATGATTGCAAGAATTATATCCTTGTCCATTTCATCAAGTCCGAATTCATCTACTTCAAGGGCAGTAAGAGCTTTTTGTGTAATCGGTTTTGTGATTGTACTTAAATCTTCAAAATCGGCAAAATCTCTGGTTCTTCTTAAAAGACGATTTGCAATCCTTGGTGTACCTCTCGATCTTTTTGCAAGTTCATCAGCTGCAGTATCTTCAATTTTAACACCAAGCACGCCGGAAGAACGTTTGATAATTTTTGACAAAAGTTCGGCTTCGTAATAATCAAAACGAAACTTAATACCAAATCTGTCGCGAAGAGGTGCTGTAAGCAAACCGGCTCTTGTGGTTGCACCTACAAGTGTATATTTCGGGAGCTGGATTTGTATAGATCGCGCGTTCGGACCAGAATCAATCATAATGTCGAGTTTGTAATCTTCCATTGCAGAGTAGAGATACTCTTCTACAACCGGACTTAATCTGTGAATTTCATCTATAAAAATCACAGAATTTTCTTCAAGGTTTGTCAAAATTCCCGCAAGATCTCCCGGTTTTTCAAGTACCGGACCCGAAGTAATTTTAAGGCTGACTCCCATTTCATGGGCAATAATATTTGCCAAAGTTGTCTTTCCCAATCCGGGAGGTCCGGTAAGCAAAACGTGATCAAGTGCATCACCTCTTTTTTTTGCTGCACCGATAAAAACTTTCAGATTGTCGGTAACTTTTTTCTGTCCGGTAAACTCATTAAATGATAAGGGACGCAAAGATTGCTCAAAGCTCTTTTCATCGTTCTGAAAATCGGGATTTGTATTGATTGATCTGTCCATATTAACCAGCTATTTAGCCATTTGCTTTTTCTTAAAAAATCTATCTGTAAATATAACTAATGAATAGCTCAATATTAGCATAAGAATTACAAATATTAGAGTTATTTCAACACTAAATTTTTGTCCGGCAATTTTGTAAAATCCCGGAAACCAGGCGCATCCGTATAAAATTACCAGATGAACCACATAAATTAACAATGATTTGTCTGAAATTAAACAAATCTTTGAAAAATTTATAAATTTCGCCATTGAAATCTTTTTATAAATTTCTGTAAGAACCAGTAAAACTCCTGATATATGTACAATTTTGGAAACATTTCCCATATCGAAAACCAAAGGAATTATCGTAAGAATAACTCCTGAAATTAGAAAATAGAGATTTGATTGTGTCAGGTTTTCTTTGTGAATCGTGGTTCCGATAAAGGCTCCGAGAAAAATGTACGTCAAATAAGGAAACAACGGAAAGTAGGATCCGGTTTCAAAACAAAAATAACCTGCAACGGGATAACTTACAATCTCTTTCCAGTTTATTTCATTTATTGTTCCTGAAAACAAAACTACAAGAATTGTCGCTATTAAAAAAGGCATTCCGGTATTCACTCGAAGTTTATGAAAAACAAAGTGAGTAACTAAAATCAAAAAAACTCCGAAGGAAATCAGATGAAGCGCATCTACTGTAAAAAATATTTTCCACCCTTCATTTGTTACGTGAGAAAAATCAAACACTTTGTGTGAAGGAAAACGAAGAAGATAACCTATAAGAATGAGCTCGAGAGCACGTACAAAGCCTTTTTTCACTCTTTTATAATATTTTACTTCCTCTGTATTGGAAAGAACCCAGCTCAATACCGCTCCGGAAGTAAAGAAAAAAACAGGCGCTGTGTATGCGCGCAGATTCACCCATAAATTGTACAAAAAATACTCTGAAGATCTGAATTGTAAAGAAAGGAGTGTATCGACTGTGTGTCCCTGAACCATCATAAAAATAGCGGAAACTCTCAACAAATCGAGGTATTTGATTCGGCGGGAAAGATTGTCCATTATTCAGAATCGTTACTTAAAAATTCTTCTCTTCTGGCAAAAACACCAAATAATCCGCCTGTGTGAATAAACAATACTTTTTTTGCATTTCCGGTTTTAATGAATTTCTCTCTGTATGCATAAAATGCTTTGCCAGTATAAACCGGATCGAATAAAATTCCGGTCTCTCTGCAAAAGTTTTTAATCACCTGCAATTTTTCTTCGGTTATTTCAGTGTAACCTTCCTCGGAAAAATGATCAAGAATTTTGAGTCGGGAATAATCAACTTTCAATTCCAATTCATATTTGTCAATCATTCTCTCTGTTATATTTTTGATCCTCTCTCGGAAATGTTGTTCATCGTTGCAGACATTAACAGCATAAATGTCAAGATCAAGATTTGCAAGCTGACTCCCGACAAGCAATCCTGCTGTTGTTCCCCCGCTTCCGCAAGCGCTTAAAACACCTTCAAATTTCGGAACCGATGTGTCGTTAAATACTTCGTTAATAAAATTCACATAACCGCAGGCGCCTGTTTCATCTGATCCGCCTTCGGTAATTACATAAACCGAATCCTGATCTTTCTCAGCATCCTGCTTCATTATTTCATCAATACTTTGATACTCTTCGGGAGTGACAAATTTAATTTCCACTCCCAACACTTTATTCAAAAATAAGTTTCCATCAGAAAGTTCGGTTTCATTTCCTCTTAAATAGAGTCGTGATTTTAAACCATATTTAATTCCGGCAAAAGCTGTGGCACGAGCGTGATTAGATTGAATTCCTCCACAGGTATAAAGCTTTTTTGCTTTCTTCTGAACTGCATCAAAAAGCAGATACTCCAGTTTACGAATTTTATTCCCGGAAAATTCCATTCCGGTAAAGTCGTCTCGTTTTATGTAAAACCCGGTTCTTTCAAAATAGATTTTCTGTATTGGAGTCGGGAGATTTGCAATATTTAACTTTTGAGGAATTTTCATATCAGTCTAGCACTTAATTTTCTTTTCAAAAAATCGTCTGGCAAACTCAAGATCTTCAGGAGTATCAACGCTTATACTTTCAAAATCAGTTGTAACTATTTTTATCTTTAATCCGTTTTCCAGCATTCGCAACTGTTCAAGTTTTTCAGTCAGTTCTAAATCTGTTGGCTGACAAGCGGTAAATTGCAGCAAAGCATCGCGTTTGTAAACATAAAGTCCGATATGCTTATAAATTTCAGCCATCTGAATAAATTGCAAATCAGATTTTGCTTCGCGAACAAAAGGAATTGGAGATCTGGAAAAATAGAGCGCATAATTATTGTAATCGAAAACAACTTTTGGAATTGATGCTGCTCTGAGTTCCTTAACGGTTGTAACTCTTTTTGCCAATGTTGAAACCTGAACTCTCGGATCAAACAATAAAGGCTCTATTGCCTGATCTATCATTTTTCCACTTATAAAGGGTTCGTCACCTTGTATATTTACAACAATATCAGCACCTTTATATTGTTCTGCCACATAAGCAATTCTGTCGGAACCGGTTTGAAAATCGGTGGAAGTCATAATTGCATTGCCGCCAAAACTTCTTACAACTTCATAAACTTTTTCATCATCAACAGCAACAACAAGGTCGTTTAACAATTTTGATTTTTTTGCACTTTCGTATGTATGTTGAATCATTGGCTTGCCGCCAATATCTGCCAGCGGTTTACCCATCAATCTTGATGAAGCAAATCTGGCGGGGATAACTCCTAAAACCATTTATTTTACCTTTTAATTTTTCGTCTTTACCTTCTTAATAAAAACCATCGCTCGGGTATTGAACATTAAGAATCGAGCCCGGATTTTGATAACCTGAATCTTTTAAGATTATTCTCAAATCGTGAGTTTTATTTCCCCGCTTCGGGGAGAAATAAATTAACTGATACAGACTCTTTGATGTGAGTCTGACTGACTTGTGAAAATCATTTACAAAATCAAGAATTTCCAAGTGATCATTTTTCAGATAAGAAGGATAAGTAGTTAATTCATTCAAATAATATTTATATTGTTCAGATTCGTCGGTGTTAACGAGAATCACATTTTTTTCATTTACGGCATTTCTTGCCTCTCCAAGAGTTTTACTGCCCTGAGTATCATTTCCGTCAGTAAAAACAATTACCAATGTATTAGTTATTTTATCTTTGGCAATTATTTTTCGCCACGATTCACTTCCCTCAATTACAGCACCAAACAAATTTGTTGAGCGAACATCATCTGTAATTGAATTTACAGCGGAAAGCAAAACTGATTTATCAGATGTAAATTCGACAAGCTTTTCAACCTTATCAGAAAATTTCCAAAGTTCAATCTCTTTTGAGGAGCTTTCGGTCGATAAAAACTTTTCTATAAAATCTGAGGCTTCTTTTTTCATCTTAACAAATTCAGGGGATGATTTCACACTATAGCTCGCATCAAGCATTAAAACAATTTTTGTGTGATAAGCCGGATTAACCTGTTTTATATCCCAGATATATTCTTCATCTTGCGGCTGCACTCCATCATCAGAAATTGTAAAATTGTTTCTGTTTTTAGTTGTATCACCATTGTTGTAAAGATCAAACACATTAAAAAACAGATTAACATTATGCGGAAGAAGGATCTCTTTATCAACAAACTTCAAGACTCGCCCTTCAACAATTCCGCCCGGTAAAAATTGAAAACTCCATACTGGTCCGGTTACCAGATTGTTTGCTTCATCCTTTACAATAACCTGCCATTTGTAAAAATCTTTTGGTTTTAATCCGCCGAATTTTGCGACCCAAACAGAATCAGAAAAGGAATCGATTTTTTCATCAGGATAATTTATTTCCAGAATAACTGCATCGCTATTATCAAAAAGTGTGATTTTTACAGGAGCAAAACGACTTTTCCACTCAAGTTTTACACTGTCGGAAGTTAACGGATATTCAATATTGTCGTATGGAACCGAAGGAACACCATTTAATGGTGAATCTGGTTCAGTAGATAAACTACACGCAGCAATAACAAAAATTGTCAGCAATAATGTTAAATATTTGCTTTTCATAAACTCTCTGGATTTTACCCTGAAAATTAACCAATTAAAACCAACAGGGCAATTTTAATTGTCACAAAGCAAATTATTTTTTCAGTGCTTCAATAAATGCAATTCGTTTCTTTATTGAAGGATGACTGTACGAATACCATTCAACCAGAGGATGAGGGTCTTCATCTCCAAGATTTTGTTCATTTAATTTATGAAGTGCATTTATAAATATTTCAACTTTATCTGTTGTTTCAATTGCATACTGATCTGCTTCATATTCAAATTTTCTGGAAATTCCGTTTGTTATTGGTGACTGAAGCGCACCTATCACAACAACCCATAAACTTAAAATCGGCAAAGCCGCAATATCTGTTATGTTTTCAAATCCAAACAAAGGAAGAGAAATTTTATAAAGAACCGCCATCAGATAAAATGTAAGAAAGCTGAATAAGGTGCTTATAACAATATTTTTTGTGATATGTTTATGTTTGAAATGACCAATTTCGTGCGCTATTACTGTTTCAATTTCGTCATTTGAAAAATTTTCCAGCAACGTATCACCTAAAATTATTTTCTTTGTTTTGCCTAATCCGGTGAAAGCGGCATTAGCTTTTTTAGTGTTTTTACTCATATCAAACTTAAAAACATTTTCAACATTAAGTTTTACATTTTCCGAAAGTTTGATAATTCTTTCTTTCAGATCTTCATCTTCAAGTGGCAATACTTTGTAGAACAAAGGAAGAATTATAATCGGCAGAATTTTTGCCAGAACCACAGAAATTAAAAACAGCATAATTGAAAAAGGGAGCCACCAAAGATCTCCAAAATTATTCAGTACATAAAAGAAGAGAATTAAAATTGGAATGCCTATAACTCCGCCAACTAAAAGACTTTTCAAATTTTCCCAAATCCACTTTAATATGGTTTGATTAGATAAACCGAATTTATGTTCAAGTAAATATTCAGTGTAAAAATTGACCGGAGCAAAAATTAGTGACAAAGCAATTCCGCTTAAAACAGTAAAAATAAGAAACTGCAAATATGAATTTGCTGTAAACAGCGCTACTTCATTAAACAACTTTACCGATAATCCGCTAAGTACAAATAAAAGAATAAGCAGCCAACTTGTTATTCCTTTGCTGATTCCGATAACCAGTTTTATGTTGTTATATTTTTTTGCTTTTGATTTGTCAGTCATCAATTTTCTCCAATAAAAAAGGCAGTAAAAACTGCCTCTCAAAATTTATATTTCTTCAAAACTTGTTTTTGGCAACCACCCGACTTTCCCATCGGAGAGTTTTATTTTAACCCATCCTTTTAATTCATCTTCAACCGAAAACTTAACACCTTCGTGAATCACAAACGCGTCATTACTTTTTACATCCGGAGATAATTTAACTGATATAATTGAATCAGTTAAAATTCCGTAATTAGAAGAAGATTCAATATTATACTTTGAAACCAGCAGAATGGAAAATAAAATTACAATGCCAAGACTCACGGCACTTAAATAAAACATAATTTTCTGTACTGATGAACTTTTTGTTAAAAGATAAAATCCAATTGCAGCAAGTAACATCAAGAAAACTATTACAACGGCAACTGCCCATCCTGTAACTGTAAAAACGTTTACAAAACTTTTCCACCAGACAGCAAGAAACAATTCAGGAACCTCTTTAAACTTATCAACCGTGTGAGCTTTTGCAATTTTCAAGTTATGAATAATATCTTCACCATCAGGATCAATCTTTAATGCTTTTTCATAATATAAAATTGCGAGTCCGAGTTTTGAGTTTCTGTAATATGAATTTGCAAGATTATAATACAAAGCAGAACTTTCGTAACCTTCATTTATAATTTTACTATAAAGATCAATTGCTTCGGAATATTTTTCACTCTGATAAAGTTCATTTGCATCCTGCATATATTTTTCGATATTCGGATCTTGAGCAAAGCCAAGACCAGTCATTAAAATCGTAAATAATCCAATTAAAAATATCTTTCTCATAATCTATTTTTTACCTTTAACTGCACTGTCAATTTTTATAATTAATTCAACTGTTTCTTCTAATAACTCGCGGTTGGCTTCGTCGCCTCCGGGAGCAAATCTGGCATATTCACATTTATCAGCAATTGCTTTCAGCTTATCGCACAATTCTTTTTCAACATTTTTCGCCAGCAAAATTTCAATAACTTTCTCAACTGTAAATTCAGATTTACTAATGGCAAGTTTATCTTCAAGATAACCTGATAATGCAAGTGAAACTTCTGTATAAAACTCTGTCACATTTCCGCTGTCCAAAGCCGTTCTTGCTTTTTTCAATCTTGAACGCGCGGCTTTTTCAGCTTTTTTGAATTTCATTAATTCAACATTACCGGAAAGCTTATCTTTCTGGCGTTTAACCATTACAACTCCTAAAAGTATAAATGGCGGAACCAAAATCATCAGCCAGAACCATTCAGGAAGAAGTTTATTCTTTTTTGTTTTTATCAGATTAAAATCAGAAGTAGCAATAAAACGAATATCATCGTTTAATAATTTCACATCTTCTTTTGAAAATCCGCTTCCAACAGGCTGGTAATCGCCGCTTCCTTTTTCCACTTCCACAATAAATTCAGGAGATTTAAGTGTTACATATTTTTTTGTTTTAGTGTTGTAATATGAAAACTCAACAGGCGGAACTACTTTTTTGCCCGGTATTCTTGGTACAATCAAATACTCTGCTGTTTTTCTTCCGGTAATTGTATTACCCTGATTAATCTTTTCAGATGTTTTTGGATCATATTTTTCAAATCCGGCCGGCAGCTTAACTTCAGGAACATTAAGAAGTTTTATATTTCCTTTTCCTGAAATTGTTAATCGCAATGAAACAGCCTCATTTGTTTTTACTTTATTTTTATCAATCACCGCATCCATATTAAATTCACCAACAGCACCAAAAAATGAAGCTGGTTTTCCTTTTTCAGGCAGCGGATCTACCTTAATTTTAAGCGTTCTTGATCGGGCAACATGTTCAACTGTTTGTGATCTGCCGAAAAATGAATCATTGAAGAAATCATCAAAAATGTCGTTGCGCTTTCTTTTTTGTCTGCGAACGTGAACCGGAACAGTTAACTCAAAAGGTGTAACTGTTAACTCTCCTGACTTTGTCGGGAAGAGCGCAATTTTTTTAAGCAGAGCAGTTCTGAATCTTTCCCCTTTATACATTTCCAGCTGGAAGTTTAACCTGTTTCCAACGTTTAAATCTTCCGCCCAAAAGCCTTTGTATGTCGGCAACTTGGTAATTTGCGGAGTTGAAATATTCATCTTTGTATATAATTTATATGATACTGTAACCTGTTCTCCCTTGCTGACTCTCCTTTTATCAGGCACAGCCAATATGAAAACATTTTTATTCAGTTCGGCAGTGGATACTTGTCCGGAACTGCTTTTCTTCTTTTTATTCGGATCTCCTTTTACTACTTTAATTTTAATCGGTTTTGAAGTGTAAAGAGTTCCGTCAAACTTTACGCTTGCCTGCCCGATTGTGTAATTGCCAATCTTATCACAAACAACAATGTAGGAGTAAATTATGTTTGAGGAAACCGCTCCGTTAACTATCTGCATCGATGTTGATTGATTAGGTCCGGTTAAAATTCTGAAATTTTTCAGTTCAGGAGCCTGAAACCCTTCTATTCCGTTTTGTTTATTGGCTTTGAAGGAAAAATCGATTTGAAATCTTTCATATTGTTCAACAATCGATTTATTAACCGTAGCATTTAACTGCTGCGAAAATATTTTTCCTGTGCTGAATATTAAAAGCGAGATTACAAGTAATATAAATTTTCTGTTTTTCATTTTTATTTCTTTTTACCAGTCTTTTTCTTTTTTAACAACTTTACCTTTTTTAACTCTTAATTTTTTCTGCAAATCAGATTCATTATTTTTCAACGCATTCAATATTCGCTGAGCTTCAGCTTTTGAAATCTTATTAGGCTGAGGTTTCTGTTGTTGTTTTTGCTGCTGCTGATTCTGTTTATTTTTTTGATTTTGGTCTTTATTATTTTTCTGATCCTTGTTCTGATCATTTTTATTCTTTTGATCTTTGTTGTCTTTCTTATTCTGATCTTTATTTTTGTTCTTGTCTTTATTCTTATCGTTTTTCTTTTTGTTGTCTTTTTTGTTTTTATCGTTCTTATTGTTTTTGTTCTGTTTTTTCTGCTTCTGTTGCTGCTTCATCATCTCAAGCGCGTACGACAAATTATATTTTGTTTCATAATCACCCGGATTTAATTTAAGTGCATTTTTGTAAGCTTCCACAGACTCTTTCAACTTTTTGCTCTTTAATAAAGAGTTGCCAATGTTGTGGAAAATTCCTGATTTTGTTAAATCACTTTTAGAAAGCGCAAGAGCATTCTGATATGATTTAATTGCTTCTTCAAATCTGTCCTGTTTATACAGTGCATCTCCAAGATTAAAATGCCCCTCTACGTTTTCAAGTTTTTTATCCAAAGCCTTTTTAAAATTCACTTCTGCTTCAGGAAATTTTTTATTGCTGTATAAATCAACACCATCATTATTCAACGAACGTACACTTTGCGAAAAAGCGAGTCCTGAAAAAAGTGTTACTATCAGCAATGTTTTTATTTTATTAGTAAAATTTTTCATAACTAGTTTTTATTTAGATTTTCAAACTTCATAAATAGTTTATTTTTCTTCAACGAAATAAAGAACTCCATAAAAAGAAGCAGTAATGCCGGAGCTAACAGATAATAAAATCTGTCTTCATATTCGGTAATTTTTGTTGCGCCATATTCTGTCTGTTCAAACGAGGATAAATCTCTGTAAATCAAATCAAGTTCATCTTCTGTGTTTGAACCGCGGTAATATTTTCCTTTTCCGGCGGTGGTGACTTTTTGCAGACTCTCTTCATTCAGCTTTGTTAATACCACATTTCCTTTTCTGTCTTTTTTATAACCGGTTTTTACTCCGGCTTTATTATAAACAGGAATCGGTACACCGGCAGGAGATCCTAAACCAATAGCGTAAACGCTAATACCTTCTCCTGATACTTCTTCAGCTATTTGTGCAAGTTTCCCTTCGTGATCTTCACCATCGGTAATAATTACAATTGCCTTGCTGGTTTCACTCTCTTTTTTGAATGATTTTCTTGCCAGACTAATTGCCTCAGAAATATTCGTTCCCGGCTGAGGAACCGTAGAAACATCAACCGCCTGCAAGAAGAGATTAGCAGCTGAATAATCTGTTGTTAAAGGAAACTGAACATAAGCATCACCGGAAAAAACTATAAGTCCGATTCTGTCGCCTCTTAATTTGTGAATCAGTTTTGCAATATCGTGCTTTGCTTTTTCGAGTCTGTTAGGCTTAATATCTTCCGCTGTCATACTCAGTGAAACATCAAGAAGAATAAAAACATCAATACCAACCTGTTTTACTTCTTCTATTTTTGAGCCGACTTGCGGATTTGCAAGACTGAAAATAATAAGTGTAATTGAGATAAATACAAGAACAAACTTATAAATATTTTTTGCTGTACTTTTCATCGGCATCAAAACCGAATGCATTTTTTGATCTGCAAATGAATCAAGCACTTTTTTGCGTTTTCTTAATGCCAGCCAAAACAATACAGCTATAATTGGCAATATGTATAATAATAAAAGATATTCTGAATGTGCGAATCTAAACATAGTTACTCTTGTTAAAATTAAGGTAATCTTCTTAAATAGGTTCTTACTAAAATTGCCTCAAGCAGTAATAAAATCAATGCAACCAAAGCCCAGTTGTAAAACAGTTCGTGAGCATGTCTGTATGATGTAATTTCTACTCTGGTTCTTTCAAGATTATCTATTTCTTTATAAATTTCTTTTAATTTTTCATTACTGGTTGCGCGGAAATATTTTCCATCAGTAATATCTGCAACCTGCTGCAGTACAGCTTCGTCAATTTCAACCGGAACCATCTGATAGCGTTTACCAAATGGAGTCTGGAACGGAAACGGAGCTTCCCCTTTGGTTCCTACACCAATTGTGTAAATTCTTATTCCAAAAGTTTCTGCAATCTGCGCAGCTGTTACCGGTTCAATTTCACCTCTGTTGCTAACACCGTCTGTAAGTAAAATAAGGACTTTACTTTTTGCTTTTGAATCTTTCAGACGATTAACTCCATTTGCAATTGCAGTTCCAATTGCAGTTCCGTCTTTTAACATTCCGTTTTCAATTTCACTTAACAGATTTCTTAAAACTGAATAATCGATTGTTAAAGGACACTGAGTAAAACTCTCTGCGGCAAAGATCACCAGACCAATTTTATCTGTGGTTCTTCCGGCAATAAACTCATCTATAACTTTTTTTGCTGCTTCAAGTCGGTTCGGCTTAAAATCTTCGGCAAGCATACTTCCTGAAATATCGAGTAGCATTGCAACATCAATTCCTTCGGTATAAACATTTTCACCGGTTGAATAACTTTGCGGACGCGAAAGTGCAACTATCAATAACCCAAGTGCAAAAACTCTTAGTATTGCAGGTAAATGACGAAGACGCTCTTTCAGAGTCGGCTTAAATCCCTTCAATATAGAAAGAGTTGAAAAAGTTAACGTTGGTGTAGCCTGCTTATTTCGTTTGATATACCAGAACAACATCAGCGGAAGTAATGCAAGCAGATAAAGAACATAAGGAAATGCAAAACTAATATTCTCAAACATTCTGCACCTCATCTTCTTTATTTTCTTCTACCGGAGCAGGTTTGGTTTTTTCTAAAATTTTGTAAGCCTGTTTCATCATCTCTTCATTAACAGAGTTCATTGGAACAAACTTGGCAAATTTCACCATATCTGCATTGTTAAAGAAATCTCTTGTATCATCAAAAACTGTTTCACATTCTTTAATATTTTTAAGATTATCAATAACTTCGGAAGAAGGCATTTCCAATGCTAAAAAGTTAAAAGATCTTTCAAAATATTTTCTGATAATAAATGTAATTTCAGAGTGATACTCTTTAACTGCTCCACCCTGCCACAATTCTTTCCCTTCAAGTGTTTTCAGAGAACCATAAGCTTCTTCAAACGGAGGAGCAATAATTACAGGGGCGTTATCTTCACCATTGTTTTTCTTTTTGCTTATATATCTGTAACCAAAGAAGATAAGTGCTGCAAGCAGAACCACTCCTAAAATAATCAGTAAAGCAAAAACCATATCAAACGGAATCAGGAGCGGAGCTTTGATATCTAGAAAGTCTTTTTCAAGATTCACCTGCAATTTGTCAACAAAAATATAAAACTCGTTTGTTGCCAGACTGCGAAGAGTTGAATCTCCTTCAACCTTATATCCGATTTTGAAAGAAGGAACCAGTATATCGGTAGAGTCATAAACAGAAAATGTGTAAGTATATTTATCTAAAATAACATTTCCCGAAGAAACACTTACCGGCTGATCTTTTTTTATAAATTCCATAACCTTCAAACTATCTTCAACCAAAGGCATAAAGATTTTAACGTTTTCCGGTCTGTAAATTTCCAGTTTGTAATTTATATAATCCCCAACGAAGTAATTGGTTGAATCGGTTGAAGCCTTTACTTTTACATCTTGTGCAAAGAGAGCAGCACCGAACAACAGCGTCAGGATAAATAACTTAATTTTCACCATCTTTTTTCACGTAATTTAAAGAAATTGACTAACGGTTTTATATACGATTTACTGGTATCTATGTAAATTGAATCAAGTCGGCTAGAAGTAAAAAGCGATTTTCTGAAATTAAACTGTTCTTCAATTCTTCTTGAGAACCATTTTCTTACCTCTTTGCTGCTTGTATCTACAAATCTTATTTCACCAGATTCCGCATCCAAAAACTGTATTAAACCTGCTTTTGGTAACTCTTTTTCTCTCGGATCGTTTAACACCATTCCTATTAAGTCATGCTTTTTACCAACAATCCGGAGAATTTTTTCATATCCGGTATCAAAGAAATCGGAAAGAAGAAATACAATACTCT
Organism: Rhodothermaceae bacterium; assembly: GCA_041725875.1. Classification (GTDB taxonomy): domain Bacteria; phylum Bacteroidota; class Ignavibacteria; order Ignavibacteriales; family Melioribacteraceae; genus JBGRQB01. Next base: position 19,381 of record JBGRQB010000062.1, read on the forward strand.
TCTTTTTTATCACTGAGTTAAAATACTCAAGCGCACCTTTTATATCTGTACCGTTTCCTTCAGGTTCAAATGAAAGTACTTCACGAATAATTCTAAGAACGTGACTTTTCCCTTTTCGCGGCGGAACAAATTTCTCAATTCTGTCGGAAAAGAGTATCAGACCCACCTTATCATTATTTTTCATTGCAGAAAAAGCCAGTATGGCAGTAAGTTCGGTTGCAATTCGCTGTTTGGTTTTATCCAGACTACCAAAAGCAAGGGACCCACTTAAATCTACAAGAAGCATAACAGTAAGTTCACGTTCCTCTTCAAAAACCTTTATAAAAGGATTTCCATAACGTGCAGTTACATTCCAGTCGATATTTCTGATATCATCACCGGGCTGGTATTCTCTTACTTCGGAAAATTCCATACCGCGGCCTTTAAATACCGAGTGATATTCACCTGAAAAAACCTGATTAACCAATCCACGGGTTTTTATTTCAATTTGCTTAACTTGCTTTAATAATTCTTTTGTTTCCATTAAATCCCGCTTGATTAAGGAACTTCTACACGATTTAGAATTTGTTCAATAATGTTTTCAGAAGTGATTTCTTCAGCTTCTGCTTCATAAGTTACAGCTATTCTGTGACGTAAAATATCCATACAGATTGCTCTTACATCTTCAGGAATAACATAGCCGCGACGTTTAATAAATGCCATTGCGCGGGCACCCATTGCCAGACTTATTGTAGCCCTTGGTGAAGCGCCGTAACTTACAAGATCTGCAAGATCGTTTAAGCCGTACTCTGCAGGGTTACGTGTAGCAAAAATTATATCAAGAATATATCTTTCAATTTTTTCATCAACATAAATTTCCTGAACAAGTTTTCTTGCGTTTAGAATCTGATCAGGAGAAATAACTGAATTTATTTTTGTAGCAGTTTTCTGAACATTCTGCTGCATAATTCTTAATTCTTCTTCTTTAGAAGGATATGTGATTTTAATCTTCAACATAAAACGGTCAACCTGTGCTTCAGGAAGAGGATATGTACCTTCCTGCTCAACCGGATTCTGTGTTGCAAGTACAAGGAAAGGCTCTTCAAGTTTAAAGGTGTTTTCGCCAATTGTTACCTGACGTTCCTGCATTGCTTCAAGAAGTGCACTCTGTACTTTTGCAGGAGCACGGTTAATCTCATCTGCAAGAATAAAGTTGGAGAAGATTGGACCTTTTTTAATACTAAAGTTTCCATCTTTCTGATTGTAAATCATTGTACCAATTAAATCTGCCGGCAACAAATCAGGTGTAAACTGAATACGCTGAAAATTTGCTTTCATTGTTTCAGATAATGATTTAATTGCAAGAGTTTTTGCAAGTCCGGGAACACCTTCGAGTAAAACGTGTCCGTTTGACAAAAGTCCGACAACCAGTCTTTCAACCATATCTTTCTGACCAATAATAGTCTTGCCGATTTCGTTGAAAAGGACATCAATAAATTCGCTTTCTTTTTTGATTTTTTCGTTTAATTCTGTTATCTCCAAGATAACCCTCATATATTAATTATTATTAACAACTGCCTTTTTACAATATAATTTTTAAAAAGTTTCTCGCCTAACCTGATAATTTTGGTTAAAACAAAAATTGCAATCTTTAATATAAAAAATTGATTAGATAAATTTTGTTAATTATTGTTAAAAGGAGCGAAATAAGGAGAGGAATCTGTAGAAATGAAAAACGACAGCTAGAAAAGATGTCGTAGCTGTCGTTTATATTTTCTTAAATATTTGATTAATGTCAGTTTTAGTGCAATTTCGTCGCGATTGTTAAAAAGCAGAATTAATTCTCTTTTTTCTTGTTGTCCAATAACACTAAGCAATTCAGCAAAAACAACTTCAGTTTTCATTTTCCCTCCCTGCTTGTATGTTTTAATTATCGTGATAACAATTTGTTATTTTAGACGA
>JBGRQB010000063.1:0-21030 GCA_041725875.1 Rhodothermaceae bacterium
GGGCGGTTTATCGGTTGTGCTTAACTCACAGACAGATATTGTAAGATCTTTTGTAACCTGGGCCGGAGTTTCAAATCCGGATCGTTTTAGCAGCAGACAAAAAGAGGAATGGCGTAAGGAGGGTGTTTTTAATGTTCTTAATGCCAGAACCAATCAGTTAATGAGTATGTCTGTAAACTTCTTAAACGATCTTGAAGAAAACCTTGGCGGAAGATTAAATATTAAAAATGTTTTATCAAAAAACATTAAACCATATTTGATTATTCAGGGGGAACAGGATTTAGCAGTAAAAGTTAGAGAAGCCGAGAATTTGTATGGCTGGACAAAGGAAAATGCTCAACTTGAAATTTTACCTGGTACCGGACACACATTTGATGCGGTTCATCCCTTTAAGGAAGAGTCAGAAAACTTGAAAAAAGTTTTAAATAAAACAATTAAATTTATAGAGGAAATTATCTAATATTTCCTTATTTTTTCATAGTAATTTATAATTGATAGGAGAAATGATGAGTCAAAAATATTATGAATTAATTGATTATCTAAAAAGTTTAGAAGCTGATGTTGTTAAATTTTATGAAAAAGGTCAGGCTGCTGCCGGTACTAGATTAAGAAAAGGAATGAGCGAGTTAAAAAATAAAGCTCAGGAAATCAGAAATGATGTTCAAGAGGTTAAATCTAACAGAAAAGACGAAGCTTAATCTCAGCATAAAGTTTTTATCAAAGGCCGGTTTCGACCGGCCTATTTTTTTATATGGGTGAGTTAATTAGACATAAAAGTTTTTGGTATATAATTTTTGCAGGTCTTTTTTTATTTGGTTGCAGCGTTAAAAAAGAACCGGCTCGTGTGGTTACTACAGTTAAACCTGACAGCATCACCGAAGTAAGTTTTGCAGTTGTCGGCGATTTGATGTGTCATTCCACACAATATAATTATGCAAAAACAGAAAATGGTTCTTATAATTTTAATAATGTTTTCAAATATGTAAAACCAATTTTTGATACAACCGATGTTGTAATTGGAAATCTCGAAACCGTAACAGCGGGTGACAGTTTAGGCTACAGAGGTTATCCTGTTTTTAATTCGCCAGACGAATTTGTTTCTTCACTTAAATATGCCGGGTTTGATATTTTAGTTACGGCAAATAATCATTGTTACGATAAGAGACAGTTTGGATTAAAACGAACTATTGAAGTTATAAAGAAAAACAATCTTGAATATTCCGGTACATTTTCTTCTGCAAAGGATGCTGATTCAGTAAGAATTTATAATAAAAACGGTATCCGGTTTTCACTTCTTTCTTACAGTTACGGAACAAACGGATTCAGAGTTCCTGAGAAGTATAAATATTCGGTAAATGTAATTGATACATCAAAAATAAAACAAGATATCTGGAAGGTAAAAAAACTTAATCCCGATCTGGTCATCTTGTATTATCATTTTGGTTACGAATATTCTACTTATCCGTCAAAGTTTCAGAAAGAGATTGTGAAGAAATCTTTTGAATATGGAGCCGATATTATTTTTGCAAGTCATCCTCACGTGCTTCAGCCGGTAAAGATTTTTAGAAATAAAAATTCTAAACTGGAATGGAGTTTTGCAACTTATTCACTTGGTAATTTTATATCTAACCAGAGATGGCGTTATTCTGATGCAGGAATGATTTTGCAGTTTAATATTAGTAAAAATCATTCGAAAGATAATATGGAAATAAAATCTTTCTCTTATCTTCCCACCTGGGTTTTTAAAGGATTGGATAAAGGAAAAAGAGAATATTATATTTTACCGACAGAAAGATTTCTTGATAACAAAAAGATAAAATTTCTTACGCGGGCTGACAGAGACTCAATGGCCAGATCGCTTAGAGATACCGAACGAATATTAAAAAGATATTCAGCAAATATTAAAAAAGCCAGATAGCTTATGAAAAAGAAAACCCCGTTGGTTATAGTTTTTATAACAGTTTTTATCGATTTAATGGGTTTTGGAATTGTAATTCCGATTCTTCCTACTTTTGCCAGTAACGAACTTGGGATCTCCGATACAGGTATAGGAATTATTATAGCTGTCTATTCACTTATGCAGTTTGTTTTTAATCCGCTTCTTGGAAAATTATCTGACAGATACGGAAGGAAAAAGATAATTGCATATTCACTTCTTGTAACAGCTGCTTCCTATGTGCTGTTTAGTTTTTCTGTAAACTTTTTACTTCTCTTTACAGCACGTATGCTTGCCGGAATAGGAGGAAGTAACATTGGCGCTGCCCAGGCCTATATTGCTGATGTAACAACCGAAGAAGACCGCGCATTTGGAATGGGATTAATTGGCGCTGCTTTTGGATTGGGGTTTGTTTTTGGTCCGCTCCTCGGCGGTTTAATGGCTGATCTGGGTTATATTTATATCGGATTGTTCAGTGCCGGATTTTCGCTATTGGCATTTTTGTTTGCAGTTCTATTTTTACCTGAATCTCTGAAAGAGAAAAATAAAGCTGCAAAAATAAGTTTTAGTGTAGTTGATGTTGAGCTTTTCAAAAAAGCTTTTAAAATGAAATTTGTGGGATTATTGATCATTCTGCTTTTTGTTGCAGTCTTTTCAATTTCCAATATATATGGAACGTTTAACCTTATTGCTTACAGAAAGTATGGACTTACAGAAAGGGAAATAGGCTATCAGTTTGCTCTGATGGGAATTTCATTTTCAATTGTTCAGATGTTCCTGTTAAAACATTTAACAAACATATTTTCAGAAAAACTTCTCTTTATGGGGAGTCTGATTATTTTAGGTGTAACTCTTACAATGATTCCGTATTCAGGTAATTTTTGGGGATTGGCAATTGTAATGATGGTTATGCACATTGGTTCAGGCATAATTCAGCCGGTTTCATTTAGTATGATTTCCAAACTTTCGCCGGAAAATGAACAGGGAGCAATTTTAAGTGTTAATCAATCTATGGCTTCGCTGGCAAGAGTTATTGGTCCTGTTTGGGGCGGATTAACATTTGATTATCTGGGAATGGAATTCCCGTTTTTAACAGGCGGAGTGTTTGTATTTGTTACGATTTTATTAACTATATTAGCGATCAGTAAAAATTTATTGTTTGTAGAGAAAGATTAAAAAAATGCTAAAGATTGGAAAGATTGAAATAGATAAAGCTCTGCTTTTAGCCCCGATGGAAGATATTACTGATTTAACTTACAGAAGACTTTGTAAGGAATTAGGAGCTGATATTGTTTATACAGAGTTTGTGAATTGTGAAGGACTTGTAAGAGCAGATGAAAAAACTCATAAAAAACTAAGATTATCCAAAGATGAAAGACCTGCCGGAATTCAGATTTACGGCGATAATATAGAAAGTATGGTAAGGGCTGCCAAAATAGCCGAAGAAGAAAATCCTGATATCATTGATATAAATGCCGGATGCTGGGTTAAAAAGGTGGCTGGAAGAGGCTCCGGAGCCGCTCTAATGAAAGATCCTGAATATCTTCAGCAGATGGTTGGTGATATTGTTAAAGCCGTAGAAGATGTGCCGGTTACAGTAAAAACGCGTCTGGGCTGGGATTTTAACTCAATCAACATTGTTGAAATTGCTCAGCGTATTGAAGATGTTGGCGCTCAGGCAATTACAATTCATTGCAGAACCAAATCTCAGGGACACAGCGGTGATGCTGACTGGAGTTATATTGAAAAAGTGAAAAACAAAATCAATATTCCGGTTGTGCTGAACGGCGGAATTATGACTTTTGATGATGCAAAAAGAGCTTTTGAAGAGACTCCCGCAGATGGAATTATGATTGCACGCGGAGCAATTCAATATCCCTGGATTTTTAAGGAAATAAAAGAATATCTGGAAAACGGAAAAATTACATCGGAAATTTCTTTTTCAGAAAAAATTGCACTTGCAGTTCGTCATCTGAAATTATCTGTTGAGTTAAAAGGGGAGAGAAGAGCCGTAATTGAGTTCAGAAAGTTTTATTCAGGTTATCTTAAAGGTTTGTACAAGGCTTCTTCTGTAAGGTCTGATATGATGAAGTATTACACTTTTGAAGAAGTGGAAAAAAGGCTACTGGAATATCAGGTGTTTTTAGAAGAATATTATTCCAGTAAACCTGTATAATCACATAATTTTATTGATTGCGGTTAAATTTCCACGTTTCGTAATAATCCCATTTGTAGGCTTTGTTTAGCTCATTCAGTTCTTTTGTTTTTTCATTCAAGCTTGCTTTTGTTACATCACCCTGTGATAAAAGTCCAATAATCTCACCATTTTTTTCAATAAACAAATGTCTCAGTCTTTTTCCAAGAAAGATATCGAGCAGTTTATATACTGAAAAATCGTGAGAGGCAATTATCAATTCTTTTGTCATATAATCACCAATTTGGGCTGTGTTTACATCAAAAGAATTTTCGGCCAGATTTTTAATCAAATCTCTTTCCGTCCAAATTCCGGCTATTTTACCAGAGGTTTTTACTACAATTGCACCTATTTTATTGTTGTTCATCATTTTAATTGCTTCGGCAATAGTAGATTCGGAATCAACACAAATCAAAGAAGATTTCTTCTCACTTATTATCTGTTCGGCAGTATACATTCTTTCTCCTTGTTTAAAGTTCATTATATTATCGGAGATAATGAGTCTTATTTAAGATAATCTTTGTAGATTTAAACGGATATCTTTATCTTAACGCCTGTTGTGAATTCATAATAATTACTGGATACAAAATGAACACTGATTTGAAAAAGTTAATAAGAAATGTACCTGATTTTCCAATTCCGGGAATTAATTTCAAAGATATAACAACTTTGTTAAAAGATCCCGAGGGAATGGCACTGGCACTCGATAGATTATATGAAGCAGCTAAAGATAAAGGGATAAATAAGGTTATTGGAATAGAATCCAGAGGATTTATTTTAGGTGGCGCTCTTGCTATAAAGCTTGATGCAGGATTTATTCCTGTAAGAAAACCGGGCAAACTGCCTGCGCCTACAATTTCTGAAACATATTTACTTGAATATGGTGAAGATAAAATTGAAATCCATAAAGATGCAATTCAACCGGGAGATAAAATTTTGTTGCACGACGATCTTCTTGCAACAGGCGGAACAATGGAAGCTGCCTGCAAACTGGTTGAGAAAATTGGTGCTGAAATAGTTCAAATTTCGTTTTTGATAGAACTTTCGTTCCTAAAAGGAAGAGAAAAACTGGGAAATCACGATATTTATTCGCTTGTGAGTTACGACGATTAATAAAAAAAGCCTCTGTTTTCAGAGGCTTCTTCATTTATATATACACCGGAAAACCGTTAAAGTTCAAACCATCCGTTCAGACAAGTATATTTTCTATTGTCATCTTTGTGGTAAAACTCATTTGTTTCAGGGGAATAAGTATAATCTTTATTCCATTCTTCAACATTGTTAACGGTTTCCTCAATTCCATCCATAATAGTAACCAGTTCTTCGTCAGTCATTGTAGGATGCAGCGACAATCTGATCCATCCCGGTTTATCTGACAAATTACCCTGATTAATTTTATCTGTAATTCTTTTTGATCTGGTTGGATCTACATGAAGCAGGTAATGACCGTAAGTTCCTGCGCAAGAGCATCCGCCTCTTACCTGAATACCAAATTTATCGTTAAGCAGCTTAACCATAAGGTTATAATGCACATTTTCTACGTAAAAGGAGATTGTTCCGAGTCTCTCTCTTTCATTTGATGCAAGAAGATGTACACTTGGCAGTTTGTCAAAACGTTCAAAAGCGTATTTTAATAATTCTTCTTCACGTTTTATGATATTCTCGGTTCCCATTTGGTTTTTCAGACTAATACACAAAGCTGTTTTAATTGCCTGTAAAAATCCGGGAGTTCCGCCATCTTCTCGTGTTTCAATATCATTTATAAATTTATGATCACCCCAGGGGTTTGTCCAGTCAACAGTACCGCCGCCCGGATGATCCGGTACAGAACGGTTGTAAAGTTTTGAATCAAAAATTAACACTCCGGATGTTCCGGGTCCGCCCAAAAATTTATGCGGTGAAAAGAAAATCGCATCCAGTTTTTCCATCGGATCTTCTGGGTGCATATTAATATCCACATAAGGAGCAGAAGCAGCAAAATCTACAAAACAAACTCCGCCGTTTTCGTGCATAATTTTTGCTAATTGGTGATATGGAGTAATAATTCCGGATACATTTGAACAGGCGCTGAAAGAACCTATTTTTAATTTTCTGTCGGAATATTTTTTAATTTCTTCTCTAAAAGAATCAAGATTAATCATTCCGTCATTATCAGGTTCAATAACAACAACATCACAAATTGTTTCAAGCCAGGAAGTCTGATTTGAATGATGTTCCATATGTGTTATAAATACGACTGGTCTGTCTTCTTTTGGAATAGACGCATATTTTTTCAACTGCTCAGGAACTTTTAATCCTAAAATTCGCTGGAATTTACACACAACAGTTGTCATTCCAAAACCAGCAGTTATAATTACGTCTTTGGGACCCGCATTTACGTGTTCTTTAATTAATGACTGTGCCTTATGATATGCTTTTGTCATTGTAGTACCTGTCATACTGGTTTCAGTATGAGTATTTGCCACAAAAGGACCAAAAGTTTTGGCTACTTTTTCTTCAATGGGTCCATATAATCTGCCGCTTGCAACCCAATCGGCATATAAAATTCTGTGTTCGCCATAAGGAGAACAGAACTTCTGATCTATTCCTATTATGTTTTTTCTGAATTTCAGAAAATGTTGTTCCAAATTGCTCATCACACACCTAAAAATTTATTTTATAGTATAAAATATACAGATAAATTATTTTCTGTACAAAAGACTTCGTTTTAGCGTAATAAAGTAAATTTGTTTAAAAATAAATATTAACTAAAATAAAAAAATATTTGCTCGATTTTACTTAATAAAATAAACTGACTTATTTGGTATTTCCATATATATATATTAATTTTGCATTTTGTTTTGAAAGTTAGCGTGTAAAACGGGTATTGGTATAACATATCCTTATAATTATAAAAGTTTAACCCACGAAAGGTGAAGTGTGATAAATAAAATATTTGATAAAATCGGGGCAATATTCAGAAAAAATGACCGCCCTGTGAAGAAACGTCCTGAAAAAAAAGAAGAAAGAATTCCTACACTAGAAGAGATTTTGTCTCTTGATAGCGATCAGGCGCTTGAGGGAAATAAAAAGCCGAAACCTGAGAAAGTTAAAGAAAAGACAAATAAACCTGCGGCAAGGCCAGAAAAAACTAACAGAAAAAAACAGCAGCCTGTAACTGAAAATAAGCAGGAATCAAAGCCGAAGCCGAAAAAAGTTGAATGGACAATTGATCAATATCAGGTACCGGAAAAAGAAGGTGAAACACGTTTTCACGATATAAATCTGCCGGGCAGTTTAATGCACGCAATTGCAGATTTAGGATTTAAATATTGTACGCCTATCCAAGCACAGTTGCTTCCAAAGGTTTTAAGAGGCAAAGACGGAATTGGTCAGGCTCAGACAGGTACCGGAAAAACAGCAACATTTTTGCTGAATATCTTCTCACATATTATCAGAAGAAAAATTTCAAAAAGAAAAGCCGGGTATCCGAGAGCTTTAATTTTAGCCCCGACCCGCGAGCTTGTAATGCAGATTGAAAAGGATGCCAGAGAGTTACTGAAATATAATCCTCAGATTAAAATTTTGTCAATCTTTGGCGGAATGGATTATAAAAAACAGAAGAACAAATTAAACAGTCAGGTTGTAGATGTTATTGTTGCAACTCCCGGAAGATTAATCGATTTCAAGAAAAACGGAGATGTTCATCTTTCATCTGTTGAAATTTTGGTAATTGATGAGGCCGACAGAATGCTCGATATGGGCTTTATCCCTGATGTGCGCTCAATTGTTAAAAGTACTCCGTTTAAAGATAAACGCCAGACTCTCTTCTTTAGTGCTACTATGTCGGGCGATGTTGAAAGATTATCAAACTCCTGGACTAAAGAGAGCGTTCGAGTTTTAATCAAACCAGAAAATGTTGCTGCTGAGACAGTTGATCAGAAAATATATATTGTTACCACTGAAGAAAAATATGCTCTTCTTTATAACACAATTAAGAAAAATAAACTTGAGAGAGTTATTGTTTTCTGTAACAGGAGAGATGAAGCAAAACTTGTTTTTGAAAAGCTTTACGGCAATGGAATAGAAGCTTTACAGCTTTCCGGTGATATTGATCAGAAGGAGAGAGTAAAAACTCTTGAGGATTTCAAATCAGGAAAAATTAACGTTCTTGTTGCAACAGATGTTGCCGGCAGAGGAATACATATCGATTCTGTAAGTCACGTTATCAATTATTCACTTCCTTCAAATCCGGAAGATTATGTTCACAGAATCGGCAGAACCGGACGAGCAGGAGCTTCAGGAATATCAGTTGGATTTGCATGTGAAGAAGATTCATTTAACATTCCTGCCATTGAAGAATATTTGAAAGCAAAACTTGATTGCGATCATCCTGATGACAGCTTACTGGAAGAACCTCCTGCACCTGTAAGAAAAGCAGAAGAAAAGAAACCTGCAAAGAAAAATTACAAAAGCAGAAATAATAATAACAGACGTCATTACGGACAAAGAAAGAATTACAAAAAAACATCATCATCCGATAACAAAAAAAATGACGGGAAAAAACCTGCTCCAAAAGGAAAACCAAATAATCAGAAAAAAGATGAAAAGGGTAAACCTGCAGGAAAACCAAGACCAAAAAGAACAGGTAACAGACCTTCGGGAAAACCGAAGAGTAATCCAAATAAACCAGTTAAGTCTGAGAACAAAGAGAAGCAGTAATTTATGATCAAAAGCATTATTAAGGTTTTACTATTTATCGGAATTTTTTCCACAATTGCATCAGCTCAGTTGAATGCAAATGACTTTAAAAAGTTTCAGTTGAAAGCATTAAAGAAAGCTGACAAGTTTGGTGTTTTTGTCTGGGATATTGAGATTGCAAAATCTGATACAATGCTTGCAAAAAGCTTTGCCAGCGATACACTTATAAATTATATTGATAACAAACTCACTACATCGGGTCTTACACCTGTCACTTTTGATGAAGCCGGTGATTTACCCGGAGGCCCAAGTCTGGATGTACACACAGTAACTTGTCAGGATACAATAACAAACAAAGTTGCTTGTAATATAAGTGTGCGTTTTGTTCAGGATGTTCAGTTAACCAGAAATGTCAGAATTATGCATTACTCGGCAACTACTTGGACGAAAAACAATGTTTTTGTTTCAGAGAAAGATAGTTTAATTTCTAACTATTATTTTGAACTGGATAAATTGCTGGAAGATTTTGTGCAGGATTATAAAAGCGCAAATTAATTATTTAATACATCGGTAGATGAAAAAACGATTATCTTTATCAATTTTTTCAACTCTGCTGAAAAGTTTTTTCAGGTGCGGTTCGTAGCTTAAAGTTTTATTAAAAACAAGTATGAACGCACCTTTCTTTTTAAGTACATCGGCAACTTGTTTAAACAACCTCAAGCCTGTCTGCATATTAACGCTTGTCTCACTATGAAAAGGAGGATTGGAAACCACAAAATCAACAGATTCTTTTTTAAGTCCTGATAAACCATCACTCCAAATAAATTCGGCATCAAAATTACTATTTTCAAAATTCTTTTTAGCAGAAGCTATAGCCTGTTGTGATTCATCTGCCAGCACCATTTTTTCAATTAACGGAAAATTCTTTTTACAGAAAAGAGCAATTGGACCGGCGCCACAGCCTAAATCGACAACAGTCCCGCTAAGATTTTCTAAATTTTTAATTAATAATCTTGTACCGTTATCGAGTTTGTTTAAAGAAAAAACATTTGGCAGAGAAAGAAACTCCATATCAAATTCAGGTTCTTTTGTAAGGACTGAAAATGAATTTTCCGGGACTCTTTTGGTTATTTCATACCTGGAAATAAAAGCAATTGACTTCTTATAAACTCTTGTAATATCTGTTGATCCAAATTCCTGAGTGAGAATATCACGAGTGTTTTCAGAAATGTGTTTTGTCATTCCCGCAGAAATTAGGATAGTTTTTTCAGTAACAAAAGGCTTAATCTGATCAAGAATAAATTTCAGATAGTTAACAGATTTAGGAAGTTTTAATAATACTACATCAAACTTTCTCTCTGAATCAAGAGTTGCTAAATCTGAAATTAACTTTACATTATCAATGCAGCTGTTGTTTTTGCAATTTGATTTAACAGAGTTCAGATTAATAAATGAATCGGAATAAACTACAGGCGAAAGATTATTAAGAGTAACTGCTAAATACCCGTTAGAATCGTTAATAAGCAATGGTACAGGATTTTTAACGTCGAGTTGATTAAACTGTTCAACCAGATATTCGTCAGCCGCATTCCAAGGCAGTAAGCCGGATTTATCTTCAGGATAACATTTTATTTTGTGATTCATTAAAGGTTATAAGTTACCAAAAAGTTTGTCAATCTCGTCTTGCGAAGCTCTTTCATTAGAATTATGTTCATCAACAATCTCATCGGCTTTATTTTGTCTGTCATCGTGAGCAAAGGATGCTTCAGAGTTGAAATCAAGTTCTTTATCATCAATTTTCTCAGAGCCATTTGCTTTGATGTCATTAATTTGGTTGCTGATATGAGAGTTATCGATATCATCGATTAATAATTCTAATTTATCTTGAACCTGGTTGATAAGGTGATTAACAGCTGCAAGCTGCTGTGAGGTAATGTCCTGCACCTGCAGAGACATTGTCATTTGAAAGTTTTTATCGTTAAGATCATTAACTTTTTCATTTAATGATTCAACATTTTCGGTGATGCTGTTTTCTTTTTGGATTTCCTTAACCAGAGAAAGGGCGTCTTCATTTCCGGCTAACATCTCTTCAAGTTTTTTATATTTACCTGTACTTGAATTGGAAACTTCTCCAAGTTTTATACAAACATTTGCAATATCTTCGAGTATTTGTCCGGAAGCGTCAATTGTATCAAGAATTTCAGTTGTTGCAAGTTCAGTAGCCGCAGTTACATTTTCAATCTGGTTTTTTGCAATCGGCATTTTTTGATTACTTTCATTAATCGACAGATTAACGTTGTTTAGTAGGGGAACTATTTCTTCCATAAAAGTAGTCAAACTTTGGATCATAGGTACAATTTTTTCACCAAGTAAGAAAACATTTTTTAATTCAACAAGTTTATTCAAAATCCGTTCATTGTCTTTTTTATTGAATTGCATTCTAGATCCTCTGAAATTTATCAACAATTATATAAGTTCAACAGAAAAATAAGATAATAATATAATTAATTAAAACAAATATATGTAATAAAACAAAATAAAGTATTGAAAAATATATTTAATCATCGGAGTATTCAAATTATTCTTTAAGTATTTGTTCTAAAATTGCGGTTCTGCTCATTTTAATTAAAATTTTAATTAAAATTATTATTATAATACCGATAATGAATTTATTATCATAATTAATTGAGGTCTTGTATGGCTACTCTTGACGAAAAAAAACAAGAAGTTACAGATGAAATACTCCAATTGGTAAGTTTTAAAATTGGTGAAGAAGAGTTTGGTGTTGAGATTCTTAAAGTTCAGGAAATCAACAGAATGTTATCTATTACCAAAGTTCCTAATGCTCCTTCATTTGTAGAGGGTGTTGTTAACTTAAGAGGAAAAGTTATTCCGATTATTGATCTGAGAAGCAGATTAAATATGGAGAAAAAAGAGAGTGATAGTAAGACACGTATTGTTGTGGTTGAAATTGATGGCAAAATAGTTGGGTTTATTGTTGATGAAGTAAGTGAGGTATTGAGAATACCAAGAAATATTACAGAAGCTCCACCAGCTGTTGTGGCTGGTATAGATTCCGATTACATCACTGCGGTTGGTAAATTGGAAGACAGATTATTAATTCTTCTTGATCTGGATAAAGTTTTGAAATCTGATGAGAAAGCTGCTCTTGTCGGAGTAGGAGATTAAAAAAAAGCCCCGAATATCGGGGCTTTTTCTTTTTATGGAATTAACTTCACAAATTTTCGTTTTCCAACCTTCAAAATAGTTTCTTCGGTTATTTTTACAACTGCTTTTGCATCTGTCACTTTTTCATTATTCAGTGAAACACCACCTTGTTGTACAAGTCTTCTTGCTTCTCCGTTTGAAGGAGCAAAGTTTACTTTGGTGATTAGCTGTAAAATTCCCATTTCTTCAGAACCAATTGAAAATTCAGGGATGTCTTCAGGAATTCCTTTTTTAACAAATACGTTATCAAAATGTTTTTCAGCTTCTTCTGCAGCTTCTTTGCTGAAGTACATTTCAACAAATTTTCTGCCCAAAGCACGTTTTATATCGCGTGGATTTTTTGTTTCAAGATCTGATTTTATTTGTACCAGTTCGTCATTGGTAATATCAGTTGCCATTTCATAGTAGTTGTAGATCTGTTCGTCAGGAATTGATAATGTTTTACCAAACATATCATTTGGGTGTTCGTCCAGACCAATATAGTTATCGTAAGATTTACTCATTTTTTCTGTTCCGTCGGTACCAACAAGAATTGGCATTGTGATAATGACTTGCGGTTCCATTCCATGTTCGCGCTGAATGTCACGACCAACAAGCAGATTAAATTTCTGATCGGTTCCGCCTAACTCAACATCACTTTTAATTGCAACAGAATCCATTGCCTGTGCAAGCGGATATAAAATTTCGTGCATACTTATTGGTACACCGCCTTTATATCTTTTAGTGAAATCATCTCTTTCAAGCATTCGGGCAACAGTATATTTTGAAGAAAGTTTAATTACATCTTCAAATTTCATTTTACCGAGCCACTCGGAGTTATAAACTATTTTGGTTTTTTCCTGATCAAGAATTTTTCCTGCCTGATCAACGTAAGACTGCGCGTTTTGCATACTTTCTTCGTACGTTAATGGTGGTCTGGTTGAATTTCTGCCCGTCGGATCACCAATCATAGCAGTGAAATCACCAACAATCAGAATTGCCTGATGACCCATTTGCTGAAACTGAGCCAGCTTTCTGATTACAACAGAGTGACCCAAATGAAGATCGGGACGAGTAGGATCGCAGCCAAGTTTAATGTTTAACGGTTTTTTCTCTTTAAGAGAGGTTTCCAGTTTTTTTACTAATTCTTCTTCAGGAATTATTTCCGAAGTACCTCTTCGGATAATATCCATTTGCTCGTTAACTGATGGGAATAGATTACTCAATTTATTTCTCCGATTTTAATATCTTACTGATCTTTCAAGGTCGCGCTTCTGATCTTTTTTCTTAATATCTTCACGCTTATCAAACATTTTTTTACCTTTTGCAACTGCCAGTTCAAGTTTTGCTTTTCCTTTTGTAAAATAGATTCTCAAAGGAATTAAGGTATTACCTTTTTCATTTACCTGATTTTTTAACTTTTTAATTTCTTTGAAATTCAAAAGTAGTTTTCGCTCTCTTAAAGGTTCGTGATTATTTATGTTTCCAAAATCATAAACACCTATATGAGCATTTAACAGCCAAACTTCACCGTCTCTGATAGCTGCATAAGCATCTGTCAGGTTTGCTTTGTTTTGTCGTAAAGCTTTAACTTCGGTTCCAACAAGAACCAGTCCGGCCTCGTAGGTTTGAAGTATATGATATTCAAATCGCGCCTTACGATTTACAGTCACATTTTTTTCGTTTTTTACTTCTTTACTCAATTTTACCTTTTCTGTAAAAGTTAAACAACAAAACTATTTTTAATAGTGAATAAAATCAAGCAATAGTATGTAAAAACTGGTGATTTAGTATTAATAATAATATATTACACCCTGTTAAATTAGACTCATTACAGATTTATAGATGAATAACAAAAAATTCCTTTTTATTTCCTTAACACTGCTTTTTCTGGGATTAATTCTTTCAGTCGGCTTATACGAAAAAACAAACCCTCTTGCGGGAATCAAACTGGAAGTCGGTAAAAACAGAATTTCCGAGAAAACCGAAGAGTTTCTCAGAGACAGGAATATTTACGCAATAGATGATGAATTTATAATAAATTTTCGTGAAAACACAAAATTACTCGACAATCTTCAGCTTAAACACGGAATAGAAAAAGCCGGAGAAATTTGCAGAGAAAATCTGCCTATTTTTTACTGGAAGATTTTTTACAGGCCCTATGAACCGGGAATGCCCAAGCAGAGTATTGAAATTTCGTATGATACAAAGGGAAGACTCTTAAATTTTTACCGAACTCTTACAGATTCTGTTGAAGCGGAAAATCTCAGTTTTGATGAAATAAAAGAGGAGGCTGACAGTCTAGTAAGCCGCTCAGTATTTTCCGGAGCTGTGTTCAGCAGAGTGAAAATCAATAACGCAGATTCTTACAGCGCCAATGGCGGAACATACAGAAAAGATGTTGTTGAAAAAGATGAAATTGAAATTGAATACCTTTATAAAAATGAATTCCTGAACAATGATGTAAAAATTATTGTGGTTTTCAAAAAAGGAAACCTTGAGCTTTTTGAATCTGACTTACCAATTGGAAATGCACTTAAATCAGATACAGAAATGATGAAAATAAATATCATTCTCAGAGTTTTAATTGTGTTTGTAACAATTATAATCGGATTGGTAACATTATTCAAAAGAGTGCGTTCAGGTGAAATTGGTTTTATACATGCTTTGTATGTTGGAGCTTTTGTTGCTCTGATGTCCTCATTTATTCTCTGGGGTTCAAACGGAAACACCGATTTTATGTTTAAAATCATAAATGCTGTTCTCTCTGCAATTCTGGTTGGCGGAGCAATGTTTGTTACCTGGTCAATAACAGAAACTCTTATCAGAGAGAAATGGACAGACAAACTCAGTAGCTTTGATCTGATGGTTAACGGACATTTTACTCATTCGCTTCTTGGCAAAAATATTCTTTTAGGTATTTCTGCCGGATTTTTCTTTACCGGAATTCAGGCTCTGGTAAGTTATGTGATGCTGATGTTTGGTAATTTTTCAATGACAAATAATCTTTTTGATCTGACATATTTTTCTTCCGATTTTCCTTTGTTAAAACTGACCTCAAGTTCGTTGCTGCTTTCTGCCGGACTCGCAGTTCCTTTTGTCGGATTAATACCATCTCTGTTGGCAAAAAAAATAAATTCAGAAGTTGGAATTGTAGTAGTCTCAGCCTGTATTTTCGGAGCTTTCCGATTTGGCGTTGAGGCAAATGTAATTACAAGCATCATTATGTTTGTTGTAGTTTCATTGCTTTTTCTCTTCCTGTTTTTGAAATCTGATTTAATGACAATTGTAATTGCTTTGTTTGTAAATCTGATGCTTTATAATGTTGTAGCCTTTTACAATATGGGAAGTTTCGGATTCTTAAATGGCGGACTCATTTTCGCTTTTGTTACATTTTTATTTTTGGTGTTTTCAATCACCACACTTTTTTCAAAAGACAAAATTAAGAACCCGCTTATCTTTGCACCTCATTATGCCAGATCAATTTCGGAAAGGGAAAGACTGATTGAGGAAATCAATTCCGCACGTGATGTGCAAAATTCTTTTCTTCCAAAAAAAATGCCTGAGTTTGACGGGCTGGATATTTCTGCAATATGTAAGCCTGCAATTGAAGTCGGTGGCGATTACTACGATTTCCACGAAATTTCAGAATCGGAATTTAGTTTTGTAATAGGCGATGTTTCAGGCAAGGGAACAAAAGCAGCGTTTATTATGACGATTGTAAAAGGTTTTATAAAAACCTTGTTTAAAGTTTATAAAGAACCAAAAGAAATTTTGATAAATCTCAATAAATTGTTTATTGAAAATGTCCCCAAAGGTAACTTTGTTACAGTAGCTCTTGGAAAAATAAATGTAGTTGAAAAAACTCTTACTTTCTGCAGCGCCGGACACAATCCGATTATTTTAAGAAAGCAAAATGGTGAAATAATTGAGTTAAATCCAAATGGTATGGCTATTGGTTTAACGCGCGAATCGATTTTTGAATCAACATTGCAAGAACAGAAAATCAACTACGAACCAGGAGATTTGCTGGTAACATATACCGATGGATTTACTGAAACAAAAAATCGTAAAAAAGAAGAATTTGGAGTAGAAAAGTTTACTCATATTGTTCAGATTTTTGCCGGCTGTAATTCGGAAGAATTATTAAATCTTTTGATAAAACATACCAACAGATTTCGTGGTTATGCCAAACAGCACGATGATATGACAATTATAATAATTAATTTTGATCACTAATGAATTATCCTGTTTCAAATACAATAAAGAAAAGAAAATCTGTAAGAACCTATTCAGATGAAGTGATTCCGGATCAAATTATTCAAAATATTATTAATTTCTTTTCTGCTAATTGTCAGGGACCTTGCGGAACAAAACTTAGATACCAGATTGTTGATCTTGATACTTCCAAAACAAAACTAGGTACTTATGGTTTTATTTCAGGAGCAAAAAAGTATTTACTTTTTTATGCCGAGAAAGAAAATTTTAACTGGCTCGACATTGGTTATGTAATTGAAAATGTAATTCTTTATTGTGCGCATCTTGGTATTGGTACTTGCTGGCTTGGCGGTACATTTAACAGATCTAATCTCACAAAAAATATTCTTGATGAAAACAAATATTTCATCCCTGCCATTACACCTGTCGGATTTGCAAGAAAAAGAAAAACACTTCGAGAAAAAGTGATAAGAGGATTTGCAAAAGCTGAAAACAGAATTCCGACAGACAAAATTTTAGTCAACACTCCAAAAGAAAAACTGGCTGACTCAAAAGTATTAAATCAGTTAATACAAATGGTTCGTCTGGCACCCTCAGCCTCAAATAAACAACCCTGGCGCATTGAAATTGAGAATAATATTTTTCACTTTTATATGCAGCGTACAAAAGGCTACAGTAAAATTGTACCAGGAATTGACTTACAAAAAATTGATATGGGAATAGCTTTATGTCATTTTTGTAAAACTCTAAAAGAATTGAATATCCCGATGATCAAAAAGTTTGATGCTGTTAAAAATATTGAGGGACTTGAATATCAAAAAAGTCTTGAGATCGATTTATCAGAATTAGAAAGATAAAAATGTGTTACAAAAAATTTAATTTTGAATTTGAAAAACATCACAAACGAATACAGAAAATTGCAATAAACGCCGGCTTTGATTGCCCTAACAGAACAGGAGAAAAAGGTTTTGGCGGATGTTCATTTTGCAACAATAACGCATTCATTCCTTTTTATTCTTCAACTGAAAAAGAGATAGAAAATCAAATTGAAAAGGGAATAAGCTTCTTTTCAAAAAAATATAGAACAGATAAATATCTTGCCTATTTTCAGGCTTATACAAACACAAACGCTCCTCTGAATGAACTGAAAAAAATATATGATCCTTTTATTAATGACGATAGATTTATCGGAATTGTAATTGGAACTCGTCCTGACTGCATAAATGATGAAATTTTAGATTACCTTAAATTCATAAGCAAAACCAGATACATTAAAATTGAATATGGTGTTGAGACTTTCAACGATAAAGCCCTGGAGTTTTGCAACAGGGGACATACCGCACAGGAATCGTTGGAAGCAATAAAGAAAACAGCAGATGTTAATCTGCCCGTCGGAGTTCATTTTATTTTAGGATTGCCACTTGACAGCAAAGAGGAAATTATTTCTAATTCAAAAATTATTTCAAAACATAAAATTGAGAGTATAAAATTACATCAGCTTCAAATTTTGGAAGGAACTGCTTTAGCAAAGAATTATGAGAAAAACAAAATAAAATTATATTCAGTAGAAGAATATGTAGAATTAGTTGTTGATTTCCTTGAACATCTGAATCCTGAAATAGCAGTTGAAAGATTTATTAATGAAGTTCCTCCAAAATATCTTGTTGCTCCTAAATGGGGAGGATTAAGAGCAACCGATATAATAAAACTTGTTGAACAACAGTTTCAAAAAAGGAAAACCCGACAGGGAATTTATTTCAATTCCTGAAATTCTCTGCAAGTCTGTAAGCGTTTGTAACAACCTGTTGAGGGTATCCCGAAAGTTCAAGCAGCTTAATTGCATTTCTTGTCTTACAAGGTCCGTCTTTAATTTTATAATCAAAATAAAATCTGTTTCCGTCAACACACTCGCTGAAATGTTTCATTTCATATTTTTCACCAAGCAATGTCTGCAATTCAATGTCGTGAGTTGTTACAAATGTTAAATTAGAGTTACTCAGATATTTAAGGACCGCTGTTGAAGCTGAAATTCTTTCAACTGTGTTGGTTCCCCTATAAATTTCATCAATCAAAAAGAGATACTGATTAATCTGATCTTCTTTGTTTAGAAATGCCAGTAACTCATCAACTTCTGCCTGATAATAGCTTTTCCCCTGATCCAGATTATCTTCAATTTTGATGGAAGACAAAATTTTCAATCTTGGTATATCAGCTTTTTCAGCCAGCATAAAGCCAACTGTTTGAGCAAGAATAAAATTCACCCCGACTGTTTTGATAAAGGTGGTTTTACCAGACATGTTTGATCCTGTAATAAGCAGGGAATGATTTTCCAGATCAATTGAATTTGGAACCGCATTTTCCACAAGAGGGTGGATCATATTGTCAATTTTGATGTTGTTGTAACTGTTAAATTTGGGTCTGCAACAATTTTGGTGTTGTTCAATATAAGAGGCCACAGAAATTGAAGAATCAATTTCGCCAAGTGTTTTAAAAAGTTTGTTTAGCTCAAAATTATACTCCTTCAGTAACTCGTTTGCTTTCAGAAATATTCGCAAATCATACAGACCAATCATATTCATATACTCATAAACAGCCTGTTCAGCTTCACTCATGGCAGATCTGTCAGTAAGTATATTCCCCATTCTTCTTTTGATTTTTTTACACAAATTCTCGGAAGATTTAACATAATTAAATAACGGATGATCCGGCAAATTCACCTTCTTTTGAAGATTCAAAGTGATGTTTGCCATTACCGCAAGGTAGTAATAAGTTGAAAAATTTCTGTAAATCTTTTTGGTAAAATAGAAATTGATACTGATGTTGATTATAACCAGTCCGATTAACCAAAAGAAAAAATAAGGCTTTACAAAAATCAGCAAAGGAATAATAAACGCCGCATATCCCAGAAAATGATAAATAAAAGGACAAGAAATTTTCCTTTCCTCATCATCTTGAAGAATTACAGGTAAAAAATAACTTTGAGTTGTTTCCAGACTCATCAATTGTAACTGAATTTCTTCTCTGAAGCTCGTATCTTTTCTAAATAACTTTACGAGTTCAAAGAAAGAGTCATCGCTACAATTTTCATCTTTGTAAGTTTTAAGCTTGTCGAATAAAACCTGCCGACCGGCGGTACTGACAGTTCTGTCAAGTTTTTCAAAAACGTCCCACATTTTAAGGTCGTTCCAGGTTTTATCATTGATGCTCCGGGTATCGTCTTCCCGGGTATGTTCGTGGTAAATATTTACCAGATCAGGGTCTCGCCAAATGTTTACATCCTGCGCCCATTTGCTTCTGACTAAAGTCAGCTTTTTCTTTTTCGAAGTGAAGTTCAATGTGTTTCTGAACCATTCGAAAAAAGAATCTCTTAACTCCATCTTGTTCCGATGTTTAGGTTATCTTAAAACAGATTCCTTATAATTTCGTAGGCACCCACGTATGTTCCGAACACACTTCCGAGCCCTGCTAATATAAATACCAAAAGAATCCTTAACAATTTATTTGTCCACCATTTCGAAACAACTCTTACGTCATCCGAAACAGTTTGAAATTCCTTAACCAGAGGAGGTTTAAAGTAAACCTGCACAAAAGCTGCTACATAACCGGCTCCTATTACGGGAGTAAGACTCGTAATTGGTGCTGCAATAAATGTTGCTAAAACAGTCAACGGATGTCCCATTGCTATTAAAGCGCCAATTGCCGAAGGAATTCCGTTGGCAAGCACCCAGAAAAGGGCATTGTCGCCGGCAGCTTCAGTACCTTTTTGTAATCCGATCCAGACAAGTGAACCAAGTATAATTGCAGGAATTCCCCAGCCGATTATTTTAACCAGAGGAGAAGCCGGCGGAATCACTTCCACTTCTTCAAGATCAACTTTTTCATCACCGATTAATGTTTCGCATAAACCTTCTACGTGTCCGGCACCAACAACTGCAACAATTTTTTTACCGTCAGAATCTTTTATTTTCTGTGCCAGATATTTATCACGCTCATCAATTAAAACTCTTTTAAGAACCGGCATTGCTTCGCCAAGCTCTTTCATAAGCTCGTTCAAAGCATCTTTCTGCTTTATTTCAGCAAGTTTTTCTTCCGAGATTTCTTCAGAATCCATTACACCGCCAAATCCGGAAAAAAGAAATTTAGTTTTCTGCCAGAACGACATTGAATTCCAAGCGCGTTTAAGAGTAATTCTGATATCTCTGTCACACAACGAAATAGGATGATTATTTTCTTTTGCCACGTTAACCGCTTCTAAAAGTTCAAGACCGGGAGCAACTCCGAGTTTTTCTCCCATTTTTTTCTGGTAAGAAGCCAGCAAAATATTTATCAAAAGTGTTGCAAGCTGTTTCTCTTTTATAAGTTTTTTTAGATCAAGACTTTCCCATTTTTTCTGCTCGGAAAGAGCTTTAAATCTTTTTTCATCAAGCTCTACACAAACTGTATCTGGTTTTTCATTTTCAATAATTTCTCTTACCAGATCGGCAGATTTTTTAGATATATGTGCTGTTCCGATGATATAAAATTCACGATCACCAAGTTTGATGATTCTTACATCTTCGGAATACTTAACTTCTCCGGCGGTACTGTTTTCCATCAATTTCCCTTAGTTTAGAATATTTCGAGCCACAATATATTAATTTTTTTCTTTAAACTGGCGATAATTACATATTACAAATTATTACAATTTGTTAAGAACTAATAATATTATTAAATTATAGTTGAGTTTGAACATCTTTTATAAGTTGTTTCATTTTTTCATAAATAGCTGAGAAATTATGCACTGGGAATATTTAGG
>JBGRQB010000064.1:0-21097 GCA_041725875.1 Rhodothermaceae bacterium
CTCTTCCGATCTTATACCCGCCCCATTGATTGATAAACCTCTATTTTACTATGCGAATCACATAAAAAACTTTGGCCTACAAACTGTCCACATTCGCTACAACAAATTTTTCCGCAAACTAAACAAACACCTTCAGCATCAACCTCACTATGTTTTTCACAGTTATGTTCTGTATAAAGCACACCACATTTTGGGCAAAAATCATCATCTGATTTTATTTCGTTTTCACAATGTTCACAATACAACATATTTCCTCTTTATTTTGTGCAACATAACCGCTTGTTATAAAGCATTGTTTAATTAATTCAATCAGTTTAATTCCTTAGAATTCCGCACTAATTAGAAAATAAATGATTTGAAATAGAAATTCCAGAAACATACATTTCAAAATTAGCTTTGCTACCGTCCTTTAGATAAATAATCCCCTTTGTAAATGGAGCATAATGCCAAGAGTTTTTTTGAGAATTAATACAATTCGCATTTTCAAAACGATTTTTAATGTACTTCTCTGTAAAATTAATTTTCCTAATATTAATAAATGGAACACAAATTAATATTTTCTTTATATTTTCAACTCCTCCAAGCCAGGAAAACAAAGATTCATTTTCATTTGGAGAAGAGTCAAAATGCACACCAGATTCGTCATCTACTGTAATATTTTTCACAATTTTAATTTCATACTCATTTGCATTTTGAATATACACTGTCAGAAAAACAACGCATAAAAACAAACTGATAACACTATTCATAAACCTATTCTCAAACTTTGCTTTATAACGGCTCCGCGGTTAACCCGCCGCTTAGAAATACAACAACGAACTGAACCGAATACCTTAAATTTATTTACTGCAGCAACGAAGCACTGCACAAATGACTACAATTTCAAACCGAACTACAAAACTCCTAAACTTCTCAAAATCCAGCACGCAACGGTGGTTGGCGTTGAACCGTTTGTTAGACAAAAGGAATTAATTCAGAATATTTATAGCTAGTTGACAAAGTTCATCACCTCTTAAGTTGGATTTTTCCAATGAGACTTCAAGTTTCTTCCCAAGTAATGCTTCAAATACTGATTTTGTATGACCAACAGTACAATTACAGATAAATGAATTTTCTACATCAACTTCTCTAACAATTGGACACGGACATTCTTTATGAAGATGTTCAAGAATTATTTGATTACCTTTTTTATAAAGTGGGCTCTCCTTAAACACATTTTTCTTAAATTCCTTTAACAATTCATCAAGATCATATTCACCAACTAATTTTCTTACAGCTTCTGCTTGAGTAGTCGATCCAATTAAATGGGAACAACTTCTTCCACAATTTTCCAGTATTTGCTTACCTTTTCCATTATCAAGTTTCTCTAATTCACTTAGAACTGTACTAATCCATCTTTTACTATGTTCTTCCATAACGTCTCCAACTTAAACATATTTGCCTTTTGACTAACGGCTTCGCGGTTAACCCGCCGCTTAGTGATACATAAACTCAAATGCCTTAAATTTATTTATTGTAGCAACGAAGCGCTACACAAATGACTACAATTTCAAACCGAACTCACAAGCTCTTAAACTTCTCAAAACCCAATACGATACAGCGTTCGGCGTTGAACCGCTTGTTAGGCGATCCTCAAATATTAACATAATTTTCATCATTATATTTAACAAGAGCTTTATGTAATTCTCCAACTATTGCCCCAATGGCTGATAACTCACTATTTATCTTTGATGGTGGGATATCTTGAAAATTTGAATCAATATTGAGAATATAAGATTCTATTGCTTTTCTTAATCTAGCGGCTATACCAAAAATAACAGAATTTGACTTAGTTAAAGCATTTAAAAAATTTGCTTTTAGATTAAGATGATTAAAATATAGAAATTCTAAAAATAAATTATATTCTAACTGGTTTTCGAATGTATCTACATTAACTTTTATATAATTCTCCAGTTTATCTAAATACTCAGTAGGGTTTTTGATAATATTGTTATAAGCATTAACATAAAAGTTATTTCTACTCTCTAAACTATTTCTTAGTTCATAATTTTTTAAGTATTTATAGTTAAATGGTTTTAATTCTGGATTTTCCCACTGTTTCTTAAATAATTCAGGATATAAATCTATTTCAAGAACTGTATTAACGAAATTAAACTCTAATCCAGAATTTAAATTTATTTGAGAATAGGGGGCATCAAAGTTTTGTGTAAAAGCGATTGATACTTCACTGACTAATAATTGACATATTTTGGTAGCTTCTTCATACAAATTGATTCTTTTTTTTCTTTTATTTTTATTAAACTTATATTCAATATCTGCGAACCAATTTCTAGAGACACCAAGACATTCTCCTAATGATGAGTGTTCGTTATCAATAAAAAAAGTTTCATGAAAAAATAATATTTCATTGAATATTTTCTCAGTGTCGGAATACAAATATTGAGTAAGATCTGTTTTCCTCTTCTCTCCAACATCACCTAAACCAAGTTTTAGTATACACTCTTGGTTATTTTTGATTCTATACAAGCCAAAAATGATTGAAGCATCATCAGGAACTAATAACGAAATATGTGTTGATTTTCTTCGTATTTCCTTATGCATCGTAACTATTTCTGGAAACTCAGATATAATTTTATTGATTGCATTTTTAAGCCAACTATAATGTGAGAGCTGTCCCTTTTTTGACGATTCAATAAAAAAATACACACTTCTCTCAAAATTGTTAAATACAGTTACAAAATTCTTTGGAGAGTGGTACTTTAATCCTAAATCGAAAAAATTATCAAGTAAGATTTCCAAGTTTATTAATACTTGTGGGGCAACTTCAGCCATTGATTGATACAATGGACTAAAAGATTTAAGTTCTAAAGAATCAACAAAAGATTTCATTTTCTATTTTTTTATATTTCTTATTCGTCTAACATAAATATATCTTGCTACAATTGGAATATCATTCCGAATTAACCATTTTTATTAATTTACTTAGAATTAAAGAAAAATGAAATAATGGTAAACCATTATTTTGTTTAAGGTAATAATAAATGATATTTAGCAATGTTGATATTTAAATAGAAATTTAAGAAAAGATTAGTTGTGAGAATATTGAGAGAAAAAAATAAGCCCTTATAAAAAATAAGGGCTTTTGCGGAGAGAGGGGGATTCGAACCCCCGAAGCCAGTTTCCCAGCTTGACGGTTTAGCAAACCGTTGGTTTCAGCCACTCACCCACCTCTCCGTGTCCGAATGGCTTATCATAAAGTCATCTAAAAGACAGGTCAGAAATATATGTTTTTTTCTAATACGCATCAATAGTTTTTTATATCAATGTGAAAATATTTTATTAATATTCTTTAATCCTACTATGGTTGTATGTTAATTTTCATTTGAATATTAATAAAAATATATAAATATTAGCACCTCGTTTCTAATTTTAGAAATACGGAATGAATATAGAGGCTATGAATCTTTTTACCACGTTAAATAAAACGGTTTCGGTTCCTTTTATTATTGTCTCTTCGGATGACCTGAAAATCAATTTTCTGGGGGATGAAACAAAAAAAATCTTTATCCCTGAAAATGATAATGAGCTGAAACTATCAGATATATTAAATTACGAGCCTTCACTGGAAAATGTGATTCTCGAAAATATTAATCCCGGTCAGATATTCTATCTTACTACGCATAAGCCGGTGAAGATCAGAAATAAATATCAGATTGATGAAAATAGTTTATTTCTTTCATTTTCTTTAATCAATCCGCAGGAACATCAGCTGGAAAGAGTTAAAAAAGATGGAATCTTTAAACAGATCCTGCTGAAACTCTCCACCGAGTTTATCTCTATGCCAATTGATAATGTTGATAACAGCATTGATAATGCACTAAAAATTTTAGGTGAGTTTAGTAATGTTGACAGATGTTATGTGTTTAAGTTTTCAGAAAACCTGAAGTTTCAGTCAAACATTTACGAATGGTGCAGAGAGGGGGTAGAGCCTTTTATAGATCAATTGCAAAACCTTCCTGTAATGAAGTTTAAGTATAACGCAACTTATCTTCTTGCCGGAACCCCGGTAATTGTACACAATGTTCTGGAACTTCCTGACGAAGCTGCTGCTGAAAAGGAAGAATTCCTTGCAGAGGGAATTAAATCAATAATTCAGCTTCCTCTGGTTTACCAGAATAAGCCAATTGGATTTATTGGTTACGACTGCTGTACAGATTACAGAGTGTGGACCGACGATTACTTATATTCTCTTAAAATTGTAGGGGATATAATTACCGGCGCATTAATAAGAGAAAAAGCTGAAAAGAAACTGAAGATAAGTGAAGAAAGATACAGAGGGTTTTTTGAAGAGAGCGGACTCAGTATCTTCCATACAACCCTGCAGGGAGAAATGATCAGATTTAATAAATCTTTATTTAACCTGAGCGGGTTTGAGAAAAAAGAAGATTTCCTTGCTGACTTTACAACAGAAAAGCGTTATAAAAATCCTGCTGACAGAGAACTCCTTCTGGCAGAACTTGAGAAAAAAGGAAGCGTAAACGGATTTGAAACTATCCTTCTTAAAAAAGGGGGAGTGGAATTTCCTGCAAGAATTAATGCTTCACTTATTGAAGACGGAGGGGAAACCTTTATTGAAGGTTTTGTTGAAGATGTTACTGAAAGAAGAGAGTTTGAAAATGCCCTGACCGTTGCAAAAGAAACAGCTGAAAAAAATGATCAGCTTAAATCAAACTTTCTGGCGCAGGTTTCGCACGAGATAAGAACCCCGATTAATGCAATTCTGAGTTTCTCCCAGCTTCTGGCAGAGGAACTTAAAGGAAAAGTATCACCCGATCTTGAATATAGTTTCTCAATTATGGATTCGGCAGGAAAGCGTATTATCAGAACTATAGATTTGATTCTGGATATGTCGCAAATTCAGACTGGCACCTTTGAACTTATTTCTAAAAAGTTTGATGTTGTAGACCACGTAATTAAGAAACTGTATGAAGAGTACAGCTACTTTGCAGATGAAAAGAATCTTGAGTTCAAAATGTCTGTGCCTTCTGACAAAAATGAAATTGAAGCTGATATTTATACTGTTGAGCAGATCTTAAGCAATCTTGTGCATAATGCTATTAAATATACCGACGATGGCGGTGTTGAGATTAAAGCTGACAGAATTGATAAAAACTATGTGATAGAAGTTGTTGATTCAGGGATTGGAATTTCAGAAGAGTTTATTCCAAATCTGTTTAATAAGTTTACTCAGGAATCTGAAGGGTATACCAGAAAGTATGAAGGTAACGGATTAGGTCTGGCACTGGTTAAAAAGTACTGCGATATGAACAACATTAAAATTGAAGTACAAAGTGAAAAAAATACCGGTTCGGTATTTAAACTTGTCTTTGGTTAATCTGCTGTTTTATAAGGTTTTCTAAACCGTCGCAGACTATTATTTCCTGAGCTGCTTTTCCCACCGGAGTAAAGTTGTAGCTTTTATTATCTGCTGTAAAAAGAGATTTTGAGAAATCTATTTCAACTTTAATTTCTGTCTGAAGTGTAAGTACTTTTTCAGCAAATCTTTTTCGCAGATCTTCCAGAAGTTCAGGAATTTCAATACATAAAAATCCGTTGTTAATTGCATTTCTGATGTATGTCTGACTAAAAGATCCTGCAGCAACAAGTTTTATCCCTGCATACTTCAAAGATGTGGCTGCCTGTTCACGTGAGCTTCCGCTTCCGAAATTATACCCGCTTACTAGTATTGTATCCTCTTTTATTTTAGATGAAAACTCCGGATCGTAATTTTCCATAACCACCTTTGCCTGATCAGCAGAAGAGAAGTCATCGTTGTAAGTATATTTTCCTGCATAAATCAGATCAGTGTTCATATTATCCTGATCGCAGAAAATTATTTCTCCTGTGAGTCTTTCAGGAAAACCGGTAATTATTTCTGTCGGAGAAACTTCTTTTTCTGCAGGAGTGTTGCTTTTTATCGAAGCTGTAATATTTGAATCATTAAAATATGGGTTTGAGATAAATCCTTCCAAAGCAGAATAAGCAACAGTTGCAGGAGAAGCAAGATAAGCTTCTGCATCTTTTGACCCCATTCTCCCTTTGAAGTTTCTGTTTGTTGCAGAAATTCCTGTTTCATTCTCTTCAAGCAATCCTTCTCCCAGACCGATACAGGGTCCGCAGCCAGAAGGAAGCTCTGTTGCTCCTGCCAAGATGAGAGTCTGCCAGTAACCTTTTTCTTCTGCTTCTTCCTGAATTAAAGATGAAGCAGCGGAAATGTAAAACTTAACATTGCTTTCTATTTTTTTATTCTCAAGTATTGCAGCAGCTTCCTTGAAATCTTCGAGTCGGCCATTTGTACAGCTTAACAAATAAGCCTTATCTATTTTTTTCTTTTCTGCAGAGCGAAATATCTTTTTAGGATCGTGCGGACCAGAAACAACTGGAGAAATTGAACCAAGATCAATTTCAATTTCCTTTGTGTAAAACGCATCTGCATCAGGAGAAAGATTTTCTCTTTCGAGTAATAACTCTTTTAATGTTGTTGTATTTAAGCGAGGATGATTTTCCGGTTTCTCAACAATCTTTTTCTTTAACCAGTTAAGAGTAATTTGGTCAACAGGAAACAGTCCGCCAAGCGCACCCCATTCGGTTGTCATATTGGCAATTGTTAAGCGTTGTTCAACAGAGATATTTTCAACTCCGTCACCTGAAAACTCAACAATTGTATTTAAAACTTTCCCCTTGTTAAAGGTTCCGCAAAGAGCAAGAATTATATCTTTTCCTGAAACTCCTTTGTCGGGTTTGCCTGACAAGACAACTTTTACAACAGGAGGAATCTGCCACCAGGTTTTTCCAGTTGCCCAGATAGCTGCTGCATCGGTACGAACAACAGGGGTTCCGAGAACTCCTAATCCGCCGTAAGTATTTGAATGAGAATCAGATGCAACCATCATTGAACCGGGAAAAGCATATCCCTCTTCAATCATAATCTGATGTCCTATTCCTCGTCCGGCCGGATAAAAATCATTTCCTTTATCTTGTGCAAACTTTTCTATCTTTTTATACTTGGCAATATTGGCTTCCGATTTATTTTGTATATCGTGATCCAGAGTAAAAACCACCTGCTGCGGATTATATAATTTTTCTGCA
Source organism: Rhodothermaceae bacterium (assembly GCA_041725875.1). GTDB lineage: Bacteria > Bacteroidota > Ignavibacteria > Ignavibacteriales > Melioribacteraceae > JBGRQB01. The sequence goes on from JBGRQB010000064.1 coordinate 7,150, forward strand.
CCTGCTTCAATAAATTTGGGTATAACCGCTCCGGTGTTGTCGTGCGTCATAACATAAGCAGGGGAGACATTTACAAAATCACCACTTTTTACCTTGTAGTTTTTAGGCAGGTCAAGTGCATACTTCTGAACAATTTTTTCAACAAAATTTTGAGCCATATCAGTCTTTCAGTTTTTCAATAATTGCATCAGTCATCTCTTCGGTGGTGCAGGCTCCCTTAGTTAAAGCCTCTGTTCCTCCGCGAAGCTTTTTCATATCGTAAGTCTGAACCTGAGTTTCTTCAATCACTTCGGCAATTGCTTTTCTTATTTTATCGGCTTTCTCTTTTTCATCAATATGATCGAGCATCATACAGGCACTTAAAATCATTGCCACAGGGTTAACAATGGAAGGGGAGAGAGTTTCATATTTAGGTGCTGAACCGTGAGTAGGTTCAAACACTGCAACCTCTTCTCCAATGTTTGCGGAGCAGGCAAATCCTAATCCGCCCGTTAATCCGGCAAACCCATCGGAAATAATATCGCCAAACATATTTTCGGCAACAATCACTCCGTAATCTTGCGGGTTTTTTGTAAGCCACATCATTTGTGCATCTATGTTGGTATCCCAAAGCTGAATATCGGGATAGTTTTGAGAAATCTCTTTAGCTTCTTTCAGAAACATACCTGATGTTTCGCGCAGAACATTTGGTTTTTCGCATACAGTAACATTTTTGTAGCCGAACTCTTTGGCATACTCAAATGCGGCATTTATAATTCTGCGGGTATATTTGCGGGAGACTATTCTTGTGGATATTGCAAGATCTTCCGGTTCAATACCAGCAAAGTTTTTCATTTTAGGGTGTGTATTCAGAGCAGTCAAAACCTCTTCGGGCGGGTTAGTCCATTCAACACCGCCATACATTCCTTCTGTGTTTTGACGAAAAATCACAGTATCAACAGGAGGTTCAAAAATTCCTCCTTTACCGTCATTCATCACAAAGTTAAGAGGATTATTCTTAAACGCTTTGCAGGGACGAATACAAATATCGAGATCAAAATGTTGCCTAAGCGCAACTATAGGGGAGAAGTAAACATATCCTTTATCTTTAAGCTCCGGAGAAAGCTCATTTAGTGCATCATCTTTTGGCTTGCTGGTGATAGCCCCGAAAAGTCCGATTTTATGTTCTTCCAGCAGATCGATGGTTCTTTGCGGAAGTGCATTTCCTTCGCTGCACCAAAATTCCCAGCCTATATCGGCATTTACATAATTTGCTTCAAAGCCGACAGCCTCAAGCACTCTTACAGCTTCGGGAAGAACTGTTTTCCCGATTCCGTCACCCGGTAATAAAACAATTGTACGCATAACTCCTCAAAAATTTAGTATGCTAAATTATGAAAATAAGGTAAAAATTCAAAAATAAATAAATTAAAATGCCGATTTGTGGATTTTAACTAAAATATTAAGGTGGAAATTCTACTATTTGAAATCTGAAGTAAAATTACGCTCTCATTATAATTAGTCAAGTTGGATAATCCGGTTCAATATGTTAATTTTGACACTTAATTATTACTGTTAAGAGAGAAGATGATAATTCATATTTCAGTTATAGCAGGTTACTTTCTGCTTGTAATGCTGTTATCTTTTTACACCCGCAAACTGGCTTCCGGTTCTTCAAATGAATATCTGGTTGCCGGAAAAAATCTGGGAGTAATTGTCTGCAGTATTGTTGTGGCTGCCGAGTGGCTGGGAGGAATGAGCACTATTGGTGTTAGTGAAAAAGCTTACACAAGCGGAACCCTGCAGCCGGTGCTTTATAATATATCCACAGCAGCGGGAATGATTATTATCGGGTTCACATTAGCTTACTATTACAGAAAAAATAATGTGCACACTGTAAGTGAAATGTTGGAAAAACTTTTTGGAAAAGAAGCCAAGAAAGTTTCGGCCATTTCATTTTTACTGGCATATATAACTCTTGCTTATGTGCAGCTTCAGACCTGCGCATCAGTTATTGCACCTCTGTTTGGAATAAGCTGGAATGTTGCTGTAATTGCATCATCTGTTGTAATTACTATCTATACATTCTGGGGAGGGATGCATGCAATTGCACTTACCGGAATTTTACACATAACAGTAATGATTTTAGGAACCGGAATTGCACTCTTTACCGGAATAACAGAAATAGGCGGTTTTGCAGAACTGGGAAGACAATTAGCCGAAACAGGCGCACCTTCCGATTTTTACAATCCTTTCAGCATAAATTTATCAGATGCATTTTCACTTCTGCTCGGAGGTGTTTTGGGAGGAATGGCAGCACAGGCAAGCATTCAGCCGATATTTGCTGCAAAAAATGCGGCAACAGCAAAAAGAGCAGCAATCCTTTCAGCTTTTATTGTTGCGCCTTTTGGTATTATGACTGCCTTTCTCGGGTTAATAGCCAGAACCGATTATTTTATGGATTCGTCAGCAATTGAAAATGCAAAACTGGTTCTGCCAATGCTTTTATCAAACGAAAATTTTATTTCTCCGGTACTTGGCGGAATTGCGCTTGCCGGACTTTTAGCTGCAATTCTCTCAACTGTGGGTCCGGTAAACTTTGCAGTTGTTACAATTGCAACCAAAGATATTTACAAAGGATTTATAAATCCTGATTGTGATGACAGAAAACTTGTTAAAGTTGCGCGCAGACTTGTAATACTTGTCGGACTCCTCTCAATACCAATGGCAATATTTTTCCGCGGCGGAATTTTGGAAGCCGCTTACGTTTCTTATGCTATTCGCGCAATTGGGGCAATAGTTATTCTGTTCGGAATTTATAAATCAGGCTGGATAAATGAAAAGACTGTAAAAGCAGCATTTATTTACGGAACGATATCTGTATTTTTAATGATTGCCGTAAACTCACTTGAGATAATTAAAATAGATAAAACTTACGGAGCTGTGACAGTTGCTCTCTTAATTATTTTGATAAACAAATTAAAACCAGAAAGAAAATGATATGAAAAATCTGAAAGCAAAACTGGAATATCATTACAAAGCTTTTGATAAATCAACAATCTCTCCCGATCCGCTGGAGTTTTTGCATAAATATAAATATCCTGATGATATAGAAGTTTCGGGAGTTATTTCATCAACTTTTGCATTTGGAAATGTAAAACAGATTATTAAAATCCTCGATATTCTTCACGGCATAATGGGTGAGAGTCCGGCAGACTTCATAAACAATTTTGATGTTAAAAAGCATTCAAAATATTTTGAAGGAATAAAATATCGTTTCTTTTCCACTTCTGATATAATCTATCTTTTCAGCGGATTGCAAAAAATATATTCGGCATACGGATCATTAAAGTATCTCTTTTTACTCTATCATTCTGCTGAGGATAAAAATCTTAAAGAATCGATTTCTCGTTTCTCTGAAAATCTGCTCGACAGAATAAGTGAAAAAACCGAATTGACTCACGGAATTAAATTTATGTTTCCGAACCCGATGGCTGGAAGTGCGGCAAAGAGGATAAATCTTTTTCTGAGATGGATGGTAAGAGAGGATGAACTCGATTTTGGGATATGGAATGAAATTGATCCTTCGCAGCTTGTTATTCCGGTAGATACACATATTGCCAGAATTTGCACCGAGTTAAAACTTACAACAAAAAAGAATGTATCCTGGAATATGGCTGAAGAGATAACGGAAAATCTGAAAAAATATTGCAAAACAGATCCTGTAAAATATGATTTTGCAATTTGTCACATAGGAATGAGAAAGTTGAAATTTTAAGCGTTGTTTACGCCTTCTTTTATTTTCTCAATTTCACTAAGGAATTTATCGTAATTTGGTTTCAGATGTTCCAGAGGAAGTTTTCCTTTTTTGAAACCCATATTAAAGATAAGATCGTTTGAGATCTTTTTGTGCATATCTTCGGGGAGTTTATATTTTGCAAACTGCTCTTCGTAATTTCCCTGAACACATTCTCCATATATCTGAATCATAAAAAGGGTGATGGTTTTATTTTTCTTTTTAGGAACTGCGAGTTTAAGAATCAGTGAAGTCTCTTTCCATTCAATAATACAGCCAATTTTTTCGGCATCTGTTGCAATCAGTTTACAGAAGTTGGCAATACTTATATCAACACGTTTTTTAAGTTTTTCAAAGAATTTTTCTTCATCGGTGTTAAAGTTACGTACCGCATTATCAAGATCTGCTTTTATTTCAACAACTGCTTCTTTGTATGTTACTTTTTCGTTAGATTCAACAGTTGCCGGGTGATATGCGGTTGAAGGAATTATTATAAATTTTCCGCTTTCGCTGTTTTTGAAGATGTTTAATCGTACAAGTCCCAGATGTGAAGGATTTTTTATAGATGGAAATTTATCAAATATCCTTTCAACAAGGGGGTTCATTTTTTCACTTACAATTAAAAGAAGAAAGCGTCTGTTAAGAAGGTTTTCAGAAATCTTAATGGAAATATCTTTTATCTGTTCTTTGTCACTAATATTAAGAAGATTAAAAATATTTTTATTTTGAAAAGTTTCACTTATCTGATTCAGCTTATCAATTTTCCAATCCTGCAGTTCATATCTGAAATCAAAAATTTGCGGAGCGGTTTTTTTACGTACTTTGGTTTCAACAATTGTAATGTTGCCGTTTGGAGAGATAAAAAGATTATCAATTATACCGGTATCAGTTTCGATGTTTTTCCCGAGAGGAATAAGGGGCCCGTATTCTTCATTTAGTTCATTAATAGGAAGAACATCGGGGGAGTCAAATAACAAATCCTGAATAAACGCATTCTGTTCTTCGGGGTTGTCATAAACAAATTTTTCTACAGTCAAAATACTGTTTTGCTCCAGCATTACCGGATTCTGCAGTTGTAATTTTTTTTTATCTGACATTTTATTAATAATTATGAACGATTTTATTTTAAAATAAGAAAAATATTAATATTTTACGTTGAAAATTGTAAAGATTTCTACAATCTTTTAAGATCGAAGGAAAAATAAAAATTTTAATTATTTCTGACAACAGGTAAATTAAATTTTTATTTGAAAACCCGCTGTTTGGGATGTTTTTTGCAAGTCAATTCTAAAATAATAAAATAAACTACAGGAAACTTATGACATCTACTGGTAATCTTCAACAAAACACTCCTTCGCCTATGTATCGCTGGACTGTTTTGATTCTGGTCAGTTTGGCAATGTTCGGCAACTATTACATTTATGACAGTATGGCTCCAATTCTGGACATGCTGAAAACAGATTTGGGATTCACCGATACAATGAACGGAATGCTTAATTCATTATATAGCGTTGCAGCAATAGTAATTTTGATGTTTGCTGGTATTGTTATTGATAAAATCGGTGTTAGAAAATCAATTTTGTTTTTCGGAATTGTTTGTTCAATTGCAGCTTTATTTTCCTATTTAAGTACAGATTCTACACAAATGCTCGCTTCCAGATTATTACTGGGGTTTGGGGCCGAGCCTTTAATTGTAGCAGTTACTACTGCATTAGCTAAATGGTTTAAAGGAAAGGAACTTGGTTTTGCTTTTGGTATTAATCTTACAATTGCCAGACTTGGCTCTTTTGCTGCTGATTGGTCTCCAACATGGGCTAGTGATTACTACAATAATTGGCAAGATCCGCTTTACATAGCTTTTATAATAGGCTTAACCTGTATATTTGGCGGTGTTACATATTACTATATGGAAAAAAATGCTGAAAGAAGATATAATCTTGGTGATGCAGGGGAGACAGACAAATTTGTTATTTCTGATATCCTTACTTTACCTAAATCTTATTGGTACATTGTAATTCTCTGCTTTACTTTTTATTCAGCAGTATTTCCTTTCAGAACTTTTGCAATTAAATTTTATATGGATGCGCATGGTGCCGACAGAGCACTTGCCGGACAGCTAAACAGTGTTTTAATTTTTGCCTCAATGATTGCTACTCCTTTATTTGGCATTTTAGCCGATAAGATAGGAAAAAGAGCTTCAATGATGATGCTGGGATCAATTTTAATTTTACCTGTTTATCTGTTACTGGTTTATGCAGGTGTTTCGATTTATGTACCGATAATTATGCTTGGTATTTCTTTCTCATTAATTCCGGCAGTAATGTGGCCATCTGTTGCATATCTGGTTGATGAAAAAAAATTAGGAACAGGTTATTCACTTATGACAGCAATTCAACAGGTTGGTGTTTTAGCATTTAACTATCTGCTTGGATGGGCAAACGATTTTTCAAGTGCTTCCGGAGATAACCCGGACGGATATGCACTGGGAATGTGGATATTATCTATTCTTGGCGTTATTGGTTTAATTTTTGCATATTTACTAAGACGATCTGAACTTGGTCCGGGAAATCACGGACTGGAAGCTATTACAGGCAAAGAAAATGGATAACGAAGATTTATTAAAATTAATACCGGTTCAAAAATGTGAATCAGAAAAAAACGGTGATGTTATCACCGTTTTATACTATAAAAAGCCAAACTTTATTGAAAAAAAATTATTTAAGAAACTGGCTGCCAAACCGCTAAAAGCAGATTTAGATGAAATCGGTTCATTTATCTGGCCTTTAATTGACGGAAAAACAAGTGTTGAAAATATTGTAACCAAAAGCAGCGAGAAGTTTGGCGAAAAAATAGAGCCGGCTGAAGAAAGAGTTTGTCTGTTTATCAAACAGTTAAACCTAAACAAATTTATTCAGCTTTTTGAAAAAATTGATAAGTAGATCCTATGAAGATTAAACTGAAATCATTATTTGTTTTGATAATTCTTTTTGCGGGATCATTGTTTGCGCAGACTTGCGGATTTGGCTGTCTGGGACTCAGTGGTGCTTTTGGGGGCTACACTTATCAAAGCTACGAAACAGAAGGGTTAAACCTTTATGCAAAAAATACTTTGGGTCTGAACGACTCTTTTGGTAACGCCAAAGGATTCAGAGCCGGAGGAAATATTGTTCGCGCAAAATTTGACGGATACTTTTTTACAATAAAAGGATTTTATCAATTTTCGAGCGAAGAAAAAGAAGTTATAAGTGCTTCTCTTCAGGATGTTAGAAACACCTATGAATTAAAAGCTAACTATTGGGGTGTGGGACTGGATATAGGAATACCGGTACTCGATTTTATGGATTTCAAAATTCTTGACGGCGGTATTACTTTTCAGCAGACAGATTATGAAGAAAGACAGATATCCGGAACCGGAGAGATTGCTTATAAAAAATATGAAAATGAAGATTCGGACATCGGCTACTATGTTGGCTCAGGTTTGATATTTCATCTTGTGCAGGATTATGTGAGTCTGGAAGGAAGCGCATATTACAATATGATGAGTGTATCAAACCTTATTGATGAATCCGGAAATAAATTATTAAATGAAGACTCGCCTGATCTTATCAGTAAAGGGGGGCTTTCACTAATTGTTCAATTAAACATTGGTTTTCCACTTTAATGGAGTTAAAAATTTATGGCTGTTACAAAACTGGATAAGGCTTCCATTACCGCAATAAAAGATTGTATGGGAGCAAAGAAAAATGAAAAAATATTAGTTATCACTGATGAATTCAAGAAAGATATTGCCAATAATTTGTATAAGAATGCATTAAAGTTAGGACACGAAGCTATTTTACTGGAAATGAAATCCAGAGAAATGGATGGTGAAGAACCACCCAAAACGGTTGCTGAAATGATGAAATTGTTTGATGTAGTTCTTGTTCCTACTGAAAAATCTATGACTCATACAGATGCAAGAAGAAATGCTTCAGCTGCCGGAGTAAGAGTTGCAACTTTCCCCGGTATTAACGAAGATATTATGATTAAAGGTCTTAATGCCGATTATACAAAAATTGCCGCTTTAACATTAAAGCTTAAAAGATTAATGGAAAAAACCAAAGAAGTGAGAGTAACTTCTCCTTCAGGTACAGATATCACAATGGATATCACCGGCAGAAAAGCTATCCCGAGTAAAGGATTGTTCCATAAAAAAGGGGAAAGCGGAAATCTTCCTACAGGTGAAACCTTTACGGCTCCTATTGAAGGAAAATCTAACGGTGTTTTTGTTGTTGACGGCTCAATGGCAGGTATTGGTGTTGTAAATACGCCAATCAGAATTGAAGTTGAAAAAGGATATGCCACCAACATTACCGGCGGACCGGAAGCCAGAAAGCTTAACAAAATTTTGAAACAGTACGACCAGAAAGCAAGAAACATTGCCGAGTTTGGTATTGGTACTAATCACAATGCAAAATTAACCGGTGAATTACTTTTAGATGAAAAAGTTTTAGGAACCATTCATATAGCTCTTGGTGATAACAAATCTATGGGCGGTAAAGTGAATGTACCTATTCATCTGGACGGAATGGTTAAAAAACCAACTGTATATTTTGATGGTAAAAAAATTATGCAGACCGGAAAATTGTTGGTTTAGACGCAAATTATAGTTTATCATAAAAAGGGTCCCTATTTCGGGACTTTTTTTTTATCTAAAAAAAATGTATTTTTGCTAGTCTAAATTTTAGCATATCTTTAAAAATTAACTAAAGTTAAAGGAATTATGCCGTTTACACTTAAATCTTTAAATGAAGCACAGATAGCCGCTGTTGAATATAATTCGGGTCCACATATGATTGTTGCGGGTGCCGGATCAGGGAAAACAAGAGTATTAACCTACAAAATAGCACATCTTCTAAAAGAAAAACTGGAACCTCAAAATATTCTGGCTTTAACTTTTACCAATAAGGCTGCGGGCGAAATGAAAGACCGTATAAAAGAACTTGTTGGAAATAAAGCTGAAAAAATCTGGATGGGTACATTCCATTCAATTTTTGCACGTATCTTACGTGCCGAGGCATCAAAGCTTGGTTACGAACCAAACTTTTCCATTTATGATAAAGAAGATTCTGTTTCTCTTGTAAACAATGTTATGCAGGCGTTAAATATTTCACTTGATAGTTTTAATGCCAATGCAGTACATCACAGAATCAGTAATTGTAAAAACCATATGATTACTCCTGAAGATTACGAAAATAATATTGCAGAGACTCTTCCCGAGAAAAAAATTGCTCAAATATATAAAGAATATAGCGTCAGATTAAAAGAAAACAACGCTATGGATTTTGATGATTTACTTCTCAAGCCAATTGAGTTGTTCAACAAAAATCAGAAAATTCAGCAAAAATACAGAGCACAGTTTAAATACATTCTTGTAGATGAGTTCCAGGATACAAACAGAGCTCAATATGAGATGCTTAAACTGCTTTTTAACACGCGTGTAAAATTATGCGTTGTTGGAGATGATGCACAAAGTATTTACGGATGGCGCGGTGCAGATATTTCAAATATGCTTAATTTTGAAAAAGATTTTCCAAAGGCGAAAATATTCAGACTGGAACAAAATTACCGCTCCACTCAAAATATTTTGAAAGCTGCTGACTCTATAATTAAAAATAACAGCGATCAGATTGAAAAAACTCTTTGGACTGAAAATGAAGAAGGGGAAAGAATTTCTGTTATTAAATGTACTGATGAGAAAGATGAAGCTTATCAGGTTGCAAAAAGAATTAAGAGTGAAATTACAAAACGTAAAATTTCTCTGAATGATGTTGCAATTCTTTACAGAATGAATTCACAATCAAGAGCACTGGAAGATGCACTAAGAAGAGCAAAAGTACCGTATAAAATTATTGGCGGTGTGGAATTCTACAGAAGAAAAGAAGTAAAAGATATAGTTGCTTATCTGCGCGTTCTTGCAAATCATAATGACGAAGAAAGTTTACTGCGTATTATGAACTTCCCTCAAAGAGGAATTGGTAATACTTCAATCAGTAAAATGATTCAGTTTGCAAGAAAACTTGATATCACTCTTTTCACAACAATGTCCAGAGTTTTTGAAGTTATTGAAGTAAAAGAAAGAATTCAGAAAAATGTTAAAGGATTTAAGCTTTTACTTGATAAATATCACGAATTAAAAGAAAAATTATCTTTGAATGAACTGATTTCGGCACTTGTTGACGAACTTGGTGTTCTCAGAATGTATAAAGAAGAAGGCACTCAGGAATCACTCGGGCGTTATGATAACGTACAGGAATTACTTGCTGCCATCAACGATTTTACAAAACAAAACCCAAAAGCTACTATTGATGAGTTTTTGGCAGATGTTTCTCTTGTTGCCGGAATTGACGGATATGAAGAAGCTGAAAATTCAGTTACTTTAATGACTGTCCACAGTGCAAAAGGACTCGAATTCCCGGTTGTGTTTATCACCGGATTAGAAGAAGATATCTTCCCGTTAAATCCAAAATTTGATTCCGACTCAAACACTGAAGAAGAGCGCCGACTTTTCTACGTGGCAATGACAAGAGCAGAGCAGAAAGCATTCTTATCTTATGCAAGATCGAGATATAGGTTTGGTGAAGTTGCATATCAGAGCAGATCCAGATTTATTGAAGAGCTTGACGAAGAATGCTGCGAAGATTTAACACTCGATAATGCAAGAAAATCGAGCAGAAGAAGAAGAGGTGTTTATTTTGACGAAATGTATCAGGAAGGTTATGATGATTTCGATCAGGAAAGAAAATCAATCCGTGTCGGGAGTCGTGTAAGTCACGAAATTTTTGGACAGGGAAAAGTTGTTAGAATTGACGGCGCAGGAGATACGCAGAAAATTACAGTCGATTTTGAAAACAAAGGTAAAAAAGCACTTCTGGCAAAATTTGCAAAACTACAAATATTATAAATAAAGGCGGACCTGTTCCGCCTTTTTTATTCACTATCAAGAACATTCCTCAATAATACTCTTTAAAAATTATATAATTAAGCTGAAACAACAGAAATTAATGTAAAATTAACTGAAATTTATTATTTATTTAGTTAAATTTACGCTCTAAGGTAAAATAATTTTGTTGTTATTCTAATTATTGGATATAATATAAGGAGTTCTTATGAAAGTAGGTATTTTAACCGGTGGTGGAGATTGCCCGGGATTAAACCCGGTAATTCGTGCGGTAGTAAGAAAAATGATTCAGGAAGGTCACGAAGTTATCGGTGTCAGACAAGGATGGAAAGGTTTAATAGATAAATTATTTTTTGATATGTCTTTATCTGATGTATCAGGTATCTTGCACAGAGGCGGTACAATTCTAAGATCATCAAGAACCAACATTTACAGCATTGAAAACGGTGAAGAAACTGTTATCAAAAATATGAAAGAAGTTGGTATGGATGCACTTGTAGCTATTGGTGGTGAAGATACACTTGGTGTTGCTGCTAAATTGTATGAAGCCGGCGTTAATGTAGTTGGTGTTCCTAAAACAATTGATAACGATCTTAACGCTACTGATTATACTTTTGGTTTTGACACTGCTGTAAATATTGCAATGGAAGCTATTGATAGATTACATACAACTGCAGAATCTCATAACAGAGTAATTGTTTGCGAAGTTATGGGTCGCCACGCAGGATGGATTGCTGTTCACGCCGGTATGGCAGGCGGCGCAGATGTTATCCTTATTCCTGAAAAACCATTTGATATGCAGGAAGTTGCCGAAACTATTAAGAAAAGACACAGCAGAGGTAAAGATTTCAGTATAGTGGTTGTTGCTGAAGGTGCTAAAATGAAAACAGTAAAAGGTGACCAGTCTGATATTATAAAAGATCAGAAACTTGATTCATTTGGTCACGTTACTCTTGGCGGTATTGGTGAAATTGTTGCAGATGAAATTGAAAAAAGAACAGGATTTGAAACAAGAGCAACAGTTCTTGGTCACATCCAGAGAGGTGGTTCTCCAACTGCGTTTGACAGAGTTTTAGGAACCAGATTTGGTTTCAAAGCTGCTGAGTTAGTATTATCCGGCGATTTTGGTAAAATGGCTGCTCTTAAAGGAAAAGATATTGAAGCTGTGAGCTTGAAAGAAGCTACCGGTGAATTAAAAACAGTTGATGTTGAGTTATATAAAGTTGCTGAAACTTTCTTCGGATAGTTTCCACTTTTCTATATAAAATTTTGAAACCTCTTGGTGAAAACCAAGAGGTTTTTTTGTAAAGCTACATATATATGCTGTTTCTTTTTAGTTTCTATTTCACTAATTTGAATTGATTATACAATAAATTAGGGGTAGTACATGAAAAGAAAAGCTTTCTTTTTGATTTTAGTGTTAGGCTTATTTATTAACTATTCTTTTGGATGCACAAACTTAATTGTGACAAAAGGCGCTTCAAAAGATGGTTCCGTTATTATCACTTATACCTGCGACGGTGAGTTTCATCCTTCATTTAATTACATTCCCGCAGCTACTTATGCACCGGGTGACTCACTTGAAATAAAAACGTGGGGCGGCCGACTCCTTGGGAAAATCCATCAGGTTGAAAGAACCTATTCAGTAGTTCGCTGTATCAACGAGCATCAGGTTGCAATTGCCGAAACAACATTTGACGGCAGACTGGAACTCCAGAATAAAAAAGGATTACTTCATTACTGGAAACTTATGCAGCTTGCTTTACAGCGCTCCAAAACAGCGCGCGAAGCCATTAAGGTGATGACAGATCTTGTAGCTCAGTATGGATACAGCTCAACAGGGGAATCTTTTTCAATTGCAGATAAAAATGAAGCCTGGATTCTTGAAATGATTGGAAAAGGACCTGACAAAAAAGGTGCTGTATGGGTTGCGGTTAAAATACCTGACGGGCATATTTCCGCACACGCAAATAAAGCAAGAATCGGAAGTTTTCCTCTAAACGATCCTGAAAATTGTTTGTATTCTGAAGATGTTATTGATCTGGCAGTTGAAAAAGGGTACTATGATCCTGATTCCGGTGAAGAGTTTAGTTTCTGCGAAGCTTATTGCCCGGCAACTCCGAGAAATAAAAGATACGCCGAGAGCAGAGTCTGGAGTTTATTCAGAAGAGCTGCACCTTCTATGAACCTTTCATCTGATTATCACAGAGCAGTTGAAGGAGCAGAAAGATATCCGTTATCAATTAAACCTGATGAAAAAATTGATGTTAATATGGTTTTCAGCTTAATGAGAGATCATTATGAGGGAACTGATTTTGATATGACAAAAGGGATTGATGCTGGTCCTTATAACTCACCGGTGCGTTACAGACCAATGGCCTGGAAGGTTGATGATAAAGAATATTACTGGGAAAGACCAATCTCAACTCAGCAGACAGGCTTTTCATTTGTCTCACAATCACGTTCATGGCTGCCTGATGAAGTTGGCGGAGTTTTATGGTATGGTGTTGACGATACTTATTTTTCCTGTTATGTTCCTATGTACAGCTCAATTGTTGAAATTCCAAAATCTTTCAGAACAGGTTCAATAGGAAAGTTTTCCTGGGATTCTGCCTGGTGGGTATTTAATTTTGTAGCCAACTTTGCAAATCTGAGATATTCTGATATGAAGACAGATATACAGGCTGTTCAGAAAGATATTGAAGGAAACTTTTTAGCACTTCAGCCTGCAATTGAAAAAACAGCGGTTGAATTATTCAAAACAGATAAAGAACTGGCTGTGAGATTTTTAACAGATTATTGCGTTACTCACGGAGAGTTGACAGTCAAAAAGTGGAAAGAGCTCGGTGAATATCTGATAAGAAAGTATAATGACGGATATGTTCAGGATGAAAATCACAGACCGCACGAAAAAGGTTATAGTGAAGAATGGTTAAGGAAAGTGTTAAAGTTAAAACCGAAAAACTTTTTATTACCGAAAAATAAAAGCAACGTTCCTGAAAGCAGACTTATTGATTAAATAGATCCCCCGAATAAATCGGGGGAATTTTTTTATTCAAATAAATTTAATATCGGGTTCAAAAAGCCGATGGAATTAAGAAAGACAAGGAATATAAGCACCGGAGCAATATATTTAAGTGAAATGGAAATCAATGATTTTATCCAAATTTGCTTTTCAAGAAGAGTTTCAGCTCCTTCTTTCAGATTAACAAATGCTTTGTCAAGTCCCCATC
>JBGRQB010000065.1:0-20597 GCA_041725875.1 Rhodothermaceae bacterium
TAAATCTTATTCATCATCAGTAACAGAAGTTACTTTATTTTCCAATATTTCCAATCCGGCATTACTTGCAAAAAGCAATAATATCGCAGGTATTTCCATAATTCCGCAAACGTTCGGATTACAAGAACTTTCTCAGAAAAGCGTTGGAAGTATTCACAATTTCTCATCTTTTACTTTTGGAAGTTCTTATCAGAACTATGGTTTTGAACTGTTTCGACAACAAATATTTTCAGTCGGGATTTCAAAAAAAATTACAGACAATTTTTTTGTCGGATCATCTTTGGTACTTGATTTTCTGGACATCAAAAATTACGGATCAAAACAGATTTCAAAAATTAATATCGGAGTTTCTTTCTCTCCTTCTGAAAAACTTAATCTGGGCTTTGCGATAAAAAATCTTTTGCAGAAAAAATTTACCGATTCCGACATTGCTCCTCAGAGCAATATTTTACTTGGGATTTCATATTTACCCACAAAAAATTTCTCGCTTCATTTTCAGATTGATAAAGAGAGAAACAGAGATATTTCCATTGCAGCCGGACTGGAACTTGGTTTTTACGATTTTTTATCTGTCAGAAGCGGTTATTCAGATAATCCGGATATCTACAGTTTTGGCATTTCAATTAAACTAAAGCTTGTTGAAATTGATTATGCAGTTCAAATTCACAGTTATCTGGAAGAGACTCAAATGTTTGGGGTAAAAATTAATTATTAAAAGGGCGTATGAAAACTTTATTTTCTTTGGGCATACTTTTGTTTTGTTCTTTTATTTACGGACAAACAAAAAGTTTCGATATTTCTGATTTTTTGGCAAAACATTTTCCTGAAAATTATAATGAAAGATCGATCGATTTACTCGAAAATTTGATTGAAAACAAGATCGATTTGAACAAACTTTCTTTCACAGATAAATCAAGATTGTTCTTTATTAAAGAAAATCTGATTGATAAAATCATAAAATACAGAGAAAAATATGGACGGTTTTCTTCAAAAGATGATCTTTACGGTATCACGGATATAAATCCAAATGAATTGAATTTATTGATTCCTTTTGTTAAAGCTGCGGTTCAGCAAAACACAAGACAGAGAAAATTCCCGAATAGTTTACCCGGAATAAAATTTCGTAGTCGGATTATTAGAAAATCTACCTCTTCAAACAGTTATTACTCAAGAATAACAGGCTTAAACAAGTATTATCAATTTTCCGGTGTTTATGATAATTCACCTGATTTTAACAATATCAAATTAAAAAACTACTCGCTGAAAATTTCTCCCTCTGAGTTTTTATCTACTATAATAGCAGGAAGATATAACATCAACTTTGGGTTTGGCTTGTCACTTTGGGGTCCGTACAAAATGTTCAAAGGAATTTATTACAGATCGATCCGAAGGAGTAATTCCCGACTCAAAATGTATAAATCAGCTTCTTCAAACAGTGTGTTAAACGGACTGGGAATTAATTTGAAATCGGGGAATTTTAACATAAAAACCTTTTATTCGGAAAACAGTGGCAATGATGTAAAAACTCATTTTGGAAGCATTCTGCAATATTTTTCGGAAAAAGTTCAAATTGATTTTCTTTATCATAAAATTATCCCGGAAAACGCGGTGGTAAAACACTCTGAATCTATTTCAGTTTCAGCATCAGTCGGGTTTTCTGACTGGAAATATGAGAATGAAATAAATTTCAGTAACAATAATTTATCTCAACTTCATACGTTAAAATATTTCCCTTCAGATGATGTAACTTTGTTTTATCTGGTTAGAAATTATTCAGATTTAGATAACCAGTTTTTTGCAAATCCGTTGCGGGAATCTTCTGGCAAAACAAATGAGTTTGGACAAATATTTTGTCTCGAATTTTCATTTACTCAGCAAAAACTTCTTTTGTTTCTTGATAAATATCAGAAATCGGCCAAGTTAAATCCAAATGTTAATTTAAATGGAACCGAGTTTTCACTCAGGTTTATTGATAAAAGTCTTGCAGCATTTGAAAACATATTTGATTTGAAATATGAGAAAAAGGAAGAATTTGATAACTCCGAGACAAACTACTTTATAGGAAGTGATAAATCGTTAAAAATGAAAATTAAGACAATCTGTAAAATTTCGAATAAGGCTAATTTTTACGCCAGAATAGATTACATCAAAAATTTAGCTCCTGATATAAATCCGGGTTATGCAATTACTTCCGGTTTAAATTTACAAATACCGGGGAAAGTTCAGGTTAAAAGCAGATTTACATCATATTCGGTAAAGGAAAATAGTTCAGCAATTTACATTTATGATGATGATCTTCCGGGGATGTTTTTAACAAAGCAATTTTCAGGAAATGGAATTTACTGGTATTTTTTGGCACGCTTTAGAATAATAGCAGATTTGTGGTGTTCTTTTAAATATTCGGAACAAACTACCGGTAATAATGATTTTAATTCTAATTTTTCGAAAAACAAAAGAGAGCTAAAACTGCAGATCGATTTAAAAATATAAAGCCTCAAATTAATGAGGCTTTTGAAACTTATCAAACCCAATGATGATATCCAGACTTATTTTTCGAGTCTGAACGTAACGGCGATAGCCATTTTTACTTTTACTTTTGCACCTTTATGTTGAGCGGGAGAAAACTGTAACTTTAATGCAGCTTCTTTAGCAGCCTCATCACAGCCAGCGCCAATCCCTTTTACGCATTCTACTTTATCAACTTTACCACTTTCGTTGATGTACATCAATAAATAAACTTTCCCCTGAACCCCGGCATCTTTAGCAATTCTTGGATATTTTATTTTGGAATATAAGGCTTTCATTCCACCTTTCATGACCGGCATTTTCTCGGCAACTGCTAAATATCCCTGTGAATATGTTAACGAGGCAATTAAAAAGAAAAAAACTGCAAATTTTGTAAGTAATCTTGTTTTCATAATCTACTCCTTACTGTTACTTCAACTCTTATTTATTTTAATTTATGATTATTTTTGAATATTTATTCGGAGGTTATTATCCGAATTTGTTAACTCATTTATAAATTTGTACTACAAGTAACAATAAGTGTACCAAAGCATTTTTCACTCTTTTCTTTCCAGAAAAACTCATTTTTTATAGTCGTTATTAGTCAATTTTTCTTTAATGAATTGAATTATTAAAATTTTTCAAATAAGATATTTTATCTGAAAAGTTTCATTTTGATACAAAATCTCAAGAAAATCGGTAAGTTTGTTCGGTAAGATTTGCAGAAAGAGAAAGGCATATTAAAATACTTAATATGCCTTTTTATATAATTATTCTACTAAATTTCTGATTTCTATTATTGCTTGTTCAAGACCAACAAAAACTGACCTGGCAATTACTGCATGACCAATACTAACTTCATCAATCTCTTCAATTTCAGCAAATTCCTTAAGGTTAGTGTAATCTAATCCGTGTCCGGCATTTACACCCATACCAAGTTTTTTTGCGTGAATTGCAGCTTGTCTTACTCTTTCAAGTTCATCATACATATCATCTTCTGCTGTTGCATTAGCATAAACGCCTGTATGTAATTCTATTAAATCAGCACCAATTTCAGCACAGGCATCAATCTGATTAATATCAGGCTCAACAAAAATTGAAACTGCTATTTCAGCTTCGTGTAATTTTTCAACTGCACTTTTGATACTTTCAATATTATCAATTACATTTAATCCGCCTTCGGTTGTAAGTTCTTCCCTTTTTTCAGGAACAAGTGTAGCAAGTTCAGGCTGAATTTCACAAGCTATATCAATTATTTCATCAACAGGAGCCATTTCAAGATCAAGCTTTGTTGTAATGAGTTCTCTTAAAAGATATAAATCTCTTTCCTGAATATGTCGTCTGTCTTCTCTTAAATGCACAACTATGCCGTCAACACCATATTGTTCTGCCATTAAAGCATAAGTAACAGGATCTGGCTGCATTTCGCCTCTGGCATTTCTCAGAGTGGCAATGTGGTCAACATTCAAACAAAATCGCATAACTTCTCTCCAATATTTTGCAATTATTTATTTTTTTCAATCACAATAATATATTAATAATAGCATTAAAACCAATACCATATTCGTTATTTTGATACCTTAAAAGTGAGATAATTTCTATCCCGGAAATAAGCATCAAATGGATTAAAAAACCATATATAAATGATCTGGTACGTAAAGCAATATAACCCAGCAAAATCCCTCCTGCTATGGCTGAAACTGTTTCAAGCAGTGGTTTTCCGTTGTGGAGTAAAACAAAAGGAATCAGCTGAATAAAAATGCTGTAAAAGCCAAACTTTTTTTCCAATCCGAACAACAAATAACCCCGCCATAAAAATTCCCAGGCAAAGAGGTAAATTATCAATCCAAGTTGATAAACAAGAAAAACAGAAAGATTATCTCTGCTTTCGGAGACAGTCGGGTAATAATTTATAAACGCCCCGAATGAACTTATAATCCACAAAACCGGGATAATAAAAACCAGAGCAGTCAAAACATATTTCCAGCCGGTTTTCCAATTGGAAAAATTCATTCCATAACCTGAAATTTTTTCACGTAGAAGCAATAGAATCAGACAAGGAAAAACAAGACAGGTTACCGAATCGCTCACAAGCCAGTATAAGATTTCTGTCAGCTCAAGATTTGTTACAGTTTCTACGATATATGGATATATGTTTACTTTGAAAAATGTTCTTGAAGTGTAATACCAGGAAATTGTTGTAATTAACGGGATTGATATTAAGATGATCAAAATATTTTTGTCAGTCTTAACAACAAGATTTTTGAAGTTCTTAATTTCGGATGAAAAAAATGAAAGCATCGCTCTTACCTGTTCCTGATTTTTTATCCAGTTAAAATACTCTTTTAACAGAAAAATTTGAAGTCAATACTTCTTTTCTGAAAGGAAATTTTCAAATGTTGAGCTACTTTATTCCCAGATTTGAGCATTTGTTCTGACGCTCTGTAGTTTCAGCCGCTATTTATAATATCAGAACTTACGGAGGAATTATGACAAACAATCTATCTGCAAATAAGGTGCATTCCGCGCTTTCGGAAACAATGCTTGTGGACGGGATGAAAATTATTCTGGATCTGCAAAAGAGCAAAGGTGCAAAAATATTCGATTCAGTTACCCAATCGGAATATATAGATTTTTTCTCTTCATACGCTTCGGTTCCAATTGGCTTTAATCACCCGGAAATGAAACAATCGGAACAAGAGCTTGGAGTTGTTGCCAAATACAAACCTTCCAACTCAGATGTTTACACATTGGAAATGGCAAAGTTTGTGCAGACTTTCACCCGGATTGCAAAACCAGATTTTATGAAATATCTCTTCTTTATTGACGGCGGTGCACTTGCAGTTGAAAACGGTTTAAAAGTGGCTTTTGACTGGAAAGTTAAAAAGAATTTTGCAAAAGGCTGTCAGGCGGAAAAAGGATTAAAGATACTTCATTTCAAAGATGCGTTTCACGGAAGATCCGGTTATACTTTGTCACTAACAAACACTGATCCGAATAAAATAGATTATTTCCCAAAGTTTGACTGGCCAAGAGTTACCAATCCCAAAGTAACTTTCCCTGTTGAAAATAATCTCGATGAAATAAAAAAACTGGAAGAGCAAGCTGTCTCAGAAATTTATTCGGCTCTTGAAAAAAACAAGAACGATATTGCAGCAATTATAATTGAACCTGTTCAGGCAGAAGGCGGCGATATTTTTTTCAGAAAAGAATTTTTGCAAAAACTGAAAAAAATTACAGAAGAAAATGAAATGCTTCTTATTTTTGATGAAGTTCAAACCGGCATCGGTTTTACCGGAAAATGGTGGGCTTGTCAGCATTACGATGTTCAGCCTGATATCATTTGCTTTGGCAAAAAATCGCAAGTCTGCGGTATAATGGCAGGCAGCAAAATTGATGATATAGAAGATCACTGCTTCCGAAAATCGGGAAGAATAAACTCAACCTGGGGCGGAAATCTTACTGATATGGTTCGCGTTACAAAATATCTGGAAATCATTGAAAAACATAATCTGGTAAATAAAGCAGCAGAGACAGGAAATTATCTTTTAGAAAAACTAAGAGAGTTTGAAAAAAACTTTGACGGATTTGTTACGCAAGCGCGCGGACTCGGATTACTTTGCGCTTTTGATTTACCAAATGCGGAAATTAGAAACAAATTCATTGCTGAATGTTTTGAACATAAACTAATTATTTTAGGCTGCGGCAAAAAATCGGTTCGTTTCAGAACCGTACTTGATATAGAGAAAACCGAACTTGACGAGGGTTTGAAAATAGTTGAAAAAGTATTAACTTTACTCAACAAATAATTTTAAGGATTAACTTCCTAAACTACTTGCACATCAGGCTCCCTACGGAGCCTGAAACATTTTTATCTATGGAAAATACAAATTTATATATAGTTGCAACTCCAATCGGAAACCTGAAAGATATAACTTACCGCGCTGTGGAAACTCTCGGAAATGTTGATTTTATAATTTGCGAAGATACAAGAGTTACCGGACACTTGCTAAAACATTTCGAAATAAAAAAGGAACTTGTTTCTTTTAACGCGCAAAGTGAATCAAAGAAAATAGGCTATGTAATTGATCGTTTGAAATCGGGACAAACCTGTGCTTTGGTTTCAGATGCCGGAACCCCCTGTATATCAGATCCGGGAATTCGTCTGGTTTCAAAAGCACTTGAAGAAGATTTAGTGGTTGCGGGAATTCCCGGAGCAAGTGCTTCAATTCTGGCACTCAGTATTTCCGGTCTGCCCACTGACTCATTTATATTTGAAGGTTTTCTTCCTCAGAAAAAAGGCAGACAAAAAAAACTTGCTTCCCTTGCACAGGAAGAACGCACAATAGTTTTGTATGAATCGACTTACAGAATTGAAAAACTTCTGAATGAATTACAACAATATATACCTGAAAGATTTGTTGCTGTCTCTCGTGAACTCACCAAAAAGTTTGAAGAAATCTGGAGAGGAACTCCGGAAGAACTTCTTAATCAACTTCCTTCAAAATCCACTAAAGGTGAATTTGTTGTAGTAATATCTCCTAAAGACTGGAAAATTTAATTTTCTTCTTGACTGATATCCAGATTTATTTTTATCTTTGCGTTACTATGAAAAGAAACACTAAATCATATAACTCAATTGCAAAAACAAACCAGTACTGGTGGTGGAAGAAATTTATCTAACAAACTCAGTATTGGAAGCAGATATAATTATTAGAACCCTTCTCAACTGAGAAGGGTTTTTTATTGGAGTGAAGATGACTTTTAGCGAATTTGAAAAACATATAAAAACCAATTCAATTGTACCGGTGTATAAAAAATTTACTGCCGATCTGATATCGCCGGCACTTGCTTATTTGAATATCAGAAAGAAAAGTAAAAACAGTTTTCTGTTTGAATCGGTTGAAGGAATTGGAAAACTTGCCCGTTATTCCTTTTTTGGAAGAAATCCTGTTAAAACAATTTCTTGCAGTCAGAACAAAATAACTGTTGCAGAAAATGGTTCAAAAAAAGTTATCAATCAAAATCTGTTTGATTATCTTTCAAATGAAGTTAATAATTTTGCTCCGGCAAAGATCCCTGAACTCCCTTATTTTACCGGCGGATTAGTTGGTTACCTCGGATTTGAAACAGTTGCTTTAATTGAAGATACAATCAAGTTTACAAATCCTGATGAACTGGAAATACCTGATGCAATTTTCGGATTCTACAAAGATATTGTGATATTCGATCATTACAACAATCAGATATTTATTGTATCAAATGTTTTTGCTGATAATTCGCAAAGTCTGCAAAACTTATACAATGATGCGCTCGATGTCATAACCGAACTGAAAGAGGATATTTTTTCAGGTTTAAACTACAATTCAAATTTTGAAAGTAATTCTGAAATTATAAATACTTTGTCGCCTGATGATTATAAAAAGTTAGTTGAAAAGAGTAAAGAGAATATCGCAAACGGAGATGTTTTTCAAATTGTGTTATCAAAAAGATTTGAGACTGAATTTTCAGGTGACATATTTAATCTCTACAGATCACTCAGAATTATCAATCCAACACCATATATGCACTACATTGAGTTTGACAACGATATTAAAATCGTCGGAACTTCACCTGAAGACCTGCTGAAAGTTAAAGGAAACAAAGCAACAATTCTCCCTATTGCGGGAACGAGAAAACGAGGTAAATCTGAATCAGAAGATTTGGAGTTGGAACAAGATCTTCTCGATGACCCAAAAGAAATTGCGGAACACACAATGCTTGTAGATTTAGCACGAAACGATCTGGGTCGCGTATGTGAATATAACTCTGTGAACGTCACGGAAAAATTTAACATCCATAAATATTCTCACGTGATGCATATTGTTTCCAGAGTTGAAGGAGTGTTGAGAAAAGAAGAAAATTGTATCGATGCACTAAAAGCAAGCTTCCCTGCCGGAACTGTTTCAGGTGCTCCTAAAATCAGAGCAATTCAATTAATAAATGAATATGAACGACTCAGACGAGGAATTTATGCAGGTGCAATTGGTTATATAGATTTTAACGGAAATCTCGATCTTTGTATTGCAATTAGAACTTTTTTTGCAAAAGGAAATAAATTATATTGGCAGGCCGGAGCTGGAATTGTTGCTGACAGTAAAGCTGAAAATGAAAATCAGGAATGCAACAACAAAGCAGCAGCTCTTATTAATGCTATAAAATTTGCAGAGGAAATAGATGAAAATACTCGTAATTGATAACTACGATTCTTTTACTTTTAATCTCGTTCAGCTTATTGGAAAATTTACCAGCGACATTATTGTTAAAAGAAATGATAAAATAACGGAAGACGAAATCAGAAAAATTAATCCTGATAAAATTGTAATCTCTCCCGGACCCGGAAAACCGGAAGATTCAAACTTATCACTGGTTGTTATAAAAGAATTTGGAAAAGAAATTCCGGTGTTTGGCGTTTGTCTGGGTATGCAGGGAATCGGAATTACATTCGGCGCTGTTGTACATAAAGCTCCCGAGCTGATGCACGGAAAAACTTCACTTATTATGCACGATAACAAAGCAATTTTTAAGGATGTTCCTCAAAAATTCAAAGCAGCAAGATATCACTCTCTTATTGTTGATAAAAATACAATTCCGGATGAACTTGAAATCACCTCCGAAACCGAAAACGGATTGGTAATGGGGTTGCGTCATAAAACTTATCCGATTGAAGGAATTCAGTTCCATCCTGAATCAATTTTAACTGACGTGGGAGAGCAACTTATAAGTAACTGGTTAAAATTATGATTAACAAGTATCTGGAAAAAATATCATCTGGCCGGAATCTGACTTTTGATGAAAGCAGACTCCTGATGAATTACATTATCACAGGGAATACCAGTTCCTCTCAACTTGCCGGACTGCTGATGGCATTAAAAACCAAAGGCGAAACTTCTGAGGAGATTGCCGGATTTATTTCTGTGATGAGAGAAAACTCTATAAAGATTCCCGGTCATCAGGATGCTGTAGATGTTTGCGGAACCGGTGGTGATAATTCAGGTACATTTAATATTTCAACTGCTGCGGCTTTTGTTTTGGCAGGAACCGGAGTTAAAGTTGCGAAACATGGAAATCGATCAATATCTTCAAAAAGTGGAAGCGCCGATGTTCTTTCCAGTCTGGGAATAAACATTAATTTACCTCGGCACAAATCTGAAGAAGCTTTGAAAAAGGTTGGCATTTCCTTCCTCTTTGCACCAGAGTATCATCCGGCAATGAAACAGGTAATGCCTGTCAGAAAAGAATTATCGATGAAAACCATTTTTAACATTTTGGGTCCGCTTACAAACCCTGCAAATGTTAAGCGTCAGGTAATCGGGACTTATAACGATCATATTTCAAATTTAATGGCGGGCGCTTGTCAATATTTGGAAATGGAAAAAGTTTGCTTTGTCTGCACCGAAAACAAATTTGATGAAGTGCTTTTAAATGGAACTACACGACTGGTAGAAGTTAACGAAACCGAAATAACAGAACGTTCAATCACAAATTCTGATTTCGGATTTCCTGAAGTTAACCTTGCTTCTATCAAAGGAGAAACTCCGCAATATAATGCTGAACTTATAAAATCAATATTTGAGAAAAAAGAAAAAACACCGGCCTATTATGTTGTTGCAGCAAACGCCGCATTGGGTATTTATGCAACAGGAGTTGAAACTGATTTGCGTAAATGTGCAGAACTGGCAGAAGAATCTATTCAGTCAGGAAAAGCATTGGATAAACTGAACTCACTAAAAACTTTTGGAAATTAATTTGAATATTCTGGATAAAATACTTGAAACAAAAAAAGAAGAAGTAAAAAAACTAAAGCAAAATTTCACTCTTAGTCGTTTTAAAGATTCATCTTTTTATGAAAATGATTCACTTAATTTTCAAAATGCTTTGTCAGAGAAAAATGAAATTGCAATTATTTCCGAAATTAAAAAAGCCAGTCCGTCAAAAGGAATTATCTGTAACAATTTTAATCACCTCAAAATTGCAGAAACATATTTTGAAAATGAAACCTCTGCAATTTCTGTTTTAACAGATCAAAATTATTTTCAGGGTTCACTGACTTTCCTGAATGAAATTGCACAAATTAAAACTTCTCCCCTTTTAAGAAAAGATTTTTTAATTGATGAGTATCAGATTTATGAATCGAAATCAAATGGTGCAGATGCTGTTTTGCTAATTTGTGAAGCGTTGTCTAAAAGCCAGATTGCAGAACTTACTTACGCGGCTTTGGAAAATAACCTGACTGTTCTTCTTGAGCTTCATTCGGAAGATCAACTTGCAAAAATAGATTTTTCCCTTAACAAAATCATTGGAATAAATAATCGTGATTTAACAACTTTTGAGACTGATCTAACGACGACTCAAAAACTTTCTCTTAAATTACCTGAAGACACAATTGTTGTTTCAGAAAGTGGCATTAACAGCAAATCAGATATAGACTTTCTTAAATCAGTTAATACAAATGCGATTCTTGTTGGCGAACACTTTATGAAATCTGCTTCAATTTCTGACTCTGTAAAACAGTTTAAAGAATGGTGTCTGTATGAGAGTTAAAATTTGCGGAATAACTCGTCTGGAAGATGCTTTGATCTGCGCTAAACTTGGTGTTGATGCTGTAGGTTTTATTTTTTACAAAAAAAGTAAAAGATATATTTCCCCGGAGAGCGCTTCTGAAATTATATCAAAACTTCCGGCCTTTATTCAGAAAGTCGGAGTATTTGTAGATGAAGATCCAAAAATCATAAATCAAACTGCTGAAAAAACAGGAATTACTATTGCCCAACTTCACGGAGATGAACAACCGGAAACAATTAGTCAAATTAACATTCCTGTAATTAAGGCTTTTCGTGTTTCTCTTTTTTTTAACTATGATATTTTATATCGGTATAAAAAAACACCTATACTTTTGGATGGTTACGATTCTGAAGAAAAAGGCGGAACAGGAAAATCTTTTGAATGGAAAAAAATCCCTGCTGAATTAAGATCGGAGATAATTTTGGCAGGCGGTGTTAATGAAACTAATGTTGAAAAAATTGCAAAAGAAATAAACCCCGCAGCAATAGATATTTCCTCTTCTGTTGAGATATCTCCGGGAATAAAAGATACAAATAAGCTTATAAAATTAATGAATAAAATAAATCAACTGAGGTACTTATGCTGATTTTTATGCCCTTAGATGCGCCTAGAAATGATATTGAAATTGTTAAGAATAAATTACTCGCAAATTACTGTACTCCGCATGAAATTCCGGGTGAAAGAAAACTTGCCATTGGTATTACTGGTCCGACAGACAAACTTAAAGAGGAAGATTTTTATTTTCTTCCTTCCGTACTTGAGGTTGTTCGTGTAACTCAAAAATATAAACTCGTTAGTAAAGCAATGAAAGATCAAAATACAATTATCGATTTTGGCAATGCACAAATTGGAAATAACGAGTTAGGAATAATTGCGGGTCCCTGTGCTGTTGAAAGCAGACAGCAAATGTTTGACATAGCTGGTGAACTTGTTGAAATGGGAGTCAAATTTATACGAGGCGGAGCTTTTAAACCCAGATCGAGTCCTTACTCTTTCCAGGGATTAAAGGAAAAAGGTCTTGAAATTTTATCTGATGTAAAAAAAGAGTTCGGTGTTAATATTGTAACGGAATTACTTAATCAAAATACAGTTGAAGCAGTTGCTGAAACTGCTGATATAATTCAGATTGGTGCGCGCAATATGCAAAACTTTACGCTTCTTGAAGATGTTGGCAAAACCGGAAAACCTATTCTGCTGAAACGCGGAATGTCGGCAACAGTTGAAGACTGGCTTTTAAGCGCAGAATATATTGTATCACAAAACAACTACAATATTATTCTGTGCGAGCGCGGAATTAGAACTTTTGAAAATGCAACAAGAAATACTCTGGATCTGAACGCTGTGCCTGTTTTAAAAAGTGAGACACATCTTCCTGTTATTGTAGATCCTTCGCACGGTATTGGAATACGTGATAAAGTCTCTGCAATGGCTCTTGCTTCTATAGCTTGCGGTGCTGACGGAATAATGGTTGAAGTTCACACCGACCCTGACAAAGCTTTATCTGACGGACACCAAACACTCAGCATTTCAATGTTCCGAGAAATGATGGAAAAGATAAAAACTCTGGCTCCAATTGTTAACAGAAAAACGGAGTTTATATGAAACCAGTTTTGAAATATAATTTCCCTGATGCAAATGGAAAATTTGGAAAGTATGGCGGAAAGTTTGTCCCGGAAATATTAATTCCCGCTCTTGACCAACTTGAAAAAGCATACTCTGTTTTAAGAAATGATTCCCGATTCTTACCTGATTTGGAAGACTTGCTGGTGAATTATTCAGGCAGACCAACTCCTCTTACTTTTGCAAACAGATTAACCGAACATTTTGGAAAAGCAAAAATATATCTGAAGAGAGAAGATCTGAATCACACCGGAGCTCATAAAATAAATAATACGCTCGGACAAATTCTTATTGCAAAATATCTTGGAAAAGAAAAAATTATTGCGGAAACAGGAGCCGGGCAGCACGGAGTTGCAACTGCAACTGTCTGCGCAAAATTTGGTTTTGAGTGTACAGTTTTTATGGGTGAAGAGGATGTAAAGCGACAGTCGCTAAACGTTCACAGAATGGAATTACTTGGTGCCACGGTTGTTCCTGTAACTTCCGGCAACAAAACACTGAAGGATGCAACAAATGAAGCAATCAGGCATTGGGTTTCTAATGTTGACGACACTCATTATATTATCGGATCTGTTGTTGGTCCTCATCCTTACCCTATGATTGTCCGTGATTTTCAATCTGTAATCGGCAAAGAGACAAAATCACAGATTATGGAAATTGAAGATCGTTTGCCCGACTATATTCTTGCATGCATTGGAGGCGGATCAAATGCAGCCGGAATATTTTACCCGTTTATTGAAGAGAAAACTACCAAATTGATTGGTGTGGAAGCAGCCGGAAAAGGTATTGAAACCGATCAACATTGTGCTTCAATTACTCTTGGTTCAGATGGAATTTTTCAGGGAATGAAAACACTTCTTCTACAAAATGAAGAGGGACAAATAAATGAAGTATATTCAATTTCTGCCGGACTCGATTATCCGGGTGTGGGACCAGAACATTCCTATTTTCATTCAGCAGAAATGGCAGAATATCATTCCGCAACTGATCAGGAAGCGCTTGATGCAGTGAAACTTTTGAGCAGACTCGAAGGTATTCTCCCCGCTCTTGAATCAGCACACGCACTTGCCTATTTAACTAAACTGATGCCCGAAACAGCAAAAGATGAAATTGTAATTGTTAATCTTTCGGGCAGAGGCGATAAAGATCTTAACACTATTATAAATCGGTAATCAGAGGAATAAATGTCATATATATCGCAATATATTCAATCAATTAACAGCAGCGACAGAAAAATCTTCACCACTTTTTTAACAACCGGATTTCCGGAAAAAGAAAAGTTTGTGGAAACCGCAGTTGAAATTCTAAATGCAGGAGCAGATATTTTTGAACTTGGAATTCCGTTCAGTGATCCTGTGGCAGATGGTTCAGTTATACAATCTGCATCTCAGCAGGTTCTTGCAAACAACGTAACAATAAATGATGTTTTTGACTCAGCCTACAAAATCAAAAAAACTACCAATAAACCTTTAATATTAATGGGTTATGCAAATCCTCTCTTTAATTACGGAACCAAAGAGTTTTTTCGGAGAGCTGCAGAGTCTGGTGTTGACGGAGTGATAATCCCCGATATTCCACTTGAAGAATATAACACATTCTTTCCTTCAGACAGCAACGGAATTGATAAAATTCTTCTTACAACTCCTGCCACAAAGTCAGAGCGAATTAAGGAAGTTGATCAAAAAAGTGAAGGTTTTGTTTACTGCGTGAGTGTAAAAGGAACAACCGGCGGAAAAAATGTTTTTTTAGATGAAGTTGTACAAAATGTAAAAAATACTTATAAGCAGATCAGCAGAAATAAAATGTTAGTCGGATTTGGAATAAACTCCCCTCAGGATATTAAAAAAATTAAGGAGCATTGTGACGGAGTAATTGTGGCAAGCGCAATTATGCGAATGATGCAAAAGGAGAATTACAAAATTGATGAAGTGTTAAATTTCGTATCTGAATTGAGTGCTGCTTGCAACTCTTAATCAGATCCTCTTAATGGTTTATTGTTAATCCCTTTTGGAATTGAAGTCCGGCCTTTCCATTTCCAGATGGTTTTATCTTCAATTTTCCAGACAACCTGCGAGACTCTGAGTGAAGGAAGCGCATTTTTTCCACGGAATAGTTTTATTGTATATTCCAATCGTCCCTTACTTTTAATTATGTCATTTTCTCTGGCAATTTTTCGGGTAAGCCTTATGTCAGTCTTGGTTAAGCCGAATCCCTCTTTGGTTCTCCAGGAAAAAGGATATTTAAGAGCCGGGTAGGCAAAGCAATCCATTTTTGGGAGTCCCTGAAAATTCGGAATTTTGATATTTCTGTGAAATACTTTTGCAATTTTTTTGTCAGCATCATATTTCACCGAATCAAGTTCCACAATACCAAGCACAGTCTTTTTTGTATATACGTAAAACGTATCTTTTAACATATCACTCTGATATTTTCCAAAATCAGAAATGATTTTTTTTCTTCTTAACTTAAATTCCGCAGTTGTTTCATAAGGATCTTTAACAAGCTTGCTTAATTCTTCTTCAGGGGTAAGATTTTTGATTTTTGTTACATCGGAAACAAAATTATAGATAAGCGTATCGAGTTGCGCTTTGGCCAGACTATCGACCTGGCCAAAACATATATCAAAACTTAAAAACAGAAATATTACCAATAATAGTGTAACTGTTTTTTTCATCAGAGATCCGAATTTAGATTATTCTTCAGAGATTTCTTTTTCAGAGATTTCTTCTTCAACAACAGGTGGTCTGAATAATTCTTCCGGCACATCTTCCATTTGCCAGTAATCAAGAACTATGGTTTTCTCTTTTTCATTAACCTTTGCTGTAACAACGTCATTTTCATATTCTATAGTTTCAACAAAAACATCGCCAAAAACTTTGTGAGGAATATTTTTGCCAACAATACTGTTTCTCAGGTATTCATCTGTATTAATCGTACTGATTAAAGTATGAAGCGGAGTTCCTATAAAGTTAGATGTACCATTCATTTTCATATATTCAGTAGCTCTGGCAACTCTGCCTTTTCTAATTGTAAATTTAATAGCGTCATTCAACGTATCAAAAGGTACAATCCATTCTTTGGGTTTGTTATTTCTTTTTTTGAAATAGATTGCATCATCGGAAACGACTCTGTCAAGTTCAAAAAACACGTCTTCTTTTTTACGACCGCTTTTCTGAACCTGGTGAATTGTTCCTTCAGCTTTTAAATTTTCAACTATCGCTTCACGAATATTCTCTATAGCACTGTTTTCGTTTTGAATATAGATTTCTTTTAAAGTACGACTCATTTTCCTTCCGCCTATTTTAAAATTACACACCATTTAAATATAATTAAAAATGATGACAGAAGAAACATTTAGATTATTTGTGTCTGGAGTATAAATTATCAACAATTTCCTGAAAAGAGATATTTTGCTCACTTAACATCACAAAAAGGTGAAAAATCAGATCGCTTGTTTCATTTATAATCTCTTCTTTATCGCGATTCTTTGCCGCAATTACAGTTTCAACTGCTTCTTCTCCAACTTTTTGGATAATTTTGTCACTCCCTTTTTGGAAAAGTCGGGTAGTATAAGAATTTTCAGGAAGTTCTTCCTTCCTTTTGCTGATCAAATCAGATAAATATGCTAAAAACTGATAATTATCTCCCTCTTTTTCACCAAAACAGGTTTTTGTACCTTTGTGACATACATTGCCTGTCGGTTTTGCCTCAATCAGCAGTGTATCTTTATCACAATCTAAAGTCATATTTTTGAGAAGCAGAAAATTTCCCGAAGTTTCCCCTTTTGTCCAGAGTTTGTCTCTGGTTCTGCTGAAAAATGTTACTTTTTGCAGATCCAAAGTTACTTCCACAGCTTCACGATTCATATAACCCAGCATCAAAACTTCTTTTGAAGAAAAATCAGTTATAATTGCCGGAACCAGTCCGTTTCCTTTTTCAAAATCTATTTCATCTATATTCAGCATAATCTGACCTTAACATTATTTTCAGCAAGATAGCTTTTCAGTTCGCAAATCGATATTTCATTAAAATGAAAAATACTTGCTGCCAGACAAGCATCTGCTTTCCCTTTTGTAAATCCTTCGAGAATATGTTTTTTTGTTCCGGCTCCGCCCGAAGCTATTACAGGAACCGAAGTATTTTCTGCAAGTTTTTGTAAAAAATCATTATCGTAACCATTTTTGGTTCCATCCTGATCCATTGATGTAATGAGAATTTCTCCTGCTCCCCTTTTAATAACCTCTCTGCACCAGGAAAATGCTTCTTTGTCAGTCGCCTCTTTTCCCCCTTTTATGAAAACCTTGTACTCATCCTTAACTTTTTTTACATCAACTGCAGCTACAATGGCCTGTGCACCAAATTGCACAGAAGCTTCATTAATTAAATCAGGATTCTTCACAATTGCCGAGTTAAGAGACACTTTATCAGCCCCGGCATTTAGAAGTTGATTTATATCTTCGGATGAATTTATTCCGCCGCCGACGGTAAATGGTATTCTAATTTCACGGGCAACTTCTTCAACCATTTTTACAAGAGTTTTTCTCTTCTCTTCGGTTGCAGAAATATCAAGGAAAATAAGTTCATCGGCTCCTTCATTGTAATATCTTTTTGCAAGCTCAACTGCCGATCCTGCATCCCGCAAATTAATAAAATTTGTGCCTTTTACAACACGACCGTCTTTAATATCCAGACAAGGAATTATTCTTTTACAAAGCAATTTTTCATCTCCTCAAGACTTATTTTATTCTCATAAATTGCTCGTCCAACAACACTTCCGTAAATGTTTCTCTTTTCCAATTCTTTTAAATCTTCAATTCCAGAAACTCCACCCGAAGCAATAATATCAATCTCAGGATGAGTTTTCATTAATTTTGTATATAACTCTGTTGCGGGTCCTGTAAGCATTCCGTCACGCGAAATATCTGTAATCAGATATTCAGTTATTCCAATCTTTTTACATTTTTCCAGTAGTTCATCAACAGAAAGTTCACTCTTTTCTGTCCATCCTTTTACAGCAATTTTTCCTTCTTTAACATCTGCAGCAACTATAATTTTTCCAGGAGAAAACTTATTTACAATCTTTTCAAACTCCGGATAATTTTTGACCGGCAGAGATCCTACGACAATTTTATCACCCCCAAGATTAAAAAGTTTTTCTGCATCGTTAAAATTTCTGATTCCGCCACCAAATTGAATTTCCAGATTTGTATTTTCCTTAATTTCAATAATTTCTTTTTCAACATTTAGTTTACCTGTTTTGGAACCAAGTAAATCAACAATATGAATTCTGGAAAATTTGTATTTTTCAAAAGTAATTGCAGTCTCCAAAACCGAGTCGGAATAAATCTGCATTTTTTCATAATCGCCTTTTTCCAGACGCACAACCTGATTTTCAATAATATCAATTGAAGGAATAACTTTCATTTTACAACTCAATAAAGTTTTTTAATATCTGAATTCCCGGTTCGCCTGATTTTTCAGGATGAAACTGGATTCCGTAAAAATTCTCTTTTTGTATTGCCGCTGAAAATTTCACATCATATTCAGCATTGGCAATTGTATATTGTGATTCCGGGACATAAAATGAATTTGCAAAATAGAACTCACCTGTTTCATCAAGTCCTTTGAACAAATCACTTTTTGTATCAAGATTTACGCTGTTCCATCCCATTTGAGGAACCTTTACTTTTTCTTTATCAAACATTTTGCAATGTTCCGGGAAGATGCCTAATCCTTTTGTATCTCTCTCTTCGGTTGAACCGCATAAAATTTGCATTCCCAGACAAATACCAAGCGTCGGTTTTTTCATAATTCTCAGAAGGTTCACCAAATTGTATAAAGCCATTTTACGCATTACAAATGAAGCTTCACCAACTCCGGGTAAAATAATTTTATCAGCTTTGGTTATATCAATCTCTTTTTTTGTGATTTTATACTCAACTCCAAAATCATCCAGCACATTTGTAATTGATGTAACATTTCCCGCTTTGTAATCAATTATAGCAATCATAACACTCCTTTTGTTGTTGGAAGATTTCCTCTGTTTCTCGGATCAAACTGCAAGGCTGAATTAAGTGATTTTGCAAAAGCCTTAAACATTGCTTCTGCTTTATGATGATCATTTTTCCCTTTTGCTCTCAGAAAAATATTGGCTTTCATTCCGCTTGCAAGTCCTCTGAAAAACTCTTCAAAAAGTTCAACAGGAAAACTCCCTATATAATCTCTTTTAAATTTACATTTGTAATTTAAGTATGTTCTTCCACCAAGATCAATTGAACATTTTGCAATTGTTTCATCCATTGATAAAAAGAACCCATATCTGCTGATGCCAGTTTTTTTGCCAAGCGCTTTTAAAATAGTTTGACCCAAAACAATTCCGGTATCTTCAACCGTGTGATGTTCGTCTACTAAAAGATCTCCCTGAGCATTGATAAACAGATCAATGTTTCCGTGTCTGGAAATTTGCTCCAACATATGATCAAAAAATCCTATTCCCGTGGAAATATCGTTTTCCCCTTTTCCATCGAGATTTAATGAAATTTTGATCACTGTTTCTTTTGTTATTCTCGATACTTCACCTTTTCTTTGATCCAAAGTGCTGTTCGATTTATTCTTGTCAGAAATAATTAGTTCTTCATTTTCAGTCGACTCAGGATAGTATTTTTTTTCATATTCAAGAATGGTATTCATTAGCAAATCATTTTCTTCATAAGTCCCAATGCTGATTCTGAGACAATCTTCCAACCCTTTCTGATTGCTTCTGTCACGAATAATGATTTGATTCTCAAATAGATAATCAAACAAACGTTTACTATTTTCAATCTTTAAAAGAATGAAATTTGCATCAGTCGGAAATACTTTCAGAATCGATTTTTGTTTATTGAGAAACTCAATAATTCTGTTTCTCTCTTTGATTATCAATTTAACATTTCGATCTTGCTGAGAAAGAAGTAAATTTTCTTCCACTATTTTCATAGTACAAGAATTTACATTGTAAGGTGGTTTTATTTTTTGAAGTATATTAATTACCTCACCACTCGCTACACAGTATCCGCATCTTATTCCTGCTAATCCGCGCGCTTTTGAAAACGTTCTTGTGACAATCAGGTTTGGAAAATTTTCAATCTCTTTAACAAGTGATGCCTTTTCGCAAAACTCAATATATGCTTCATCAACTAAAATCAGGCAATCCAATTTTTCAGCCAATCTTAAAATATCTTGCCTCTTGATCAAATTGCCAGTCGGATTATTAGGCGAACAGATAAAAACAATTTTTGTATTGGAATCGGCTTCGGCAACAATTTTTGCAATATCGAGTTGAAAATTTTTATCAAGAGATCCCTTTCTGATTTCAACATTGTTTATATTGCTAAGCACTTCATACATTCCGTAGGTTGGTTCATTAATTAAAACATTATCATTTCCGGGATTGCAAAATGCTCTCACAATTAAATCCAATATTTCATCTGAACCGTTACCAAATAAAATATTACCTGACTTTACATCGAACTCAGCTGCCATCAGTTTTCTGATTCTCATCTGATTTGGATCAGGATAACGATTAAGTTTTTCAAAACTATTTTCACTCTGTTCATAAGGGTTTTCATTTGCATCAAGTAATATTCCTGTTGTTACACTTTCTCTTGCAGAAGTATATGATTTCAACTCAAGAATATTTTTTCTTACCAGAGATTTTATATCTTTCATCTTAACCTCAATTTTACAGCGTTTGCATGTGCATCAAGTTTTTCTGCTTCTGCTAGTGTAATTATTGTCTCAGATAAATTTCTTAATCCGACTTTTGTTATTTTCTGAAAAGAGATAGTTTTCTGAAAATCGCGAACTGATACTCCGCTATAAACTTTTGC
>JBGRQB010000066.1:0-20103 GCA_041725875.1 Rhodothermaceae bacterium
TATCTAATTAACTTTAGGTATTTGGAGGTTGTGATTGGCTAAGACTAAGGTTACTCTTGGCATTGATATCGGTGGAACCAACACAGTTTTCGGACTGGTAACAAAAGATGGTGAATGCCTTCACCAATCAGGGGTTCTTACTCTGGCAGATAAACCCGCCGGAGATTTATTTAACAGATTATTTGAGAAATTTCATACTATTTTTGATCCTGTAAAAGATCAATATGAACTTTGCGGTGCAGGAATTGGTGCGCCCAATACTAATTATTATACGGGACAAATTGTAAGTCCGCCAAACTTTAACTGGAAAACGGAAAACTTAACCGAACTTCTGAAAAAGTATATCGATTTACCGGTTGCTGTTACCAACGATGCCAATGCAGCTGCACTTGGCGAGAAAATGTTTGGTAACGGGAGAGGACTCAAAAACTTTATTGAAATTACTCTTGGAACCGGACTCGGAAGCGGAATAGTTGTTAATGATGAAATTTTATACGGCAGTGACGGCTTTGCCGGAGAACTGGGACATATAACTGCAATTCCTGACGGAAGAATTTGCGGATGCGGAAAAAAAGGTTGCCTGGAAACTTACGCTTCGGCAACAGGTATTACCAGAACAGTCTATGAACTCCTTTCAGAATCATCCTGCAAATCAAAATTAAGATCTGTTTCATTTGCCGATCTTACTTCAAAAATGATTTATGAAATGGCTAAAGATGGTGACGAGATTGCCTTAAAAGCTTTTGACAGAACCGCAAAAATACTTGGCAGAGCATTGGCCGATGCTGTAGCTGTGTTCAGTCCGGAAGCATTTATATTGTTTGGCGGACTGGCAAACGCCGGCGATCTGCTGTTGAAGCCGACAAAAAAATATATGGAAGAAAACCTGCTGCAGGTATTTAAGAATAAAGTGAAGATTTTACAATCCGGACTCGAAGCTTCTGACGTGGCAATTATAGGAGCCGCAGCTTTAATCTGGAACGAAATTTAATCTGACAAAAGCAGTTATGAAAATTGTGACTGCTTTTTCCTGCAAAAAAATACCACATTATTATGCGGTTTGATTCATTGAAAAATTAAAGTAATTTTACAGATAAACTCCGGAGGTAAGATGGATAAAGAAAGTTTCTGGTTAAAAATTGCACGAGAATTACAATCAATGAGTCAGTCCGGACTCGCATTTTCCGAAAATGAATATGATATTCAGCGTTACAAGCGACTAAATGAAATGTCGGCTGAAATACTTTCGGAATACTCAAATCTCGATAAAGAAGTAACAGAGAAACTCTTTCTTAATCTGCCCGGATATGCAACTCCCAAAATAGATGTAAGAAGTGCTGTTGTTAAAGACGGCAAAATTCTTCTTGTAAAAGAGATTCAGGACGGATGCTGGTCAATGCCGGGCGGCTGGGCTGATGTAGGAGATTATCCCTCGGAAGTTGCAATACGCGAAACAAAAGAAGAGAGCGGTTACGATGTAAAGGTGAAAAAGCTGGTTGCGGTTTTTGATGCAAATCGTGCAGACAGAGATCTCGAGTTTTTCCACGCATTTAAGCTGATCTTTTTGTGTGAACTTACAGGTGGAGAAGCTGACCCTGATCACGAAATTTTAGATGTAGGATTTTTTGATCTGGATAACCTTCCTGAATTATCAAAATACAGAACCAACGAAAAATTTATAAATGAAATTAAAGCACATCTTTCAGATCCTGAAAGAGAAACTGCTTTTGATTAATGAGGTGTTATGAGCGAGATTCTGAACAAGGCTTACAATCCGGAGTGGTTCCGTAAAGAGGGACATAAACTTGTTGATCTTTTAGCGGATTACTTAACCGAATGCAGATCAAACCCGGATCAGAAAACAATCAACTGGAGAGAACCGGATGATCTTCTTGCTGACTGGAAAAACTTTTTTGAAGATGAAAACTTTGAAATAGGAGATTTCTTCAAAAAGGTAATTGATGACGGAATTCATATTCATAACCCTAAATTTATTGGTCACCAAGTAACTCCTTCGCTGCCAATTGCAGGGTTGTCCGATTTTCTGGCAACTCAGATTAACAATGCAATGGCAATTTATGAAATGGGTCCGGCTCCCACTGTTATGGAGAAAATTATAATTGACTGGATAAGCAAAAAAGCAGGATACCGGAATGGTGACGGAGTTCTTACTTCGGGCGGATCTCTTGGTAATCTTACGGCACTTCTTGCAGCGCGACAAGCAAAAACCAGCTACAACATCTGGGAAGACGGAGTGAAGGAGAATGATAAACCTGTGTTTATGGTTTCTGAGCAATCTCATTATTCTAATGCGCGCGCTGTGAAAATTATGGGTCTGGGAGAAACCGGAATTCTAAAACTTCCTGTTAACAGCAAAATGCAGATTGACGCAACAAAAATAGAAGAACATTTTCTTAAAGCGCGTGAAGAAGGCAAAAATATAATTGGCTTTATTGCAAATGCCTGCTCAACATCTACAGGTACTTATGATGATCTTGAAGCAATTGCTGATTTCTGTGAAAAGTATGACATCTGGCTGCACGTTGATGCTGCACATGGCGGGCCCGCAATTTTTAGTGATAAATATAAATATCTTGTAAAGGGAATAGAGAGAGCTGATTCAATTGCAATCGATTTTCATAAAATGATGATGGCTTCTGCTTTAACCACTGCGGTTCTTTTTAAGGAAAGCTCTCATTCATACGAAACATTTGCTCAAAAAGCTTCCTATATACTGGAAAGAAATAATGACTGGTTTAACATTGCAAGCAGAACCCTTGAATGCACCAAAAAGGGGATGAGTATTAAACTCTTTGCAACAATTAAACTTTACGGTGAAAAACTCTTTGATGAGTATGTTACAGGAAGATTTGATACGGCAAGAGAATTTGCACAATATATAGATTCACAATCTGATTTTGAAAATGCGCTTGAACCTGAAAGTAATATTTTATGTTTTCGTTATGTTCAATCGGATGTTGAAGATTTGAATAAACTGAATGCGGAAATTAGAAAAAAAGTGGTTGAAGATGGCAGGTTTTATATTGTTCAGACAATAATTGATGATAAAACTTATTTGCGACTTTCAATAATGAATCCTTTTACAACACTTAAAGAATTTGAAGAACTACTGGAACTGATAAGAAAAACAGCAAAATAAAAAGAGCGTTCTGATTTTCTTCAAAAAAAGAATATTTTATTGAAAATCGTGTTGAGAATATTGATTGGCAATTTGTTATATTAACAATCTGTATTTCAAAATTATGGAGAATTTTTACGATGACGGAATGTCCTTGCGGATCACGAATTGATTTCGAAGAATGCTGCGAAAAGATTTTTATGGGCGATGCAAAAGCGGCAACCGCCGAAGCTTTAATGAGATCACGTTACACAGCCTATGTTGAACATAATTATAGATATTTATTAGAGTCTTTACATCCGGATCATAGAAAAGATTATGATGAAGAAGCTACAAAACAGTGGGCAGAATCATCTGAATGGACCGGACTTGAAATAGTAAGCACCGAAAAAGGGCAGGAAAACGACACAACAGGTGAAGTGGAGTTTATTGCCAATTTCAGAATAAAAGAGCACGATTTAACACATCACGAAGTAGCTAAATTTGAGAAAATAGATGGCGACTGGTATTTTGTTGAAGGTGAAGATGTTAAACCGGCTCCTGTAATTAACGACGAACCAAAGGTAGGCAGAAATGAGCCTTGTCCTTGCGGAAGTGGTAAAAAATTCAAAAAATGCTGCGGATAACGCGCATTTTCACAAGAAAAATAAAATAAGGTTTTGTAATTCTAATTAAATCCTACTAAATTAGTAGGATTGTTTTTAAAAGTTATGAAGATAAATACAAAAGTCAGGTATGGTTTAAGGGCGATGATTGAAGTCGCCGAAAAAGGTAAATTTGATCCGGTTAGAACATCCGAATTGGCGCAAAGTCAAGATCTTTCGGTAAAATATCTGGAAGCACTTATGGTTAAACTGAAAAATGCCGGTCTGGTTCACTCTGTAAGAGGAAACAAAGGCGGTTATCTTTTAGCCAGAAAAGCTTCAACAATTACTGCTTATGATATTTTTCTGGCACTGGATGAATCTTTTGAAATAGTTCCTTGTTTATGTGAAGACAGAGTTTGCGAACGTAATGAGTTTTGCGGAACAAAGGAATTGTGGAAAGAGCTTGCAGGATCGATGGAAAATAAATTAAAAGCAATCAGACTGGAGAACCTGACTGAAAATTAGAAGGGTTTTAGTTTTATGAACAAAGATATTACCGTTGCTGTTGGAATGAGTGGCGGTGTAGATTCTTCAGTTACTGCCGGAATTTTAAAAAATGCCGGTTATAATGTTATTGGAATTACAATGAAAATATGGGACGGTGCAATTGAGATACAGGAAACCACCAAACACGCCTGTTACGGTCCCGACGAGTGGGAAGATATAGAAATTTCCACAGATGTATGTAAAAAACTGGATATACCATATCACGTTTACGATCTTTCCGGTGAATACAAAGATACAGTCCTCAAATATTTCAAATCAGAATATCTTGCCGGAAGAACTCCCAATCCATGTGTTTTATGTAATCAATCTATGAAGTTCGGATTTCTTATTGATGCAGCCAAGAAAAATGGTCTGGAATTTGACTATTTTGCCACAGGACATTATGCAAAAATTCTTGAATCAAATGGTGAAAGATTACTTGCAAAATCTCCAAATGATAAAAAGGATCAGACTTACTTTTTGAGCAGACTCAAAAAGGAACAGCTTTCAAATATTATGTTCCCGATAGGCGAATTTGATAAAGCAGATGTAAGGAAAGAAGCCGAGCGTTTGGGACTGGAAGTTGCAAGCAGGGAAGAGAGTCAGGATTTCATTTCCGGCGGAGATTATACACCGCTTTTCACAGCCGAAGAAACCATTCCAGGAGATATAGTTGATGACCGCGGAAATCTGCTTGGCAGACATGAAGGAATTTACAAATATACAATTGGTCAGAGAAAAGGTTTGGGAATCAGTTCTCCAAAACCGATGTATGTTTTAAGAATTGATGCAAAAAAGAACAGAATAATTGTTACTGAAAAAGCAAATCTTTTTTCTGAAAAAGCTTATGTAACAGATGTGAATATGCTCAAAATTATGGAGCAAAATGCCACATTTTCTGCTAAAGTTAAGATCAGACAGAACAATAAAGAATCGGAAGCAGAAGTTAAACTGAAAGAGGGAGCAGAAGCGGAAATCACTTTTGATGCTCCGGCACTCTCTGTAACTCCCGGACAGATTGCTGTGTTTTACGACAATGATGTTGTGCTGGGCAGTGGAATATTAAAGTAAGATTTTAGTCATATCAGATAGATAAGCCCTCGAAATTTCGAGGGCTTTTTTATTGTATTTTCCGTTTGTTCACTATAAAAACTGTGTAAAATTGATAGTGTAACAAGTAGTGTACACTATTTGCTTTCTTTGTTAGCGATATAACCTAACTTGTTGTGAAACAATAAGTTATCTTTGATGTTGAGAATGGGAGCAGTCGGTTAACTGCAAAAAATGAGTAAAATTGCAATAAATTTACTAAAGAACAGTAGAAACAAGAAAACAGTGCTGCTGATTTTTATTATGACCAGGTAATTTATTGTGGCATTTACAAAAATTCTTTGGAGTTCAGAAAAAATGCTCCTCAGATTTGCTAATTCAAAAATCCAACCTAAAAGCAAAAACTGCCAAAATGCTCCCAAAAGCGGATCAGCTGAAAATTTAACGGAGCATAGTTTAGTAATATAAAACTTCAGTGCTCCTTATTAATTTTCTTAAGTGGATTAAGTCTAAATAGTTAATAAAAGAAAGTGATTCTCCTGATTACACTAATAAAGTAAAGCTGTAACAAATATTTAATACTTAATTTCAGGAATATATCAATTATTTTTTGTAAATTCGTGAACCGGGATAATTTCAAATAATGTTTTCTGAAATTATCTGGTTTTGAAATGGATGGAAAAATTCGGATAGTGCTAGTCCGGATTATGAATATCAAAAATCTATTTTCGTTAACATAAATTTAAGGTATGTAAATGACAAGAAAAAGAATAACAATTGATGGTAACGAAGCTGCTGCTTATGTTGCGTTTAATTGTAGTGAGGTAGTTGCGATTTACCCGATTACTCCTTCGAGTGGTATGGGTGAAATGTCAGATGAGTGGGCTGCAAAAGGCCAGAAAAACATCTGGGGAACTATTCCGAGTGTGACTGAAATGCAGAGTGAAGGTGGTGCTGCGGGTGCTGTACATGGTGCTTTACAGGCAGGATCATTAACTACAACTTTCACTGCTTCTCAGGGATTATTATTAATGATTCCTAATATGTACAAAATTGCAGGTGAATTAACTCCAACTGTTTTCCATGTTTCTGCACGTTCATTGGCTGCACAGGCATTATCAATTTTTGGCGATCATTCAGATGTTATGTCTGCACGTTCAACCGGTTTTGCTATGCTTGCTTCAGGTTCTGTTCAGGAATCTATGGATATGGCTGCAATTTCACATATGTCTACTTTAAGTACAAGATTACCTTTTGTACATTTCTTTGATGGTTTCCGTACTTCACACGAAATCAACAAAATTGAACAATTAACAAAAGAAGATTTACAACAGTTAATAGATAACAATTTAGTTAAAGCTCACAGAGAAAGAGCGTTAACTCCAGACAAACCTGTATTAAGAGGTACTGCTCAGAATCCTGATGTATACTTCCAGGGTAGAGAAACAGTTAACCAGTTCTATAATGCTGCACCTGCTAAAGTTCAGGAAGCAATGGATAAATTTGCAAAATTAACTGGTCGTCAGTATAAATTATTTGATTACATTGGTGCAGAAGATGCTGAAAAAGTAATCATCATTATGGGTACCGGTGCTGAAGTAACTGATGAAACTGTTGCTTACTTAAATAAAAACAGCGATGAAAAAGTTGGTGTTCTTAAAGTAAGATTATACAGACCATTTTCTGTTGAGCATTTTATGGGTGCAATACCAAAAACTGCTAAGAAAATTGCTGTATTAGACAGAACAAAAGAACCAGGTGCAACCGGCGAGCCTTTATATCAGGATGTTATTGCAGCTATAGCTGAAAATATGGTTTCTGATAATCCTCATTTTGAAGCTATGCCTAAAGTTGTTGGCGGTCGTTACGGACTTTCATCAAAAGAATACACTCCTGCAATGGTTAAAGGTGTATATGATGAACTTTCAAAAGACGCT
This sequence comes from Rhodothermaceae bacterium, assembly GCA_041725875.1. Taxonomy (GTDB): domain Bacteria; phylum Bacteroidota; class Ignavibacteria; order Ignavibacteriales; family Melioribacteraceae; genus JBGRQB01. Next base: position 7,260 of record JBGRQB010000066.1, read on the forward strand.
CCTAAAAATCACTTCACAGTTGGTATTAATGATGACGTTACACATACTTCTATTGAATTTGACGAATCATTTACAACTATCGGCGAAGATGTATTCCAGGGTATGTTCTACGGATTAGGATCTGACGGTACTGTTGGTGCTAACAAAAACTCTATCAAAATTATTGGTGAAGTAACTGATAACTATGCTCAGGGGTATTTTGTTTACGATTCTAAGAAATCTGGTTCAACAACTACTTCTCACTTAAGATTTGGTAAAGATCAGATTAAATCTTCTTACTTAATCACAAAATCTAAATTTGTAGGATGTCATCAGTTCTCATTACTTGAAACTTTTGATGTTATTGAAACTTTGGTTGAAGGTGGAACTTTCTTGTTAAACTCACCTTACAGCAAAGAAGAAACCTGGAATAAATTACCAAAAACTGTTCAGCAGTCAATCATCGAAAAAAATGTTCAATTCTATGTAATTGACGGTTACGATGTTGGTAAGAAAACAGGTATGGGTAACAGAATAAATACAATTATGCAGACTTGCTTTTTCTATATCTCAAACATTCTTCCTCAGGATGAAGCAATTGACGCTATCAAAAAATATATTGAAAAATCATACTCATCCAAAGGTGAAGAAGTTGTTAAGAAAAACTTTGCAGCTGTTGATGAAACAATTGCACATCTTCACAAAGTTGAATATGGTAATGAAGTAACTTCAGATATTGAATTACCTCCTGTAGTTACTGAAGATGCTCCTGATTTCGTAAAAGAAACATTGGGAACTATCATTAAAGGTAAAGGTAACGATGTTCCTGTAAGTGAAATGCCTGTTGACGGTACTTTCCCTATTGGTACAGCTAAATACGAAAAACGTAACGTTGCTCTTGAAACTCCTGAATGGGATCCTGAAATTTGTATTCAGTGTAGCAAATGTGCTTTGGTTTGTCCTCACGCTGCTATCAGAACTAAAATTTATGACAATCCAGTTCTTGAAAACGCGCCTGAAACTTTCAAATCTATCGATGCAAAAGGTAAAGATTTCAAAGAAATGAAATTTACTATTCAGGTTGCTGTAGAAGATTGTACTGGTTGTGCAATGTGTGTTGATTACTGTCCGGCAATCAACAAAAAAGAAGAAGGTAAAAAAGCAATTAATATGGTTCCTCAGCCTCCAATTCGCGAGCAGGAAAGAGAAAATTTCTCATTCTTCCTTGAAATTCCTGAGTTTGACAGAACTAAATTAAATGTTGGCTCTATTAAAGGAAGTCAGCTGCTTGAACCATTATTCGAATTCTCAGGTGCTTGTGCAGGTTGTGGCGAAACTCCTTATGTTAAGTTAGTTTCTCAGTTATTTGGTGACAGAATGGTTGTTGCAAATGCAACTGGTTGTTCATCAATTTACGGTGGTAACCTTCCTACAACTCCTTGGTCAGCAAACAAAGATGGTAGAGGTCCTGCTTGGTCAAACTCATTATTTGAAGATAATGCAGAATTTGGTCTTGGTATGAGATTATCTATTGATAAAAATAAAGAATATGCTGCTGAATTAGTATTCCAGCTTAAAGATGTACTTGGTGAAGAATTGGTTAACGGCATTCTTAATGCTGAACAAAATGACGAACCAGGTATTTTTGAACAGAGAAAACGTGTTGATGAGTTAAAAGCTAAATTAGAAGGCAACACTTCTGAAGCTGCAACTCAGTTATTACCAATTGCCGACTACCTTGTTAAAAAATCTGTATGGATTATGGGTGGTGACGGATGGGCTTATGACATCGGTTACGGCGGTCTAGATCACGTTATTGCTTCTGGTAAAAACGTTAATATCCTTGTTATGGATACTGAAGTTTACTCAAACACCGGTGGTCAGATGTCTAAATCTACTCCAATTGGTGCTGTTGCTAAATTTGCTGCAGGCGGTAAACCTCAGGCTAAAAAAGATCTTGGTATGATGGCAATGAGCTACGGAAATGTTTATGTAGCAAAAATTGCAATGGGTGCTAACGATACTCAGACTATCAAAGCTATTATGGAAGCTGAAGCTTACGATGGTCCTTCAATTATCCTTGCATACTCACACTGTATTGCACACGGTATTGATATGAGTAAAGGTTTAACTCACCAGAAAATGGCTGTAGATTCAGGTCACTGGCCATTATTCAGATTTAACCCTGATAATGCTGCTGAAGGTAAAAATCCGTTGAAACTTGATTCAAAAGCTCCAAAAATGCCACTTAAAGATTATGTTTATGCTGAAAACAGATATAAAATGTTAGCTAAAGCTGCTCCTGAACAGAGTGAAAAATTAATTGCTTATGCACAGGAAGAAGTTAACAAAAATTGGAATCTGTACGAACAGATGGCAAATATGGATTATTCCAACAAAGAAGAAAAATAATCAATCTCTCATAGATTATTTAAAAGCCCGGCTGCCAGGTGTGCAGTCGGGCTTTTTCTTTTCAGGATGCTTATTACCGAAAATTTTTCATCTCTAATTATATATGAAATTCTTATATTACTTTCTTCAATAATTACAATTAATACAAAATGATTACAGATTTATTCAACATTTCAGTTGCCGGATTAATTGCCGGAATTGTATTTTCAATGCCCGTGGCTGGCCCTATAAGTATTTTAATAACATCAAATGCTTTAAGTGGCAGATTAAGATTTTGTAAAAGAACAGCCATAGGTGCATCTATAGTTGAATTTATCTATGTTTTTATAGTTATAATAGGTATAAAATCCCTCTTTTCTTTTTATCAACCCTTTATTCCGTACATAATAATGATCGGCTCTCTTTTTCTGGTTGGTGTTGCTTATAAAATTTCTAAAACCAAACTCGATTTGAAAGAAATTGAAAAAGCTGATAATAAAGGTGAAGATGCAAACAAAGGGGGACTCAGATCTGGATTAATACTTAATTTCACAAATCCCTCGCTTTTTGTTGGCTGGCTGGCTTCATCCTTTCTTGTTTTTTCACTTATGACTCAGATGGGAATAGGGACAGGCGGACTAGATATGGTTATCAGCGATAATATTAATTCGCTTTCCGAAATGGTAGGGGATGAATTTAGTGAGCTATCTGAAATTGAGACTGAAAAAGTTTCACCGACCGAAAACCCGCAGGAAGTTTCTCCGGTAGTTCTTGCTTTGGCCTATTCATCTATGGTAGGACTTGGCGGATTTATCTGGCTTTTTTATTTTGCAAAACTCCTTGTAACCTACAGATACAAACTTAGTATTTCGGTAATAAATCGTGTTATACAGACACTTGGAATCATAATGTTTGTAATTGCCGGTTTTTTACTATATAAGTCGGTTTTAATGCTAATTTAATTGCTTTTTCCTTCTGATTTTGGTTGATAATTAGTAAAATATTCCAGATAATTACCTTTTGCTTAGAGTTAACATTTACTTAATGTTTTGTTAATGGTATGTTAACACTCGGCAGGGGGTTATTAATATTTTGAAACAATTAAGGAAGCTTTATGAGTAAGAAAACTATTTATCTCGATAGGAATGAAAGTTATTATGGTCCCGCTCCAGCCTGTTTTGATAAATTAAAAAATGCTGATAAATCACTGTTAAGTTGGTATACAAAAGCTCACACCGTTGGTGTAAAAAGTGTTCTCACTGCAAGATTATCTGAAGATTTTAACATTCCCGAAAAACAGGTTGTTTTAGGTTATGGTGCTGAAGATTTATTAAAACAAAGTGTTCAGTGTTATTTATCTCAGGGAAGTAAATTGATGATCCCTTCACACTCCTGGTGGTATTATAAAGAACTTGCAAACGAAGTTAACGGAGAAAATATTGAATTTCCTATGATTGAAGGGGAAGATTCATATTATTACGATGTTGAGAAAATGCTTGAACTTTATAAAGAAGAGAAACCGGAAATGGTATTAATCAGCTCACCAAATAACCCTACGGGAAATTCAATCTCTTTTGAAGATTTAACAAGAATTCTTGATAATACCAAAGATTCAATTGTGGTTTTTGATGAAGCATACGGACACAGCAGTGAAAATGATAAATCAAAAGAATTGCTGGATAAATATCCTAATCTTATAATTGTAAGAACCTTCTCAAAATACTATGCTTTGGCTGGTGTTAGAATTGGTTACGGATTTATTGGTGCTAACCTTCAGGGAATGGATAAATTTACAAAACGCTGTCTGGGTTACAACAGAATTTCAGAAGAAATTGCTCTTGCTGCTTTAGATTCTCCTGAGTATTACGAGAAAATAGCTCAGAAGATGAACGAAGATAAAGAAAAATACTATAACGAATTAAATGAGCTTGAAGGATTTAAAGTATTCAAATCAGAAGCTAATTTTATTCTTGTGGAAATACCGGAAGAAATAAAAGCTTCTCTTAAAGAGTATCTGCTTGAAAAAGGTCTGCAAATCAAATTTATGAATGAAAAACTTTTGAACCATCACTTAAGAATTACTTTAGGTAAAAGAAAACATAACAAAAGACTGATTAACGCTATCAAGGAGTTTGTCCAAAGTGAAGCAATGGTTCAGAGAGTATAAAAATGCACTGAAAATGCTGGAGGTGGAAGAGGTTTTTGATCTTATTCTATACAGACCTTTAGCATTTTTGCTGGTTAAAATAGTTTACCCGACAAACATAACACCAAATCAATTAACATTAATAGCAGTATTTTTTGGCCTCGTTGGCGGAGTTTGTTACGCAATGGGAACACCTGAGTATTTCTTTATAGGAGGAATACTTTATATACTTTATGATGTTTTTGATTGTAGTGACGGACAACTGGCCCGTATTAAAAAGAACGGGACCAAGACAGGCAGAATAATTGACGGGGTAGCCGATTATATTGCCACAATTGCCGCATATATTGGTATTGGAATCGGTTTTGCAGGAAACACAGCAGAACCGGGATATTTCTGGATGCTCACTGTTCTGGCAGGAGCAAGCAGCGCAGTTCTTTCAATACTTCTCGATTATTACAGAAACAGATTTCTTGATATAGTTCTTGAAAGGGAAAGTGTTCTTGAGACTGAACTTCGCGAGTTCACCGAAGAATATGACCGTATCAAAACTATGAAAGGGAAGTACTTTGATAAGGCTCTTCTTAAAGTCTATCTTAAATATTCCAACTTCCAGGTGAAAATGGCAAAAGGTAAAGAAGAATCTAAAAAGATTGATGTGGATTCTAAACTTTACTATGCAAAAAACAAAACGCTTATTCATCTGTGGAGTTATGTTGGTCCTACAACTCAGCTAACTTTTATGATTTTCTGTTCACTTGTAAACAGAATGGATATCTATTTATACGGAATGATAACTGTCTTCCCGGTTTACGCCCTGATAGTTTATCTTAAACAAAACAGCGTTGACAAAGCACTTAAAATTAAAGGATCCAAATGAAAGCAGTAATTTTAGCCGCTGGAATTGCTTCCAGACTTCGTCCATTGACAGATAATACTCCAAAATGCCTTCTTGAGGTAGGAGACAATACAATCTTAGGTAAAACACTAGATAACCTTGTTAAGAATGATATAAATGATCTTGTTGTTGTTACAGGATATCTGCAGGATATGATTAAAGATTTTATTGCAGAAAAATATCCGCAGATAAATGTTGAATATATTTACAATGAAAAATATGAATCAACAAATAATATCTATTCACTTTGGATGACAAAAGAAAAAGTTATCGATGGTGATTTTATTTTGCTAGATAGCGACATTCTTTTCGATCACAGAATCATCAAACAATTACTCAATTCCGATTATGAAAACTGTCTGGCAGTAAAATCAGGTTTTGAACTTGGTGAAGAGGAAATTAAAGTAACACTTAACGATAAAAAATGTATTACGGAAATTAGTAAAACCATTGATCCGAAACTTGCAATCGGGGAATCTATCGGTATTGAAAAATTCAGTAATAATTATGTTAAACAACTCTTCGGTATTTTAGATGATATGATTATAAATAATAATCAGGTTGATATTTTCTACGAAGCAGCCTTTGAAAGATCTTTGAAAGAAGGCGCTGAAATTTATACTGTTGATGTTGGTGATTTCCGCTGTATGGAACTTGATACAGCTGAAGATATAGAAGCTGCAAAAAAAGAAGTGGTTGAGTTTTTAGCTTAGTTAAAAATTAAGCAAAAGAATATATTACCGGTAAGTTTGTGATGTAAATCACATTGTTATGCAGAAAATTACCGGTTTTGGCGATTTTTAAAAGATTTTGGGTCAATTATAAGAAATTATGCTGGCATATTTGTTGAATTTGGATGTGATGTCTTAATTAAACTTATGCCGGCTCTGTTTTAGGTAAATAGCAAAATAGTTCTTTAATAAATATAAGTTGTTTATTATGAAAAATTTTAAGAGGGATGCGCAGGGGTTTATCCAAAAGACCTGGCTTCAGGATGATATAACAGAACTGTTTGAGCAGGTGAGCGATGATTTTATGTTTGAATCACCCATTACTAATGCTCGCGGCTTTGAATGGTTTGCTAAATATATCGACTCGGTAAAAACCGGCTTCTCCAATATGAACCTTTCCTTCAGAAATGTCTACTCAGATGAAAACTCAGCAGTTGCTTATTACACACTTTCGGCAGATCATTCAGGTGTTTTTATGGGACTGAAACCAACAGGAAAGACAGTAAAGTTTGATGTTTTCACTTATATCGAATTTGCAGATGAAGAGATAAGGTATGTCAGATCGGTGTTTGATCTCTTTGAATTGAAAAATCAGCTGGATATTTTTAATAAAAAGTCCGGCTAAACCGGACTTTCTTCATATTCCATAATTGCTTTTGTTTCATCAGATAATTTGAATGAATCGTTCAAATTCCTCAATTCTTCCGTCAGGTCTTTAAAGTCTTCAACATTTTGAGAAATAATTTCCATTCCCGATGCAGTTTGCTGAGAAATAGAATTAATTTCCTCTATATTTTTAGATATAATTTCACTTACAGAATGCTGCTGTTCATTTGCAGAAGCAATCTGAGATACCTTTTCAGTAACTTCCTGCGAAATATCAACTATCTGTTCAAGAGCTTCACCGGCTCTGTCTGCCAGATTAATACCTTTTGAAGTCTCAACCGTTCCTTCTTCCATAGAGTTTACAGCTGCATTAGTATCAAACTGGATTTTATTTATCATATCCTCAATTTCTTTGGTGGCTTTTGTAGTTCGTTCAGCAAGCTTTCTTACTTCATCGGCAACTACTGCAAATCCGCGCCCCTGTTCACCTGCACGCGCTGCTTCAATTGCCGCATTTAGTGCCAGAAGGTTGGTCTGGTTTGCAATATCATTAATCACTTCTATTATATCACCAATTTCCTGACTCGATTTACCTAAGGTTTCAACCACTTCGGCTGATTGGTTAACTTTATCCGAAATTGATTTCATTCCCATTATTGTTTGAGATACAACCTCTCCGCCTTCAACTGCCGAGTTTTTCGACTGCTCCGCTGTTTCTGACATAACAGAAGCATTTGTGGAAGTTTCCAGAATTGTTGAAGTCATCTCCTCAACAGCAGTTGCAACTTTTCCTGTCTGGATAGTCTGCATTTCAATTCCGGTTGCAATTTGGTCAGTTAACTGACTTATCTCATTAGCAGCCTCAAAATGTGATCTGAGTGATTCTGAAATCTGTTTCATCATTGAGTCAAGATTTTCAACTGCAAGATTTAATACGGTTTTCAGTTCAGCATGATCTCCCTGATATTTACCTGTCATTCTGGCAGAAAGATCTTTGTTTGCAACCATTTCAAGTACATCTGCTGCTTCGTGTACAGCGTGGAGAAGGGAATCGATTGTTGAATTGATCTCTTCCAATATTGTTTTGAACTCACCCTTATGCTGAGAAGTATCTGCTCTGTACTCCAGATCGCCTGTAAGTGCGGCGTGAGCAAGTTTTTCACTGTCGGTGACTAACAACTCAATACTCTCTTTCATTCTCTGCATAGAGGCCCCGAGTCGATCCTCTTCTGAGATAATATTAATCTCAACCTCAAGATTTCCTTTTGAGATCTGCTCTGCAACTTCGGCTTTATCTCTGATTGTCTGCATCATCTTTCTGAGAGAAGCAAGCAGATGTCCGATTTCATCCTGCGAGTTGATATCGGTATCGATATGAATCATTCCCTGATCGGCTGCATCGGCAACATCTTTTGAGAGTCTTATTATCGGACTCGAAATAGTATTTGATATATACCAGATTGCCAGAGAAAGAAGTAAAATACTTCCGGCCAGAATAAAGAGGGAAGTATTAAAAAGAGTATCAAGCGGCTTATTTATTTCTGAAGCGGAAACACTCAAAAGGAGAGTCCAGCCAACCTTATCCATTGGAACGTAAAAGAAATATTGTTCTTCGCCGTTAAAGGTTACAAGTCTGCTGCCGGTTGAAGCATTGTTGATCTCTTTTTTCAGTTCATCAATTCCGCTGAACTCACTGCCGTTATCTTTGAAGTCAGCAATTTTTTTCTTTAATATCAAAGTTGTGTCAGGGTGATAAAGGAACTGAGTATTTTTATCAACAAGCATAATTTTGCCTGTGTCAAAAAGTTTTGTCTTTGCCAGAAACTCTCCAAAAGTCCTGAAGCTTATATCAATTCCGCCGGCTCCCAAATATTTACCATTATTTTTTATGGGATGACGGTAAGAGATAAGTATCTGACCGGTAAGGTAATCTGCGTCAACAGTGTAAACACCATCTTTTGAAGCTTTGGTTTCGATGTACCAGGCGCGTTTGCCAACCTGATATTCGTCTCCAAGTCTGTGACCCTCTTGCGTATCATAATACATCTGGGTCTTTTCTGAAGCAAGAAAAACCGCTTCGATATCGGGATCGTTGTTATTCAGTTTTTGAATATAACGTTTGATGGTAAAATAATTCTTGTCTTTTTTGATATCAGCATATCGTACGTCATTATTTTCCAGCCAGTTCAAAATTTGCGGATTATCATTAAGAACTTTTGTAATCTTTGCCTTTTCAAAAAGATGGCCTTCAAGGGTTTTTACAACCTTCTGAACTTTTGCCTGCGCCTTTTCGCGCGATTCATTTAAAAGAATATCTTTTGAAAAATTGTAGTAAACCGCAAATATTATTAAAAGAATGACCAGATTGATACCCAAAACAGATACCCAAAACAGATACAAGTATCTTTTTTCTAATATTCATATTGTTTAACACTTGTGATTCCTTTTGCTGTTAGCAGATGAAGCAGGAGAGAAAATATTTATCGCTCTCTTCGGCAACTAAAATAACAATCTTTATAGTAAGATTAAACAAAAATTTGAATTAAGATGATATGAGTTGAAAGTGAAAAAGCAGAACTGAAAAAACTCCATTAACGATTAACAAGCATTTTCAGCTATACTTTTGATGTTAAAATTGTTATCATTATGCGTTCAAATTCAACTATTGTGAACCGGGGCCATTATTCATCTTACTATAAATTTAATTATGGATTGCAATGGACAAAAGTAGTTTAAAGCATAACGGCAATTTAATTATAGTTTTAAAAGTAATTTTAACAGGAATTATTATTGCTGAAACCTTTCTTTTAACAAACCTGCTTCTTAAAACAAACTTTCTGTCTGGTTTTTCTCATCTTATTAAAAACAAGTTTGTTTCACTTGAAGTAATAGGATGGATTTTGACAAGTGTTTATCTCTTTAGTTTAAGTTTGCTGTATGAAAAGGATAAGTTGTTTTTAAAGCTGAAACTGATGCTGAAAAGTAAGAGATATGATTTATTTACCGCTTTTTATTTTGGAGTTTTAATAGTTTTCATTTTAAGTGACTGGCAAATAAACTTTTTGGAAGGAGTATTAAATGGTTTTAGAAATGAAGTGGTTTTTCTTTTTATTATCTCTCCATTGATAATTTCGGTTATTCTGAAAATAAGAAGTTATCAGACTGCTAAAACAACTGATGAAAATAACAGCAAAACAAATTTTTTGAAAGATTCAGAGATTAATGATTTTGAAGGTGATAAACTGAATTTGGAAGAAAAAGTAAAAAGCTTTTCTGAAAAGATATATAACAATGGCTCGCCTGATAGTCTGGTTTTTGGAGTTGAGGCTCCTTGGGGAACAGGTAAATCTTCTTTTGTGAACTTGTGCAAGTCCTATTTAACCAAAACTTATAATGATAAGATAATTTTTTATAAACTTGATCTGTTACAGTTTGAAAAGAAATGTAATATCTTGGAAGAGTTTGTTTGTGGGCTTATAAAGGTAATTAACCAAAATGTTTATGTACCTGAAATAAATTATCTTATCTCAAGATCCTATAAATACCTAAAAAAATCTAAATTTTCTTTTTCATTCTTCGGATTAAATATCGGTATTTCAGATACCTCTGCATCATTTGACAACATTATCGAAAAGCTGGAATTTGAATTAAAAAACTTACCGACAAAAATTATTGTAGTGATTGATAATCTTGATCGTGTTGATTTTTCTTTGATTAAAGAGTTATTATTTCCATTAAAACGAGTGTTTGAACTTTCCAATGTCTCATATATTTTATGCTATGATTTACAAAATATCACTTCAATAGAAAATAAAGAACTGGATTCAGAGAAGATAGGAGAGTTTCTTGAAAAGTTTATAAATGTAAACTTTAATTTGATTGTCGACAGCAAAGAGCAGATCAGGTTTATCGACAATATAAAAGAAGAATCTTTAATTAAAAATATTACTGCTGATCCAATGCCTCTTTCAATGGCTATGGAAGGACTCAAAGATATATTCAAATCAAAGAATTATGATTTGTATTCATCTCTTGTAGGAGATTTCAGAAAGTTAAAGAAAATCATTAATACAATTGTACTACTCAGATTAGATGGAGCTGATTTTTATAACTATGATATAGACAAACATGATTTTATTCACCTTCTTTTAATTTATATATGTTACCCGGATTTGTTTCGTAAGATCTATAATGAAGAAACAAATGGAAAATTTGGTTTCTTTTCTTTGGTTAGAAAAGGCAATGAAGGTTATCCATTTAAAGGAGATTCAGATTTCGAAAATTCTACCCATTTTTCTGACTATATTAGCAGTGGGCAATTGACAAATACTCAAATTTTAGTTTTGAAGAAAGTTTTTGATAAAGAATCAAAGCCTGTAAAAAAGAAGATAGACGAAACTAATGATAATCCTTTTGCTTGTTTTAATAATTCTCAAAAGGGGAATTTGTCAAAATACCTAGAATTTATTGCTAATGCTAAACAGGCACCAGTAATTGAACAAAACCAATTTTATCTGAATCTGGTAGAAAGAATTATCAAAGAACCAGTTAAAAATATTTTTGAGGATGTTAATTTTGCATATAATAAAGATATTAGTTCACATATTAAGTTATGGTCTGCAATACAAAATACAAAAAGAGAAAAAATTAGTGTAAGTAAAGCTGAGGAGATAATAGAGTTTCTTGCTGATAGTATTAGTTATTATCCAATTATATCATTGAATAACAATTATTCTGATAGAAGGAGTACATTATTATCAATTTTAGCGAAGCTTCTTGATAGTCTGGGATGGCAGGATGAGAGCGGATTAAGACGTAATAATACAAACAATAGAATTATAAATATTGCTTATTGGATTTATGGTGAAGAAAAATATAAAGAACAAGGAATATTAGAGAGAATATTTGCGAAAGAGAAAAAAATATTGGGGTTGTATAATTTACTTAATTTTAGAGTTGATTGCTTTTCTGAGAATAAACTTGATATTTCCAATTTACCAAGAGCTCTGGCTCTCCATTCAGATGATAGTTCACAAATAGGGGTAATTTCCAATATGCTCGTTGAAGAAATGAGAGAAATATCACAATCTGTCTTTAAAGTATTTGATAATGAATATATAAAAGAAAAGAAAAATGTCTTTGCTGAGATTGATAAACTTGAATTAGAAGATTTATGTGGAAAATTTATTGAGTATGTAATGAGAATGGATGAAGATTCTGCTAGTGAGATAAATCGTAAATATTTATATACATTATCAGATTTAAAAGCGTTTATAGTGTATCAACTTGCGGCAATTAATATGAACTTGGGAGTAGGTTGTGGATATTACTATAAATCTGGATCAGAAAAGAATAGAGAACAAGATAAAGAAAGTAAAATCAGTTACTTGATGAATAAATATTTGTTTGAAATTTGTTTTAGTCCTGAACACAACGAAAATAATTATTTACATTTTATAGACTACATATTTGTAATGTTTATGCGTAAATCTGACTATCCTAGTTCATATTATGGCCCTAGCCTAAAGGAGCTATCTAAAACGTTAGATCTAGAAATGTTAACCGAATACTGGAAAAAGCATAAAAATAATGTAGTCGATTTAGCAGTTAAAAATTCTGCAAGGGAAGTTTCAACTGGTAACTATAAGGTGACTTATGCTCAGAGAATGACACAAGTAATTGAAGAATTAGATAAATTGCTAGAATAGCAACTGAGGATTTGTTTTTTCAAACAGAGTGAGAAAACTCAATTCCATATTGTGTAGAATTCAGCATTGAGATATCTCAGTCGTTGCACTTCTTCGATATGACATTACGTGGGCAGGCATCTGATCCGTAGTCAGACGGTCAAAGTATCCAATAAGTTTAAAAGCAAATCTCAGGTAATAAAAGCAGGTTTAGTACCGAAGGTCCCGACTGGTGTCGGGACACATCCTTGCGAGTTTAAAAAACAAAAACCCCAATCAAAAGATTGGGGTTTTTAGTACCGAAGGCCGGACTCGAACCGGCACATCCTTGCGAATACTTGATTTTGAGTCAAGCGCGTCTACCAATTCCGCCACTTCGGCAAGTCTTAGCAAAACAAGAGTACAA
>JBGRQB010000067.1:0-19805 GCA_041725875.1 Rhodothermaceae bacterium
CAGACTGTCAACACCAAGGTGTTCTCTTATTTTTTCAATATCCTGTGAAAATCTGTTTGCAATTAATTCTTCTTTTGACGGGAAATCCATTCCGTAATAACAAGGGAATAAAATTGGAGGTGAAGAAATTCTTAGATGAATCTCTTTTGGTCCCGCTTCTCTTAATAATTTAACAAGAAGTTTTGAAGTTGTCCCTCTTACAATTGAGTCGTCAAGAACAACAATTGTTTTATCTTTTAATACACCTTTTACAGTGTTAAATTTAACTCTTACACCCTGCTCTCTGTTTGCCTGACCAGGTAAAATAAATGTTCTGCCGATGTAATGAGATCTGATAAGACCAATTTCGAATTTAGAATCGATATCCATTTTTTCGAGCTGACTCTGATACCCGATAGCTGCAGTATTGGAGCTGTCAGGAACACTGATAACAATAACTTTTTCACCATCTTTATCTCTTACCGGATGATTTTTTGCAAGCATTTTACCAAGTTTTCTTCTCATTTTATCTACGCTGGAACCGTAGATTTTACTATCCGGGCGAGAAAAATAGATATATTCAAAAACGCAATGTTTTTTACTTTCTTCTTTTTCTGAAATTCTGTAAGATTTTATATCATCTGCCGATTTGCAGTTTTCGTCAATAACAACAATTTCACCCGGTTCAACATCGCGGATATATTTTGCGTTGTTTATATCAAGTGCGCAGGTTTCTGAGGTAACAATAAAAGAACCATCTACTTCGCCTATACAGAGAGGTTTAAATCCGTGAGGATCTCTTGCACCAATCAGTTTATTGTCAGTTAAAATTGTAATACTGAAAGCACCAATTACCTTTTGCAAAGCTTCCTGAATCTGTGAAATCTGATTATCAAGTTTACTTCTGGCAATCAGGTGCAGAATTACTTCTGTATCTGAAGATGATTGAAAAATTGCTCCGTCATTAACAAGTGCTTCGCGCAAAGCTTTTGCATTTGTAAGATTTCCGTTGTGAGCAATTGCAAGGTTTCCTAATCTATAATTAACATTAAACGGCTGGATATTTTTGGATGAAGATGACCCGGTAGTTGAATATCTGTTGTGCCCGATTGCGGCAAAACCGGGAAGTTTTTCCGAAAAAAGAGAATGATCGGCAAAAACATCGGAAACGAGTCCGTTACCCTTAAAAACGTTTAATAATGGCTTGTTATCTTTAGAATCCAGTGAAATGATTCCGGCGGCTTCCTGTCCCCTGTGCTGTAGCGAATGAAGACCATAATAGGTGTTGACAGACGCTGTTTCGGTACCATAAATACCAAAAACTCCGCAAAAACATTTTGGTTTATCGTTGTTCAAAACTACTCTCGAATTTAGTGGCAAAGTTTGTTAGAAAAAAGAATTTAAATTTATGATTAAATAAGATTATTATCAATTCGAATTGCAGTTAATAAGGATAAAAATAGGAAATAACTAAGAAAGTTTTGCTTAAGGCAAAGCAAAAATTAAAAAAGACAAAAAATTAATCAATCATTCAGAAATTTGGAAAACTCATCCTTGATTAATAAATAAGTTTCTTTAGATTTCATCACAAGGAGCTCCATTTTTGCAGCTACGGGCATTTCATTAAAAAGTTCGTCCAGATTTTCGAACTCTGCTAATATTTTAAGTCTTAATTTATCCATAAAGCAGAACCCCGTCAGATTTAACTGATTCATTAAACAAAGTCTTTTTTCTCAAATCGATTAAATCAACAGGTTTCGAAAGATTTAAAATTAACTCGCTGTAGAATTTGTGAAAAATTGAATCATCAATGCCATCAACTGCTAAATCTATATCTTTAGTATCTTTTCCTTTTTGGATAGTTGACCCAAATAGATAAAGCTTAGAGACATTGTATTTTTTCGCAAGCTTGGTAATTAATATTTTTTCTTTATCTGAAATCATAAATTCAATTTAAGATAATATTATTTATTTCGCAATTTTCTGTTTAGAGGTATTTGATGAACGAAACGGGAGTTGGGTTGGTAAAACTGTGTCGGAATGGCGGGATTTGAACCCGCGACCTTTCGCCCCCCAGACGAACGCGCTAACCGGGCTGCGCCACATTCCGATAGCTTTATAATTTGGATTTCAAATCTAATAAAAACTCTTTTATTTCTTCAAGGTCTTTTTTCAGTTCGCTCTTGTTTGCTGGAGTTTTTGATTTTGGTTCTGTTTGTTTTTCAACAGGTTTTTCATCCTGAGTTTCAGGAAAAAGATCTTCGTTCGGCACTTCTGGTTCAGCCGGAGCATTTAAGATTTTTTTTGCGCCGTCAATTGTATATTTTTCTTCCCGGAGCAGCTTTTTAATTTTCAGAATAAGCTGGATATCTTTGTTTGTGTAAATTCTGTTACCGGCTCTGTTTTTTGATGGTTTAAGTTGTTCAAATTCAGTTTCCCAGTAACGGAGAATATATTGCTCAAGCTCGGTAAGTTTACTTACTTCGCTGATTGAATAGTAAAGTTTTTTCAGACCAAAATCTTTCATAACCAGTTTTGATTGTTTGAGACAAAACAAGATAATTAATAGAAATTACATTATCAATTAGAAGAATTAAATATTGAATAAAAACTTTAATTAACTAGTCTAAATTGTTTAATTTAACTATGATATCTATTATTTCTTTAATGCTTTTCAATTCAAAATCGGCTGAATGCTCCTTGGTGTCAAACACGTCACCATATTTGGCAAATGCTGTTTTCATCCCCAGATTCTGAGCTCCGATTATGTCTCTTTCAAACCAGTCACCAACCATAATTGCTTCTTCAGGTTTCACATCAAGCTTGGAAAGTATGGCATTAAACGGCATTGGATTTGGTTTTCTTTCACCTGTTTCTTCAAAGGTTACAATTTCATCAAAAAGATGATGGAACTGCAAATATGCGAGTCGGAGCCAGGCTTCTTTTTGCGGAGCATCTGAAACTATGCCCAGTTTTAATCCCATTTTACTTAATTGAAGCAGCGTAGGATAAACATAAGGATATGTCTTTAACTCAGCTTCCCGAGCTTTTCTGTAGGCAACAATTCCCGGAGCAAGAATTCTGTAATCTACACGTTTCAGAACATTGTTCAGAAAGAGATCAAATATATTTTGATATTCAATTCCCTGAACTTTGTAGATTTCATCAATTTTATTTTTTGCTTCTTCAAATGTCATATCCAGACCAGCATCAATCATTGCGTGAACTGCCGCATCAATTGCTCTGGCTTTCATATTCATAAAATCCATTAATGTATTATCAAGATCAAAAACCACTGCTTTAATCATAGTTTACCTTTGTTTAATCAAGTTTTGTAGTATATAAATTCCGCCCAGATAACTGAATTCTTTAAATCCGGAGAGATATCCGTCACATCTGGCGGCTGTTATGCTTGTCTTGCGAAACTCTTCCCTGTCGGCAATATTAGATAAATGAACTTCCACTTTGGGAAGTTTACATATTTCAAGAGCATCTCTAATTGCAACTGAAGTATGAGAATACGCCGCAGGATTTATGATTATTCCGTCAAAGTAATCAGGAGCATTTTGAATCTGATTCACAATTTCTCCTTCCAGATTACTTTGGAAAAACTCAAATGTAATGTCAGGATATTCGGTTTTTATTTTCACCTCAATATCGGTCAGAGTTAATTCTCCGTAAAACGATTTTTCTCTTTTTCCCAAAAGGTTGAGGTTCGGACCGTTAACTACTAAAATTTTCATCTTTCAACATCCATTTCGTCAAGAACAATTTTAAGTTTATCGGAGATTTCAATTCCTTCGAGTCCAAGCTCATTAAGAGCCGCTGCCAGTGTCATAACTTTTCTCTGAGTGTTTGCCCGTTTGTTAATTACAATCACCTTGGAATGCTTTACTATACAGTAACCACCTTTGAAATCACCTTTTTCAAATCTAACAGTTGCGCCAACCTGTAATGCAACTTCTTTTAGTTCATCAAGAACCTGTTCAAATTCTTTTTCTTTTAATTTCATCTAAACCGTAAATTTCTTATTACCGGTTCAAAAAATAATAAAAAAAAATGTTATTTTCTTCCTGTAAATTATTGTGTTTTAGCAAGTTAACAATTTTGATTTAAGTAAAATAAAGATGATATGAAAATTGCTTCTATAGATATTGGCTCCAACACGGTTCTTTTGCTAATAGCAAAAACCGATTCTTCCGGAATTAGTGAAACAATCTTAAACAGATACAGAATGCCGCGCATTTCAAAAGGTTTAACAAAAGAGAATAATATTTCAGATGAAAAAGTTGCTGAACTTTTTGATGTTTTAGGTGAATATAAAAATTTGATAACCAAACATAACTGTGATCTGACAATTTTAACTGCCACTGCAGGATTCAGAAAAGCTGCCAACTCAGAACAAATTACCGAAATGGTAAAAGAGAAATTTAATTTTGATATTAAAACAATAGATGGAAAAACAGAAGCAAAATATAGTTTTCTCGGAGCATCCTCTGATGTTGAAGGCAATAATAACAGACTGGTAATTGATATTGGCGGAGGAAGTACTGAACTGATTTACGGTAACGACAAAGAAATAATCTATTCGGAAAGTTTTCCTTACGGAGCAGTAAATCTTACAGAAGAGTTTATCACTAAATATCCTGTCGATTATAATGACTTCAATAAATTAAAAACGAAAATAAAAAATATCTTTGGGAAGATTGTTAATGAAATTCCTGAAAGTATTATTACAATTGGTGTTGCCGGAACACCCACTACTCTTTCCTGCATTAACCAGAACTTAAAAGAATATGATGAACAGCTTGTTGAAAATTCAACTTTAACCTTTGATGAAATTATCAGTTTGATAAACAGATTTAAGCCAATGCTGCCGGAAGAAATATTAGAAGAATTTGGCGAAATAGTTAAAGGAAGAAATGATGTTATTTTAACCGGGACGTTAATATTATCTGGAATAATGGAATTGTTAAAAATTGAAAAAATTTCCTGCAGCGGAAAAGGAATTCGATACGGAGCAATTATTAATTATCTGAAAAGTTAAAGCGGAAACAGCGGCAGAAATGTATTAACAGCAAACAATGCACCGCCAAACAGAATTGCAGTCACAGATGAAAATAACTTGCTGTTTGTCTGTACTTTCATTCCGATAAAAACGTAAATAACTGCTGATAGAAAGATTAATGCTTCCAGTCCGTAAAGCATATAAGCCGCGGCTGGTTTCATTTCAAAGGGTGAAACATCAAAAGTAAAAAAGTAACTCCCGAAAAGTGCATATTCCACCGCAGGAAGAACCGCAAGTCCGAAAGTAAGTGGCCACATTGAGAAAATCAAAATTGATAATATATTTTTGAATTTGCTTTTAATTCCAAAAATATTAATCAGTTTATTTAGAATTAGTGAAAAAAGAATTAAAAATGAAATAACATATCCGCTTTCAAGTAGAAAATTAGGAATCAGATTTGAAGTTATTTCCTGATTAATTTCAAAGGTTGTCTGGATAATTATTGAATTGACGAAGAGTTTTAGAAGAATAACCAGCAACATTAAAATTAAATAATTTTTATGTTCTGCAAGAATTATCCTTTTAAATGATTCAAAAGGTGTTTCGAGAAAACTCCAAAATTCCGACCAGATATTTATATTAACTACTTTATCACGCAGATAATGCTGACAATCAGCACAGGTATATGCAATGAAATGATTTTCTGAATTGCAATTGGGACAGACTCTTGTATTTTTCATCAAAAATTTATCCTCAAACTGATTTGCGGTTCACCGGTAAAGGAATCCTCCGAAACATCAAAATCAAACAGATTAGCTTCAACATAAGCATCAACAAGCTGAAGGAAATAAACCAGAACACCATACATAAAAATCTGATCGCGCTGATCTTTTGCCCGATCTCTTACCAGTTTATATCTGGCTTCTCCGGTATCTCTGAATTTATCTCTTTGATCTTGGTAAACTTTATTGTTTTTAATCCAGTAATAAGTCTGGGCAGTAAAAATTCCCCAAATTAAAGGAGCTTTCCAGTATGATTCGTTATAAATTTGTCCAAGTCCCGGAAGAAGCGCACTTCTTAATACAGCTCCCCAGGGTGATTTGGAAGGTTCCATTTTTATAACTACAGACCGATTATTTGTTTTAACTGTATCCTGTTTTACTTGAGCAAAAACACAGCCTAAAAACAACAAAGATAAAAATAATATGTTCTTAATTAGTTTTTTCAATCAGGTCAAAAAGTTCAAATAGTCTTTCTAATTCATCATTCGAGTAAAATTCAATTGTCACTGCGCCGGAACCATCTTTCTTCTGTTTACACATTACTTTTGTTCCAAAAATAGTTCTAAGACGATTCTCAACATCCCTCTGTGCAATTGAATCTATATCATTTTCCAGCTGTTTTTCAGGTTTTTTCTGAGCCTGCTTGATAATATTTGTATAGTTTTTAACAAGCGCCTCAACCTTACGTACAGACAGGTTTTCTTTTATAATTTTTTTAAGTATTTCTAATTGTAATTCTTCATTTGGTAAATTGATTAACGCTCTAGCGTGTCCGGCAGAAATTTCGTTTTTAATCAGACTATCCTGAATTTGTTTTGGAAGTTTGAGTAAACGAAGCGAGTTTGTTATTGTTGAGCGGTCTTTACCTACTTTTTCAGCAACTTCTTCTTGCGAAAGTTTACAGTCATCAATAAGCTGTCTGTAAGCCATTGCAATTTCAATTGCATTAAGTTCTTCACGCTGAATATTTTCAATGAGCGCAAGAGCAAGCATTGCTTCATTAGAATCAACCTTAACAATGTAGGCAGGAATTTCTCTGTAACCAATATCTTTGCAGGCTCTTAAACGACGTTCACCGGAAATTAATTCAAAAGAATTATCCGGCATTCTTCTAACAGCAATTGGCTGTATCAGACCATTTTCAAGAATAGATTTTTTCAGTTCATCTATTGCCTGCGGATCGAACTCAGTTCTGGGTTGAAAAGGATTAGGTGTAATTACATTAATCGGTATTTTAGCAATAATATCTGTTGATTCGCCATCATCATTTTTAATTTCATCAGAAGGAATAGTATTTTTTTCTTTATCCTGATAGAAATCTTCTTTCATCTTGGGATTTATTAAAGCATCCAGTCCTCTACCCAGTCCGGGTTTCATCTTACTCATGTATTTTTTCTTCTACCTTTTGTTCAAGTTGTTTACTACGATTAATTAGCTCTGTTGCAAGCGACATATAATTTCTGGAACCGGTTGAAACTGCGTCATATAAGATAACCGGTTTAGCATGCGAAGGTGCTTCGGATATTCTTACATTTCTGTGAATTAAAGTTTCAAAAACTTTTTCTCCGAAATATTTTTTTACTTCTTCAACAACCTGGTTTGAAAGTCTTAAACGACCATCATACATTGTAAGAAGTACACCTTCTATATATAAATCTTTATTAAAATGTTTTTTTACAATATTTATGGTATTCAGCAGCTGTCCCAATCCTTCAAGTGCAAAATATTCGGTCTGAACCGGAATTAACACCGAGTTACTTGCAGTAAATGAGTTCAGAGTAAGAACACCAAGTGAAGGCGGGCAATCGATAAAGATGTAATCATATTTTTCCTGAAGTGGTTCAAGCGCTTTTTTCAGAAGTCCTTCCCTGTTGTCCATATCAACCATTTCAACTTCGGCACCAACAAGGTTGATATTTGCAGGAATTACATCTAAATGAGGCATATCAGTCTTGATAATACAGTTTTCCGCGGTTTCCGTACTTATTAAAATTTCGTAAATAGATGCGGTATCTTTAGATAAACCAAGACCGGAAGTACTGTTTGCCTGCGGATCTATATCTATTAATAATGTTCTGTTTTCAGCAGCGGCAATTGAGGCTGACAAATTTATTGATGTAGTTGTTTTACCTACACCGCCTTTTTGATTAGCAATTGAAATTATTTTGGCCATATTATAATATTATATACCTTGATTCAAAATTAACAAATGAATATAAAAAATATTTTTTAATTATTTGTGTTTTTTATTTTTACAGCTCAATTTCTTCGCCAAAAGCCATAACTCGGGCAGTTTTTCCAATGGCTTCAACTTTTGATTTAAATTCTTCCGGATCTGCTTCAATTACAGGAAAAGTATTATAGTGCATTGGAATTGATACACCCGGATTTACAAACTCAACAGCTTTAACAGCATCGTCGATTCCCATTGTAAAATTGTCACCTATCGGAGCAAGAAAATAATCAATTTTATCTATTTCACCAATAAGTTTCATATCAAGGAAAAGCCCTGTATCACCTGTGTGATAAAGCTTTTTGCCATCAATTGTAAGAACAACACCTGCCGGATTTCCTCCATATTTTCCATCCGGAGTAACAGAACCGTGATGCGCAATTGTAAATTTCACTCTTCCAAAATCAAAGTTATAACCACCGCCAATGTGCATATTGTGAGCTTTATAACCTTTTTCAGCACAATAATCGGCAAGTTCGTTTACACAAATAAAGAGAGAGTCGCATCTGTCGGCAATTTTAAAAGCATCTGCGCAATGGTCGCCGTGTGCGTGTGTTAAGACAATATAATCTGCTTTAACGTCATCTGATTTTACTTCGCAAGTCGGATTATCATCTAAAAACGGATCAATTAAAATTACTTTACCGCTGTCAGTTGTAATTTGAAATGCAGAATGTGAAAAATAACGTAACTTCATACCATCTCCTCTATTTAGTTCTCTTGTGTATTTTCTTTTTTGTAATTTTTAAAGTGTTCGAAATAACTTCTCCAACCTTTTGTTTTTTTTACGTTCAGACTAAAAGCAAGGAGGTTTCTCAGACTGTCTTTTGAAAGTCCGCGAATCAATTCTCCTCTTTCAGCAAGTGAAATACTGCCTGTTTCTTCAGAAACAATCAGACTGATAACTTCTGCCTGTTCTGAAATTCCAAGACCTGCTCTGTGTCGCATTCCCAACCCAACACCGTCTATGCTTGTTTCCTGTGAAAGCGGAAGTGTACATCTGGCAGCTTCTATAATTCCGTTCTTAATTACAACAGCGCCGTCGTGCATTGGTGATCTTGGGAAAAATATTGAACGTAAAAGGTTTTTGGATAATTTCGAATTTATTTCTTCACCTGATTCAACAATGCTTTTCAGGTCGGAAGATTTTGCAATAACTATTAATGCGCCGTGCTGGTACTGAGCAAGTTCAAATGCAGATTCCGTAAGAATATCTGCCATATTATGCTGATCTTCCTGTTTATTAAGGAAGATATGAAAGAAAGGATTTCTCCCGAGCATAATGAGAAATCTTCTGATTTCCGGCTGAAACAGAATTATAAATGCAATAACCCATATATCGGAAATTAATTTAAGAAGATAACCGATTGCTTTGAAATGAAGTGCCTCTGCTGTAATTGACAAGATAAGCACGAGTACCAGTCCAAAAAATATCTGGGCAGCAATTGTTCCTCTTATTGCCGTATACAGTTTGTAAATAAGCAGAGTAACAATCGTGATATCTATAATATCAACGAAAGAGATTGTGAGAAAACCTATTTTGATAATATCAAACATTTACCACACATTCAGGATTATGAATAAATTCCAATATTTTTTTTGCTTCTACAGCTTTTGCAACATCGTGGGTTCTTACAATAAAGGCCCCTTTCATAACTGATACTGTTTCTGCTGCAATTGTTGCATTTGATCTGTCATCAACATCAAGACCAAGAGATTTGCCGAGAAATGATTTTTTCGACAATCCCATAAGTATCGGGTAGCCGAGTCCTTTAAACTCACCCAGTCTTCTGAGAATTTCATAATTATCGGCAACACTTTTGCCAAATCCTATTCCCGGATCAACAATTATATTTTTAATGCCAGCATTTTTTGCTTTTTCAGCCTGATAATATAAAAAGTTATAGATTTCCGCAATAATATAATCGTAATGCGGATCAATTTGCATATTTCGCGGAGTTCCTTTAATGTGCATTAAAACAAGAGTTGCGGCTGCTTCTTTTACAACATCAATAATTTTTTCATCAAATGTTAAACCGCTTATATCATTTACAATTGAAGCTCCGGCAGCAAGTGCTTTTTCAGCCACAACTGATTTTGTTGTGTCAATTGAAATTACAGAGTCAGGACGCTCAATTTTAATATTTTTTATAACAGGAATAACTCTGGCTAATTCTTCTTCTTCCGAAACTTCTTCTGCTCCGGGTCTGGTAGATTCTCCGCCAATATCAATGATATCAGCACCTCTATCAATCATATCAATTGCACGGTTAAGTGCGGCATCCATATAAAAATATTTCCCGCCGTCTGAAAAAGAATCTGGTGTTACATTCAAAATTCCCATCACATAAGATCTGGAAAGTGAAAACTCTTTTTCTGCAATTTTTATTGATTTGTCTCTATAATTAAAGTAGTTATCGATTGTTGTTGCAAGTTCTTTAATAAAATCACGTTTTACTTCTTTTGTGATTTTTTTCAAAACATAATTTAACTGCGCTGAGGGAGCAATTAAAATCATATTTGCAATATTATTTTCATCAATCATGGAAAAACAGGGTATCTTTTCCGAAATAAAAATATCTACGAAAGCCTTTGCAGTAACAGTATCAACGCCTCTTATTTCATAGCCAAAAAGAGCGTTGTTGAATAATGCTTCGTTTATACAATATTTTCGGGCATATTTAAGAAAAACATCTTTATGTTTTAGCTTAACCGGTTGAATTATCAATAGTTTTTCCTTTCCGTAAGATCAATTACATTTTGTTTTTAAGTTCAATGGTTGCAGCTGTTATGTTGTCTTTTGCAAAAACAGACGAGCCTGCAACAAAACAGTCGCACCCGGCATCGGAGACTGTTTTAACATTTTCAGTTGTAATTCCGCCGTCAATTTGAATTATGTAATTATATTTATTTTTTTTTCTCAATTCATCAAGTTTTTTGATTTTATCAAGTGCGCGGGTTATAAATTTTTGTCCGCCAAATCCCGGATTTACCGACATAACCAAAATCATATCAACTTCAGGAAGAATATCTTCAAGCGTTGAAACAGGTGTGGCCGGATTAATTACAACTCCAGCTTTTACTCCGGCAGATTTAATTTTCTGAATGGTTCTGTGCAGATGATAAACAGCTTCCTGATGAACCGTAATATAATCAGCGCCTGCATTAACAAAATCATCTATGTATTTATCAGGATCTTCAATCATAAGGTGGCAGTCAACCGGCAGATTTGTAATGCCTTTAACTGCTTTTACAACCATTGGCCCAAAAGTAATGTTTGGTACAAAATGGCCGTCCATAATATCACAATGAATCCAGTCGGCTCCGCCCATTTCAACAGATCTTATATCCTGCGTAAGGTTTGCAAAATTTGCAGATAAAATTGATGGTGCAAGTAATTTCATTATTATCTCCTAGTTACCGTTATATTTACACTGTCGCCGACTGCAATTAAACTTCCTTCGCTCGGACTTTGCTCGTCAATGGTATTTGCAACCAGATTACGCGCTCTGAAATAAGTTATCTTTCCAACATGAAGCGAGTTTTTGGTTAATATTTTTTTTGCTTCACCAAGTGATTTACCAATTAAACCAGGTGTACGAATGTGCCCCAGTTTTGGGCCGTAACTAACGGTAAGAGCAATTACAGTTCCTTTTTCAAGCTGGGAACCGGGTTCAAATTCCTGCTCAACAATTGTGTTTGCAGGCTTTTCAGAACGAATCTCTTTAACCTCGCCTGCTGCAAGTTTTAATCTTTCCAGAGTAATTTTTGCATCGCGCAGAGTTTTATTTGTTAAATCAGGCATTTCAATTTTTGGCGCACCGCCGCTGTAAAAGATATAAATTCTTCTGTTTACCTTTACGGTAGAACCGGCTGAAGGACGCTGTAATAAGATTTGATTTTCCGGTTTTGGATTCAGATTGTCATATTTAGGACCCTGAATAACCGGATTTAATTTCAGATTTTGAAGCATCTGGTGAGCCTGCTCTTTATCAAGTCCGATTACATTTGGCACAACAACTTCTTCCGAAGAAACAAGCCAAGGCATATAAAACTGATCAAAAGCAAAAAGTAAAAGCGCTAACAAGATTACAATCGTGCTGAAAATATAAAATAGTTTTTTCATAACCTGGTATTTTTTGTTGGAATACAAATAAAAATAACTCAAACTCTAATTTACAAATTACCTTTATAATATTAAACTTTTATAATTATTTTTAGCGATATTGTTTTTAATTATCACGGGTTTTAGTTATTTTAGACCCGATCGAATGAAATAGAAATGGAAATCACAATTAACTTAGGGAGAAACTATGTTCAAAAATCACCCAAAAGGACTTCCTGTTCTTTTCTTTACAGAATTATGGGAACGTTTTGGATTTTACCTTTTATTAGGGATCTTTACACTTTATATGATTGCTGCAGACGGAATGGGCTTCAGCCGTACAGATGCTGCAGAAATCTATGGTACTTACCTTGCACTTGTATACCTTACTCCTTTCCTTGGAGGCTTACTTGCCGACAGATTTTTAGGTTACAGAAAATCTATCTTTCTAGGCGGTGCACTAATGGGATTAGGTTATCTTGGTCTGGCTATTCCGGGAGAAGCAACTTTTTATCCTGCATTAGGATTGATAATTTTAGGTAATGGTTTCTTTAAACCAAATATCTCTGCACTTGTGGGCAGATTATATGATAATGACAAATATCGTCAGTTTAAAGATTCAGGTTTCAATATATTTTATATGGGTATTAATATTGGTGCCTTTGTATGTAACTTCTTTGCTGCATTCTTGAGAAACAATCTCGGATGGAGCGCGGCGTTTGCAATGGCCGGTATTGGTATGTTTATAGGTTTAATCTGGTTCTTCTTTGGCCAGAAACACGTTAAGGATGTTGATTATATCACTCCTGCAAAACCGGAAGATACTCCAATTTCAAAATTAGTTTATATCATTTTTGTACCTGCAGGTATTGCCGGTATCATCGGATGGTTTTTACCAACTTTGGTTTTTGGACAAACTTTACTTTCAACAACAACTGACGCATTTATTTTTGCCTGTATTCCTATAATTTATTACTATTTCTCATTATGGGCTAAAGGCGATAAAGAAGAAAAAAGAAGACTTGGCGCTTTATATGCAGTATTTTTAGCGGGTGGTGTTTTCTTTATGATTCTTCACCAAAACGGTTCTGCTCTTACTCTTTGGGCAAATGACTATACTGCAAGAGAAATGCCTGAAGTAGTTGAAGAACCTCTGGGTGCCTTAGGTTTTGCAGAAACAATTACTTCCGAGTTTCAGGAAACTCCAAAGGTTGACGGTCACGGAGCTCCGGTGCTTGATGCAGAAGGTAACCCGATTATTACAAAAGGCCCTCATCCTTACTTAAATAATTTGCCGAAAGAAGAATGGCCGAAAGAAGGTGCAAAAATGGCTCTTCTTAATACAGAGATTTTCCAGTCAGCAAACCCAGGTTTTGTTGTAATTCTTACTCCGTTAGTTGTAGCTTTCTTTGGCTTCCTAGCCAGAAAAGGAAAAGCATTCTCAACTCCGGGTAAAATTTTGTTTGGTGTTATTATTACTGCCCTTTCAATGCTTATTATGGTTGGTGCAGTACTTGTTGGAGGTAACGGACTCGAAAAAGTCTCGGCCTTGTGGATTATTTCCATGTACGGAGTTTTAACTTTTGGTGAGCTTTGTTTAAGTCCGATGGGACTTTCACTTGTGTCAAAACTTGCTCCTCCTCGTATCACTGCTGTGATGATGGGTGGTTGGTTTATGGCAACTGCAATTGGTAACAAATTATCAGGTATCTTATCTGGTATGTTTGTAACAATTGAAAATAAAGCTATTTACTTCCTTATTAACGGCGCTGCAGCTGCAGCTGTTGCACTTATCTTATGGCTATTGTTAAAATGGCTTAAAGACGTTGTTGCCGAATATACAGAATCTAACTAAATAGATAAATTTTTATTATATTAAATCCCGGTGTGTTTTATCATACCGGGATTTTTCATGCACAGATTTTTGGTGATTTATGAAGACTTCAATATGTATTTTCGAAGATGATTTTTATCAAAATTTTTATCCGCTGAGTTTTTCCAGACCAACATTTGATTTACTTTCAGGTGCTTTTACACTTGCGGAAAAAATATCAAATTATTATTCCGGTACGGAAATAACTTATCTTTGCAGAGATATTTTTGAAAAAAACAGTTTTGATAATAATGCCGGATATGATTCTGTTCTGTTTCTTAACGGAAGAATAGTTGCCGATAGAAACATTACGAAAGCAATTCCCCTCATTGGTGAAAATGAAGTTTTTGTACAAAATGGAAGTCTTGCGGGAATAAGAGTAAACAAAGAGCTGATTTCAAAAATAGACTTTAATAATCCTGATTTTCTTGCTTCGCTCGGAATAGAAAAAGTAACGGAAGTTGAAGTTACTCTTGCCGAATATATCTGGGATTTAATTGAGCTTAACGGACGCGAAATCACAAACGATTTTGCGCAAATGAAAAACCATATTTATACAACTGATGATTATCCTGAAAATATCTCGCTGATAAACCGCGATAACATTCTGATTGGAAACAACTGCAGCATCTCCCCTTTTGTCTGTATCGATGCTAAATCCGGACCAGTAATTATTGGAAATAATGTTACCATTTTTCCTCATAGTTATATTCAGGGACCCGCATTTATTGGTGATAATTCCGTAATTAAAGCCGGATCAAAAATTTATCACAACAGTTCAATTGGTTCTGTTTGCAAGGTTGGCGGAGAAATTGAAAATTCAATTATTCACAGTTATTCAAATAAACAGCACGATGGTTTTTTAGGTCATTCTTACCTTGGTTCCTGGGTTAATCTTGGTGCCGGAACAACTAACAGTGATCTGAAAAACAATTATTCTGATATCAAAATAAATTTGAATAACACAGAAATTGAAACAGGACTTCAGTTTCTTGGTCTGCTAATGGGAGATCATTCAAAAACAGCAATAAATACAACTATCAACACTGGTTCTGCTGCGGGATTTTCCTGTAATCTTTTCGGTGATGTGTTTTCACAAAAAAATTACCCGTCTTTTTCCTGGGGCGGCGGAAATTTACTTTCTACTTATGATTTGGAAAAAAGTAAAGATGTTGCCAGACAAGTTATGGCGCGTCGTAACAAAACTTTCGGTCGTGTGGAAGAAAATATTTTTAATCAGGTGTTTCAGTTAACTAAAGCAGACCGGAAATTCGATTAATGTTTAAGAATTATTTTTATCTTGCCAGACTCACACGTGAGTTAAATAGAATTTTATCCGAAACAGTTATTCAGGAGATTTACAGTCAGGAAAAAGACAGACTTTATCTGCGAATTTCCACTGAAGAATTTCCAAACAGACACCTGGTAATTTCTGCGGATCAGAATTTTCCTTTTATCAGCATTAAAGAAGCTCACTTTAAAGCAAAGAAAAATACAGTCGATTTTTTCAGCAGCTATCTCCCCGCTCGTTTTTCTTCTTTTGAAATAGCGGGAAATGACAGAGTATTAAAACTTAATCTTGAGCAAGGTGCAATTTATTTCTTTATCAGAGGCAATAATACCAATGTAATTATTGATGACGGAGAAAAATTTAATCTGTTCAAAAAAGCTTTTAAAAGTGAACCGGAAGAATTATTTGCAGAAATTAAAAATCAGCAGTTTGCTGAGGATATAGAGTTATTCAATTTCGATAAACTAACTTCTAAAGAAAATTTCAGAGATGAGCTTAAACTTTTTTATCCCGTTATGGGAAAAGAAATTGTTAATGAACTTCTTGCAAGAAATGAAGATCCTTCTCTTGAAGAAATTAAAAGTCTGATAAGCACAATTGTTTTTGAGATTCTGGATGATGATATAGTTTGTTTTTATGACAAAGATAAAGACAAAGCAGTGATGATTCCGGAAGATTTTCATCACACAGATAATGTTGAAGAAGAGAAAGTTTTTGAAGATTATCAGTCGGCAATAAAATATGTTGCCCGACTCAAATACAGGAACGAAGCACTTAATAAATTAAGAAAAAGTGTGAACACGGTTCTGAAACGGGAACTGAATAAAGTTTCATCCAGATTAAACAAATTGCGCGGCAGAATTGAATCCGGCAGCAAAGAGGAAGAATATTATCACTACGGAAATCTGCTTCTTACAAATATTTATCAGCTTAAAAAAGGGATGAATAAAATTTCTCTGGAAGATTATGTTTCAGGCGCTGAAGTAACAATAAAACTGGATGATAAAAAATCTCCTCAGCAAAATATTGACAGATATTTTGAGAAAGCCAGAGATGAAAAAATAAATTTTGAAAAATCGCAGGAATTATATAATAATTCAATTATAGATTATGAGCGTTTGTTAAAGATAAATGAAGATTTTGAGAATTGTTCCGAAATTGATGAGTTAAAGAAAATTGCGACAGAATTAAAAATTAAAGATGTAATTAAAGGAAACAAAAAAGTGCAGGAAACACCTAAATTCAAACATTATTTAATTGAAAATAAATACCACGTTTATGTTGGTAAAGACAGCAAAAGTAATGACCAGCTTTCCATTAAGTTTGCAAAGCAAAACGATTACTGGTTCCACGCAAGAGGTCTGCCCGGTTCGCACGTTGTGCTACGGGTTGAAAATACAAAAGAAGTTGTTCCGAAAAATGTTTTGAAATCTGCTGCTTCCCTTGCAGCATTTCACAGTAAAGCTAAAACAGCCGGAACAGCGCCGGTTTCTTATTGTTTTGCAAAATTTGTAACAAAGAAAAAAGGAATGGCGCCCGGACAGGTAAATATCCAGAAGGAAAAAGTTTTACTTGTTAAACCGGGAATTCCTGCAAATTGTGAATACATAGAGGAATAAATTGCTAAAAGAGATTAACTACAAAATTGTGCTTACAATTATTTTAACAGCTTCCTTCATTGGTATCGGGAATAATATAATTTCTCCGTTTGGAGTAAGTTTTATTCGTGAAAAAAAGGTACTGGAAGAAGCTACGGATGATGAACTTTTTGCTTCTTCCCAGGAAAAAGATTATCAGGTTAAGTCTGTCTCAACAGAAAAAGCATTTGAACTGTTTGAGAAAAATCAGGCTCTTTTTGTTGATGCCCGTGATCAGTGGGAATTTGCTGAGGGACACATTAAAGGTGCTTACAATCTTCCCTCTTACATTTTTGAAGAAGAATTTCCCAAGTTCAGTTCAACTCCAAAAGATAAGTTGATAATTATCTATTGTGATGATCTTGAATGCGGAATGAGTAAACAGCTTGCTGTAGAGCTTGTGAGAAAAGGTTACAGAAAAGTTTTTGTTTATACTGACGGATGGCAGTTCTGGCTTCAAAATAATTTTCCTGTAGAAAAAGGAGAATTAAAAGATGAATAAATTAAACAATAAATATTTGCTGCTGGTTATCAGAGTTTTTATTGGCGGATTTTTCATATTTTCATCAATTGATAAAATAAATGATCCCGAATCTTTTGCCTCGGCAATAGAGAATTACAGATTTTTTCCTGTATTTGTAATAAATTTAATTGCAATAACACTTCCGTGGATTGAGCTTGTTACCGGACTCCTTTTACTGCTCGGAGTTAAGGTTAAAGAAAACAGTTTTGTAATTAATTTGCTGCTTGTTGCATTTAATTTTTTAATTATAATTGCACTCATTCGCGGGTTGGATATTGATTGCGGTTGTTACGGTTCAGCTTATTCGCAAAAAGCCGGATTACTGAAAGTTTTTGAGAATTTTGTCCTTTTATTTCTCGGAATTTTATTACAAATTCACAGTTCCAATTTTATGACAATACTTGGTAAAAATGCAGATAGATAAAACTAGAGTAAAAAAAATACTTCTTATAAAACCTCGCGGAATCGGAGATGTGGTTCTTTCTTCAATTGTATTTGATAATTTGAAAGAGGAATTTCCCGAAGCAAAAATTGACTACCTTACTGAAAAGCCGAGCAACTTTCTTCTTGAACCACTTGAGTTTATTAACGAAGTGATCATTATGAAGAAAAAAACTCTTGGCGACAGAATCAAACTTTTCAGTACAATCAGAAAAAATAAGTATGATCTGGTTTTTGATTTTTATGCTACTCCCCTTACCACTCAGGTTACGTTTTTAAGCGGAGCCAGATATCGCGTAGGGTTTCCGTATAAAGGAAGAAAGTTTGCTTATAATTTATTTGGACCTGCAGAAAGAGATAAGTTTCACGCAGCCGAACTTCATCTTGAAATGATAAAGAGTGTCGGAATTTCAGGCAATCATAAAAATCTTGAAATCGGATATAACCCGGACGATGTTAAGTTTGCTGAAGAGTTAAAGAGAGAAATAAAACCTGAAGGAAAACTCCTAATTGGTGTGAGTCCGAGCGGTGGCTGGGCTTCTAAAAAATGTCCGGCAGAAATTTTTTCAAAGCTTGTTAATGAAACGCAAAAGAAATTTAATTGTAAAATTTTGATTTTGTGGGGTCCGGGCGACAAAGATGATGCAGAATATATTTACAATAATCGCATAAATGATGAAGTTATTTTTGCACCTCCAACGTCTATCGGACAAATGGCAACTTGCACTTCGGTATGTGATATGTTTATTGCCAATGACAGCGGACCAATGCACATTTCCACTGCAACTGATACACCAACGTTAAGTATTCACGGCCCTACAGATCCAAAACTTCAGGGGCCTTACGGTGATAAACATTCTTACATTCTTGTAAATGATTTAGATTGTATAATCTGTAATTTACTTGATTGCCCTAAAAATCAGGAATGTTTCCGAAATATTGAAGTTGATCAATTCATTAATGAAGTGGGAAATGTTTTAACCAAGAATAATTTGATATGAAAGAAGTAGAAATATTTTTTAAAAATATAGTTCTGAAACTTTTTTTACTTTTTAATAAAGTTCAAAAAGTTGACGATGTAAATATAAATTCGCAAAGTAAAGTTTTACTTATAAGATTAAACAGAATTGGCGATGCACTTGTTACCACTCCGTTTATAAATCAGCTTAAAAAATATACCGGCTGTAAAATTGATATTCTTGCCGACAGAAAAAACAGTTTTGTCTTTAAAAATAATCCCGATCTGGATAATGTTTTTGTTTTCAAAAAAGGATTTTCCGGATTCAGAGAAACTGTTAAAAAACTTAACTCAAACAATTATGATATTGTAATTGATCTGCACGATGATGTTTCTACAACCGTTACTTTTTTAATCTCGGCATTAAAAATTCCTGTAAAAATTGCATTGGATAAAGGTAACGAAACAGTTTATTCCAAAGTTGTTAAAAAACTTGATTCGGAAAAACATCATGTAATTGAAAGAAACCTTAACATTCTGAAAGAATTGAAATTAAAAGTAAATAAAGAAGAAGCCAACATAGTTTATTCTGTTCCGGAAAGTGAATATGAAGAAGTTGATACATTTCTTGAAATTTATAAACTGAAAAAGAAAAAACTTGTCGGGATAAATATTTCAGCAGGAAGCGAAGCGCGGTTCTGGGGAGTTGAAAATTATAAGCAACTTGCAGATCAGCTTCTTTCTTTTGATGTAAATGTGATTTTGCTTTGTCATAAAGATGATGTTGATAAAGCCAAAGCAATAAATAAAACTTTGCCGATTTTTTACTCCCCTTCTTTTGATATTTTTTCGGCAATGATAAGTCGACTCGATTTTCTTGTTACACCCGACACATCAATAATTCATATTGCCTCTGCATTTGAAATTCCTTTGTTCGGACTCTACGTAAAATACAATACAAAAGATATAATCTGG
>JBGRQB010000068.1:0-19858 GCA_041725875.1 Rhodothermaceae bacterium
CGTGTGCTCTTCCGATCTCTGTCGATAAAGAGCGAATCTTTATTTTTATATTTCTCATTATTGTCATAAAGATAATTTACACCAACGGTAACCTTTCCCGGAGTCCAGGATGCAAGTCCGTCCTGTTTTATCCAGTCACTTTTTAACTCCGGGGTATCGGTATTGGTTTTATCATAATTATATTTTACTTCAAAAGTGTTGTTGTTAAATGCAAAATTATAATTGTATCTGTCGGTTGTCAGCAGATCATCTTTTTTAAGTTGTCCGAATAAAAATCCGGTATATAAATTTTTAACCGGTGAAATTCCAAAATTGTATTCACGTAAAAGTTCATTGGAGCTCACGTTTGTAAGATCTCCGCTATATTCTCTGTTAAATTCCACAGAGTTTATTCTGTCGAAACTGTTGTAATCTTTGTTGATAAAACGATCACGGAGCGAAAAATTAAGCTCAGGAATTTTTATCCCCAGCACTGAAATTTCTTTCGGATTATACTCTGCAAAAATATTTCTGGCAATGCCTTTCAGCGGATCAATGTCAGTTGCAAATCTGTTTTTGTTATTAATACTTCCTGCCAGTTCCAGATTAACATTTAATCCCTTTATCGGATTCGATTTTATAACCAGATTTCCCGTCTCCAGCAACTCAGGTAAGGGCAATAGTTTAATTGGCAGATAACCACCTTTTCTGATCCCGACAAAGACATAATTACCAAGTGAAAGTCTGTTGTAATCCCCTTTTCCTTCTCCCACAAAACTGAAGGTAACATTATAAATTGCTTCATCTTTTCCCGGAGAATATTTATAAAGTGTATAATTTTCACCGCTGATCAGAGTATCTTTTTTAACATAATATCCGTTGATTTTTCCAAGCGAATCTGGGTCGACTTCTCTTACCCCGGAAACAAAAGCATCGAGTCTGTTATATCCGGCAGATTTCAAAATATCTTTTTCCGCATCGGAGAGTTCAACCTCAACAGGGGCAGATTCATCATCTCCTTCGCGTGTGTATGCAAAAGCTACAGAAAGTTTATCGTTAAAGAAACTTTTTGAGAGAGTTGTATTAAAAAATGTTCTGGAATATTTTCTGTCGGAGTACTCAAAATCGACAGCTATTCTGCTTTTGGATGTAATTAATCGCTTTGGCGTAAATGTAATTTCACTTGTGGAGTAATCTATCACATAATCGTTGCTTTCACCCCGGGTCATCTGAATCCCGTCCAGATAAACTTTTTCACTTCCGGCAATAATTATAATTTCGCGTTCGTTATTTTTTCCTCTTAATCTGTAAGGACCCTGAATACCATCTTGTCCCGATATCTGGTTTGAGTGAAATTTTCCTCTTGAAGAAGCAACCGAAACAGAGCCGTTAAAAGTGCCGTAGTTAAATCCGGCATTTAAGCCTTTTAATTTTCTGTTTGTCCTGCCAAACTCTCCGTTATTCAGATTTAACTCATAATCCCCAAAGGTTCCGCGAAAGTTATCGTGTTTAATCTGCACAAAAACCTTATCAAGTTCTTCTAGTCGCTCGGTATTTCCCTCTGCCTGAAACGGCAGATTCTGATCTGCCAATGCAGCTACAATTTCTATATCATCCGAAATTTTTCCCGATATCTGGAGATTTAATCCGCTGTTGACTGTCATATCTCTGTTTGTGCTGACAGTAATTTCGCGCGTAATTGAACCTGATCTGTTGATGTTTTTGCCAAAAATATCTTTCGGCTGTATCGGTTTGTAAATTTTTGCTTTTTGAACCGAAGAGTCCGTTTTAAGAACCGGAGAACTGCCGTAAACAATCTCTCTTTTGAAAAATGAGCGTCTGAAACCGGTTTTTATTGTCTGGTAAGTAATTATCAGGGTATCGATGTTTTGAAGCGGTGAAACAGCCTTAAAGGAGTTTTTTTGCGGAACAAATTCAAACAGTCGGCTCTCCAGCAAATTCGATTTTGACCAAAACTTTACGGAGGCAGGTAAAATTGTATTATGCTTCAGTTCAAACAGCTTGCTCTTTTTTACTGCAAAAGTATCTGCTGCTGCAACTGTATTGCTGTTTTCCTGAGCATTTAATGATATAATCAGGAATAATAAAAGAATTAATCTGGATATATATTTTACCAATTCTACTTTCGCTTTTACATAAAACGGAAATCTAAACGGAAGATGTAATTATTTCAAGGTAATTCTGAACATCTATTTGTCCAGAATCTCATCCTTTACTTTCATCAGATATTCGTATGCAGCTTCATAATTGTTTGGGATAATTCCGTCAAGAATTGCATCTTCAATTGCTGATTTTATTTCGCCTACTTTTCTTCCCGGTCTTAAATTACAAATCTGCATAATTTCATCACCGCGTACAGGCGACTGAAAAGCCCTGAGTTCATCCTTTTCTTCAACCTCCCTTACCTTATCCATAACATGATCATAATTTTCAAGGTAACGATTTACTTTTTCAGGATTTTTGCTTGTTATATCGGCACGACAAAGTTTAATTAAATCTTCCATATCTTCACCTGCCTGAACAATAAATCGTCTTATAGCCGAATCAGAAACTTCTTCATTAACAAGTGCAATTGGTCTGAGATGAAGTCTTACAAGTTTTTCAGTGTACTCAAGTTTTGTTAGCGGAAGCTTCATTCGCTTGAATATTTTTTTCATCATCCGCGCGCCAAGTTCTTCGTGTCCGTGAAAAGTCCAGCCGACTTTCTCATCAAACTTTTTGGTGCGTGGTTTTGCAATATCGTGAACAAGTGCAGCAAAACGGAGCCACACATCATCTGTCATCTGAGCAATATTGTCAATCACTTCACAGGTATGAATAAATACATCCTTATGATGAAATTCCTTACGCTGATCAATTCCTGCCAGATCAGCAATTTCAGGAAAAATTACATCAAATATTTTTGCTTTCTGCAAAAGTATTAAACCGGTTGAGGGTTTATCGGCACTTAAAGTTTTAAGAAACTCTTCGGTAACTCTTTCAATGGAAACAATCTTTAATCTTTCTCTCAGTTTTTGCGCTGCTTCAATTATGTTGTCTGCAACAAAAAAATCGAGTTTTGCTGCAAAGCGAAAAGCACGCATAATTCTGAGCGGATCATCATCAAAGGTTACCATCGGGTCAAGCGGAGTTTTAATCATTTTCTCTTTAATGTCTTCCTGACCATTAAAAGTATCGATCAGTTTTCCATAATCTTCCTTGTTAAGAGAAAGCGCAAGTGCATTTATGGTAAAATCTCTGCGGTTTATATCATCTTCAAAAGTACCAGCATCAACAATGGGGTTGCGGGAATTTCTCTTGTACGATTCTTTCCTGGCCCCCACAAATTCAAAATCTTTATCAGCATACTTAAAGTGCGCGGTTCCAAAGTTTTT
This sequence comes from Rhodothermaceae bacterium, assembly GCA_041725875.1. Classification (GTDB taxonomy): domain Bacteria; phylum Bacteroidota; class Ignavibacteria; order Ignavibacteriales; family Melioribacteraceae; genus JBGRQB01. The sequence continues at coordinate 3,375 of JBGRQB010000068.1, forward strand.
AAAAATAGTTATGGTGTTTACACCGAGTCTGCGGGCAAGTTCATTTGCATAATCAGGACCGTTACCCACTACAAGAAAATCTATCTCCTCTTTCTCTTTGCCAAGGATTAAATCTCTTACGTAACCGCCCACTATATATAATTTTACATTTAATTCATCAGCAACCTGCGAAGCAATTTGCAGGTATTCTTTTTCTTCAACGTGTTTTTGTAAATCAATCACAGTATACTTTCATCCATTCTAATTTTTCAAGATTTTCCTTTAACACAGGCAACCTTGATTTATCATTGCAGCTCTTTATGGCTGCTTTTGCAAAGCGAATTGCATCATTAAATTCGGAACTGTTTTTTGCATATTCCGATAATTGGTACGCGGCAAAACTAGTCTCTTCCGAAACAATTTTCAAGTTATGTTTAACTGACTTAATAAAGGAACCATAGTTTTCGTTCAGCGATTCTGATAAACTGACAAGTGAAGGCAGCATAAAATCTGCCGGATCTTCCTTGTTTAATTCTTTCAAAATCAGGTATCTGTCGAACCTGCTGCCATTTATATATTTTGTTGTTACACTATCTGGTTCTGCCAGAACCGCTTTTCTTGTTTTTGCATAGCAAAAGTAAAAGTCTGTTGGTTTTTCATCTGCAAGCACATTGTAAAGTGAATCTGCTTTTGCATATTTTTTATTTAATATGTATAAATCGGCAAGTGTAATGTTATAGCTGTACTTATATGCGGTTCCGCTGTAATTACCCGATTCTTTTTCTGCAAACTCAAGCGCTTCTTCGGCTTTGCCGCTGTTTCTCAGGCAATTAACAATTCCGGATAAAGCAAAATACTGATTTGTTTTATCAAATATTTCTCTGTAAATCGTTTCAGCATTCTTATACATTTTTTTCGACATAAATTGTTCAGCCTTTGCTCTTTGTCCGGCAATATAACGAGGACAAAATCTTTTTATCAAAGGCTTTCTGCCAAAATAAAGCATTGAAGTGTGTGAGTTTTCAGTAACAGGATAGCTGCTTATAAACTTTTCATATTTCTCTGAAAGAACCTCAATCGGCTTTCCGAAATGTTCCTCAAAATCTCCGTCACCATAAACCTTATTAACTTGTTCCGGTGAATATTTATCATTCAAAAATTTGATGAAAGATCCGGCAGTTACATAAGATAAACCACTCACGTTGCCAAAGAAACTTAATCCGCCAAACAGATCAGCGGGCAGGACTTTGAAATTATTTTTGTAAGCAAGAGCAGCAAAGTTATGGACTTCCTTTCCGCCATATTCATCTTCAACAGCCATTGCAAAACCTTCTATAAGAGAGAAATTAAATCCGGCAGCAACCTTAAACGGCGTGCTTCCTATCTCTCTGGAAAAGACGTGAGCCATTTCGTGTTCAAGCGTGTTTGCATATTCTCCAATCTGGAGATAAATTGTGTTCATCCACAATTTTGCAACATCGGCATTTTTTGCTCCAAAGACTTTTCCTTTCTGTTCTCTGTTTTCAAAAAGTATTGAAGTAATTTTTCCTTCAGGTTCAAAACCAAGCTGGCTCTTTATCTTCTGAAAATAAAACTCATGTTCGGCTGCAATTGTTTTTATCTTTTTATCTGAAATTCCGCCCGGATAAATGATTTCAAAATGTTCACTCAAATATTTTCCGGGTAAGATTTTTTCAATCTTAGATTGATTTGTTGCAAAACTCATCATTGGTTTAAGAAATGAAACACCTAAAAAGTAAGCAATAAATATCGGGAGATAAATTTTGTAACGCTTCTCTTTTTTAATCAAAAGAATATAAGCCAGAAAAGTTATCTTTACCGAAAACAACTGATAAAGAAAATGTTTTGAGTGCATCGAAATATTTTCATCGTAGATGGTTCCGGGAAAAAATCCTATAAGCGGATTATAAAAAAACATCTGGTGATAAAAATAGATTTCAAGAATTGGTGTTAATACAAAACAGGCAAAAATAGCAGCAAAAATAAAATAACTATATCTGAAAGAGATTTTAAGAGATATTGCTGCAAGCACCATACCAATAAAAGCAGCAGGAATTGTATCAATCAGATAAAACTCAATTCCGCCTTTAAATGGACAGATACTTAAAACCAGTGTATTAAACAGTGAAATAATTAAAGGCAGTAAAACCAGACTTAAAAAGAAAATGAGTCTGGTTTTAATTATGTAAAAAGGATCAAAATTTTTCTCTTTTCTTCCTATTCTGAGAATAGAAACACCGGAAAGAATAAAAAGCATTATTCCGTTTACTGCACTTATCTCATACCCGATAACATTTGTTAAAGGGAGAAACTGTAAAAATATATTTACACTTACTGCAATAAAAAGAACGATATATTCCGGGTAAAACTTTTTAAAATGACCTGATAAATTAATATTCAGCTCCTTTCACTCTTGTTATATCGGCACCAAGTTCTTTTAATTTTTCTTCTATGCGCTGATAACCTCTGTCAAGATGATAAATTCTCAGAACTTCTGTTGTACCTTCTGCTACCAGACCAGCAAGAACCAAAGATGCACTTGCGCGCAAGTCGGTTGACATCACTTTTGCACCCTTAAGTTTTTTAACTCCTTTAATAATAGCAGTGTTTTCAATAATTTCTATGTTAGCGCCCAGACGATTAAGTTCCGGAACGTGTTTGAATCTGTCATAATAAATTGTGTCTTTCATTTTTGAGCTGTTGTCTGCCAGACACATATATGTTGTCCACTGAGCCTGCATATCTGTCGGGAAACCAGGATAAATACCGGTTGTAACATCAATGCTTGTTGGTTTTAATCCCTTGGCATCAACGTAAATAACATTATCTTCAAACTTAATTTTTACGCCGCTCTCTTCCAGTTTGTTAATTACGGCATTAATGTGATCGATATGCTCATATTCAACTTCAATTTTACTTTTGGTCATGGCCGCAGCAATAAGAAGTGTTCCGCATTCAATTCTGTCAGAGATATTCCTGATATCAGCTGAGAAAAGTTCATCAACTCCCTGAACCTTAATTGTTGAAGTTCCAATTCCTTCAATCTCTGCTCCCATCTGCACAAGATACTCTGCAAGCTGAGTAATTTCAGGCTCAATAGCAGCGTTTGTTATCATTGTTTCCCCTTTTGCAAGAGAAGCTGCCATAAGAACATTTCCTGTTGCACCAACAGAAGAAACATCAAAGTGGATATGTGCACCCTGAAGTTTTTTTGCTTTGGCAATTATATATCCTTCTTCAATTTCAATCTTTGCACCCATTTTTTTAAGTGATTCAAGGTGAAGATTAATAGGGCGCGGTCCCCAGGCACATCCTCCCGGAAGTGAAACTTTTGCTTTTCCGAAACGTGAAAGTAAGGGTCCGAGAACATAAACAGAAGCACGCATCTTTTTAACGTGTTCGTATGGTGCTGTCTGACTATTAATTCCTGTTGTGTCCAAACGAAGATTATGGTTCTCAAAATCAGCTTTAACTCCCAGATTTTCAAGAAGTTTTATCATTGTGTAAATATCGTTTACTTCAGGGGTGTTGCTTATCTGGTTTATACCTGAATTAAGCAATGTTGCCGGCATTAGTGCCAATGATGAGTTTTTTGCACCACTAACGGCAACTCTTCCTGATAATTTTTTACCGCCATTTATTACAAATTTATCCAAAATGTTTCTCCTGAGTTTACTAAAATTTTAATATAGTACCATTTAATCCGGTAATATATACTGTTTCATTTTCCGTAATAAAAATACTGTTGAGGTTTACAAAAGTGCCGGATTTAACTACTTTCCACTCTTTGCCCCAATTATCGGAGTATAAAATTGTGCCCTTGTTTCCAACTGCCAGACAACGATTTTCTCCGAAAAAAAGTACATCATTAAGGGGCGAATTTACATCAACCTTAATTAAATTCCAAGTCCTTCCGCTATCATTTGTGCGGTAAATTTCTCCTCCGCCGCAGACAGCAATCCCGACTTTATCATCCATAAAGTCAACAGCCTTAATATACTTTTTTGTAAAAGGCGCAGCAGCCTGCCATTTATAACCGCCGTCGCTGCTTTCAAGCAAGGTTCCTTTCCAGCCGGTCGCAATTCCTCTCTGTTTTGATGTAAAATCAACATCAAACAGAAGATTTTCAACAGGAGTGGAAGTTTTTATCCAGCTTTCTCCACCGTCGGAAGTTCTGAAAATTTCTCCCTTCCCGCCTGCTGTTACTCCGTTTTCATTATCAAGGAAAACAATGCTGTTAAGGGAACTGCTGCTGTTAATATTAACTTTGTTCCACTTTTCGTTCAAATCTTCTCGTACAAAAAGAGATCCTTTTTCACCTGAGACAAAGAGTTTTCCGTTTTGAAGATGATAAACTCTTTTCAGACTAACCGCTGAATCGAGAACCGTCTTCTGCCAGGTTTTACCGGAATCAGCTGTTTCAAGAAAAATTCCGTCATCACACACAGCAAAGCCTTTTTCCTCATCTGTGAAAAGAATGTCATTAATATTTCCCGAAACATCTACATTTTTGATCTTTAACTTGCTTAAATCTATATCTTTTTGAAAAAGTGTTACCAGACTAAATTCACGATATTTATCAATTTGGTTTGTCTTAAAAAACTCATCAACCAGTATAAATGAAAAATAGATCACTCCTGCAATAACAGCAAAAATTGCTGCGGTTCCTAAAATGGAAAATGGCTTGCTGACTCTTTTTGTGCTTTTTTTGCCATTTACATATTCATTCTTAATTTTTGCCAGATACAAATCGATCTGATCTGCATTATGGTAAAAATCTTCGCAGCCTTTGAACCTTTTTTCAGGATCTTTAGCCATTGCTTTTTCAACAAGTTCATCAAGTACCTTGGGAACTCCGTTTATCTTTTCAGAAACAGGAACAGGGTTTTCTTCAATATGAGCACGCATAACATCATCTTCGGCTTCATGATAAAAAGGAGGTTCACCTGTTAACATTTCGTAAAGAGTGGTTCCCAGACAATAAATATCAGATTTATTATTAACCACGCGGCCTCTTACCTGTTCCGGACTCATATAATAGGAAGTACCTGCCTTTGCGCCTGTCTTTCTGTTGCTTTCATCTTCGAGTGATACAGAGATGCCAAAATCCATTATTTTGGCAATACCTTCGGAATTTACAATTATGTTGGAAGGCTTAATATCGCGGTGTACATATCCTTTTGCGTGTGCATGTCCCAAACCTTTAAGAATCTGCTTAACAACAAAAAGAGCATCACCGAATCGGAGTCGGCCATGACGATATATTGTTTTATCCAGACTCTCACCATCAACATATTCCATAACAATGCCGAGAGTTTTACCTTCTTCGATAAAACCATAAACAGTTACAATGTTGGCGTGAACAAGCTGTGCGTGATGTTTTGCTTCTTTTTTAAATTTATCTATGGCATTTGGCTTCTTCAAAACAGATTCGCTAAGAACCTTTATTGCCACATCCCTTTCAAGTTTGGTATCGCGTGCTTTGTAAACAACGCCCATCCCTCCTTTGCCAAGGACTTCAACAATTTTGTAGTGACCAAAAATTTTTCCTATCATAAAAACACATGATTATAATTTTAAAAAGCAACTGAATATAATGAAATTACCTGACTATAAGAATTTAAAATTCTTTTAATATTTTTCTTTTTTTATTTGACATTTATTTCGCGAATACGTTTATTTGTGCTCGTTCATTTTTGACGTATTGATGAAAGCAACAATCATCTTCCTAATGTAAATGCGAGAGTGGCGGAATTGGCAGACGCGCTAGACTTAGGATCTAGTACCTTAGGGTGTAGGGGTTCGACTCCCCTCTCTCGTACCACACTTCTATAAAATTAATTTTCTAACCATTTAACTTTTGAGGTTCAGTTTGGATAAAAAAATTAATGTTATTTCTAATATCGAACACGAATTAGAAGTAACGCTTGGCTATGATGAAATCAAATCCGATATTGACGAGGCCTATAAAGAAGAAAGAAAAAAGATTCACCTTGATGGGTTCAGAAAAGGTAAAGTTCCGATGCCGATCCTTAAACAGATGTACGGCGATGCTATTGAATACCAGGCAAGTGAAAAAATAGCAAACAAATACTTCTGGGATCTTGTAGAAGCCGACAATTTAAAACCTATCAGCACTCCTTCTCTTAGTGATATTCAGTTTGAGAAAGGAAAACATTTATCTTTTAAAGTTCGTTATGAAGTAAAACCTAAACTTGAACTAAAAGATTACAAAGGTCTTGAAATTGAGAAAATCGTTTTCGACGTTAAAGACGAAGACGTTGACAAAGAAACAGATCAGATTCTTAAAGGTCATGCAACTTACGAGCATGCAGAAGAAATTACAGATAAAAACTTCAGAATAGTTGCCGACTTACAAAGATATGATAAAGACGGTAATGCTATGGAAGGTTCTGTTTCTAACGGTATGGTTATAGATCTGAGTGACGAAAAAGTTAACCCTCAGATAGCTGAAAACGCACAAAACAAAAAAGTTAACGAAACTTTTGAATTCACTTTTACTGATGAAGTAATTGCGAAAAAAACAGGCGAACCTGAAGATTTCATCTATAAAGGAACAGTTAAAAAGATTGAAAAAATTGTAATGCCTGAGTTAACTGAAGAATTCATCAAAAAGATTTCTCAAAACAAAGCAACTACGTTTGAAGAATATAAAGCTCAGTTAAAAGAAAACATCAACAACTATTACAGCTCTCAGTCAGATAATGTTTACACAAACAATCTTATCTCTGAAATCGTTAAAAATAACGAATTTAACGTGCCTTTAGGTTATGTTAACTTCCTTCTTTCACGAATTGTTGAGCAGGAAAAAGAAAATGCGGCTAAACAAGGCGTGAAAAATTTCGATGAAGAAGAAGCAAAGACAAGATTATTGCCAAAAGCAGATTTTACTGCAAGATGGCAGATTGTAATGGAAAACATTGTTGAAGCTGAAGGAATTAAAGTTGAAGATGCAGATCTTGAAAAATTAGCAAAAGAAGAAGCATCTAAAATTGGAATTTCTGAAGATAAATTACTAAAATACTATAAGGATTCTAACAGAGCTGACTCTTTACTTGAAGAGAAAGTATTTGAGTTCTTAAAAGAAAACAATATTGCTAAAGAAATTTCAGCCGAAGAAAAAGCTAAACAAGGTCAGGAAGCTACTGAAGCAGCTGCCGAAGAAAAGAAACCGGCAAAAAGAGGCAGAAAGCCTAAAGCTGAAAAAGAAACTGAAGCTGCAACTGAAGAAAAGAAACCAGCTAAAAGAGGCAGAAAACCTAAAGTTGAAAAAGAAGCTGAAGAAGCTGCAACTGAAGAAAAGAAGTCTGCTAAAAGAGGCAGAAAGCCTAAAGCTGAAAAAGAAGCCGAAGCTGCTGCTGAAGAAAAGAAGCCTGCTAAAAGAGGCAGAAAACCTAAAGCTGAAAAAGAAGCTGAAGAAAAGAAAGAGGATTAATAATGATATCTGACATCCAAAATCAGTTGGTTCCATATGTAATTGAGCAGACAGGTCGCGGTGAAAGAGGAATGGATATTTTTTCCAGACTCTTAAGAGAAAGAATAATTTTTCTTGGTACCGGTATTGACGATCATGTTGCTAGCTTGGTAGTTGCTCAGCTTATTCATCTTGAAGCTGAAGACCCGGATAAAGGCATAAGTTTATACATTAATTCACCCGGTGGAAGTGTATCTGCAGGATTGGCAATTTATGATACTATGCAGTATATCAAACCGGAAGTAGCTACTATTTGTGTCGGACTGGCTGCAAGTATGGGTGCAGTTCTTCTTGCAGGTGGTGCAGAAGGAAAGCGTTCAGCTCTTCCCCACTCCAGAGTTATGATCCATCAACCTTGGGTTGGCGGCTTGCAGGGACAAACCACAGATATTGAAATTCACGCCAAGGAAATGGTTAAAACAAGAGACACTCTTTATAACATCCTTGCAAAACATACAGGAAAATCACTTAAAGAAATTGCTAAAGACAGTGACAGAGATTATTATCTTTCAGCTGAAGAAGCAAAAGAGTATAAGTTGATCGACAGTGTTTATGTTAAGCGTGGCGGAGTAGAAAAATAATTCTATTTGAATAAAAACTACACAAAAGGGGAGTTTCTGACTCCCCTTTTTTTATTATATTTACACCTGTCATTAACTATCAGGTGAAGATATGAAAAAAATCCAACTAATCTTACTTCTTATTATTTTTACTTCAATTACATTTTCTCAAAACAAGTTATTAACTGTAGAAGATATTGTTTATCATTCCTACGGAAAATTTCGCCCTGCTGGCAAAACAGCCCTTAACTGGATTGCAGATTCAGATTCTTATTCATTTATGAATAAAAAAAGAACCGAACTTAAAGCTGCTTCAGTTAAATCTAAAAAAGCAAAAACTATTTTAACTATTGATCAGCTTAATAAAGCTGTAGAAGCATTTGTTGAAAAACCTCTTAAACGTATCCCCTATTTCAGCTGGAGAGATGAAAACAGAATAGACTTCTCAATAGGTAAAAAATTTCTAAGCTTAAATATTGAAGATAAAACAGCTGAATTGCTAAACGATATTGAAAAAGATGCAGCAAATATAGATTTTGCTCCAAATCATAAAGCAGCTGCCTACACAATTGAAAACAACCTTCTTTATTCTCCCGAACCGGGAAAAGTTATTAAAGTTACAAACGAATCAAACAAAGGTATACTTAACGGTCAGGCAGTTCACCAGAGAGAATTTGGTATCAGAAAAGGAATTTTCTGGTCACCAAAAAGCAGCTACATTGCTTACTACAGAATGGATGAAACAATGGTAACAGATTATCCTATTCTGGAAGTTGAAAACCGTCCTATGACTGTAAGAAATATAAAATATCCAATGGCCGGTGATCCTAGTCACCACGTAACAATTGGTATTTACAATGTAAAAACAGCTAAAACCGTTTTCCTTAAAACAGGTGAAAAAGATCCTGAACATTTTTATACCTGTATTACCTGGGGACCCGAAGAAGAATTTATATATGTAACACACCTTAACAGAGATCAGAACCATTCCAAACTTGTAAAGTATAACGCTGCTACAGGTGAACAAGTGAAAGTTCTTTTTGAAGAAAAAGATCCGCAGTTTGTTGAACCGGAAGAAGATTTAATTTTCCTTCCTGATAATGCAGAAGAGTTTCTTGTATTTTCAGAAAGAAGCGGTTATAAACATCTTTATCACTACAACACAGATGGCGAGTTAATCAGACAAATAACTGATGGTAACTGGGTTACTACAGGTTTTAACGGTTTTTCAGAAGATGGCGACGATATTTTTATAACATCTACAAAAGAAACTCCGGTTGAAAGACATCTTTACAAAGTTGAACTTGAATCTGGTAAAATGAAAAAACTTACTTCTGCAAAAGCTTCTCACAGAGTTCACTTAAATGCCGAAGCAGGTTATTTTATCGATACTTACACAAGTATGGAAATTCCTCTTGTTACTGAAATTGTTAACTTCAAAGGAAAAGCTGTTAAAGAAATTGCAAAAGCAAAAAATCCGTTAAAAGATTACAAAATTGGTGAAACAAAAATAATTACAATAAAAGCTGAAGACGGAACAGATTTATATTGCCGTTTAACCCTTCCTGCTGATTTTGATAAAACAAAAAAATATCCTGCAATTGTTTATGTTTATGGCGGTCCTCACTCACAGGACGTTAGAAACGTATGGCCAATGGGCGGATATAAACTTTGGGATCTGATGATGGCTCAGAAAGGTTATGTTATCTTTTATGTTGATAACAGAGGAACCGACAACCGCGGAACCGATTTTGAACAGGCAACTCATCGTCAGTTAGGAACACTTGAAGTTGCAGATCAGCTTAAAGGTGTTGAATATCTTGTAAATACAGGATTTGTTGATAAAGAAAGAATAGGCTGCTGGGGCTGGAGTTACGGCGGATTTATGACAACTTCTATGATTACCCGCTCAGATGCTTTCAAAGTTGGTGTTGCAGGCGGTGCTGTTATTGACTGGAACCTGTATGAAATTATGTATACCGAAAGATATATGGATACACCACAGCAAAATCCTGAAGGATTTAAAAAAGCAAACCTTATTAACCACGTTGAAAACCTTAAAGGAAAAAAACTTCTGCTTGTACACGGAACTTCCGATCCGGTTGTTATCTGGCAGCATACTTTAAGATATGCTAAAAAAGCTTCAACTCTTAATATGCCGCTTGACTATTATCCTTATATTGGTCACGGACACGGAGTAAGGGGTAAAGACAGATTACAACTTTACCATAAAATAACAAATTATTTTCTCGATAATCTTTAATAAATTTGAGGGACTGATTTTCAGTCCCTTTTTACTTTAAATATTTTAATACAAAACCGATGTGATCCTGTTCAAAGGACTATGTTTTTGATTTTGTAATTCTAATAATATTTTTATATTAGGCAGTTAATATATTCTTAAAAATCAACCAGTTTCCAACTTATGATAATGCAAAACGAATCAAATTTGAGCTTTCTAAACGAGATAAATAAACTAGCAAAAATTGCCATTTCAGGTAAAAATGAATTTCCCGATATATTAAACGATTTTCTGATTGAAAAGTTCGGCTTTCAATCTTCAGTTCTGTTTAAAGTTGTAAATACCCAGACTCTGGTAGTTTACGGCAGATCTGCAAATTCTAAAAAAACATACCTGCGCGGCTCAACATTTAATATTGATTTAAGTTCACTTTTTGATATTAATTTAAGTTTTGCAGTAAACACCGATGCAAACAACGAACTTCAGGTTTCCGAGTTTGTAATTTATGAGTGCAGTGTTCTTTTTAACATCAACAATGCACAAAAAGGATTTTTGAAGCTTGCAAAAGAATCTCCGTTTGAACCGGAAGAATATGATCAGCTTCGTTCAATTGTTGATTTTACTTCAATTTTAATAACTATGTGGCTCAACACAAAAGGCGGCAACGTCTTCCCTGCTGAAAAATCTTTGAGTCAGGATATTTACGATATCTCTCAGGAATTGAGAACTCCTGCAAATACAATTATCGGTTTTACAACTATATTGTCTGAAGATAACCTGACAAGCTCGCAGGCTGAATATGCAAACACAATTAAGAAAAATGCACAGAACCTGCTTGTAAATATTAATGATCTGGTTGAACTTTCGAAACTTGAATCAGGAAAAACACCTGAAAATAAAACTGAAACCAATATTAAAATTTTAATCAGCGAAGTTGTGGATTCATTCAGAAACAGATTAAACAACGATCTGGTTGACTATTCTGTTGTGGTTCATAAAAATATTCCTGATAAAATTTTAATTGATGATCAGAAAATCAGAACCGTGTTAAGCACGCTTCTTACTGTTTCACAGTCACTCACTTTGCACGGACAAATAAAACTTGAAATCTGTTCCGACGGTGCAAATAAACTCACCTTTATCATTTCCGATACAGGAAACGGTATTTCACTCGATAACCAGAAAATTTTCTTTGATCCTTTCACAGTTAAAAAAATTGATGAATTAAAGAAAAGTAATCTTACCGGACTATCACTTGTAATTGTGAAAAAACTGGTTCAGCTTATCGGCGGTGATATTTCAATGGAAAGTGGTATTGGTCAGGGAACCAAATTCACCCTTACCCTATCTCCGGGTGAAGAGTTTTCACAATCTGAAGAAGAACCAAAAGTTGAAACTCCGGTTCAGCCAAAACAAGAATCAAAAGAGAAACCTGCTGCAAAAAAACAGGTTAAAGAAGAATCAACTGAAGCAAAAATTGAAAAAAACCTTTCGGCATTACCAAAACCAAATGCCACTACAAATAAAATTCTTGTAATTGAAGATGATTATGCATCATCCAAGTTACTTAGCAACTACCTTAACAAATGGGGTTACGAGCCAATAATTGTTAATACTGAAGAGCAGACTTTGAGTCTGATAAACAAAGAAGTTTTTCTCGCGGTAATAATGGATATTGCACTTCCAAATGCAAACGGACTCGAACTCTTAAGAAAAATTCATTCACACGAAAACACAAAAAATACTCCGGTAATTGTATGTTCAGTTGAAGCGGAACAGCAGAAAGCTTATATGATGGGCGCTGTTGAGTACTTCCAGAAACCGATAAATTACAACTATCTGGTTGAAGTTCTTACAAGTTACAAGCTTCGAAAAAACTCAAATATCCTCTGTGTGGATGATGATTTACCGACTCTAAATCTTGTAAAACAAGCAATTGAAACTGCCGGATTTAATGCGGTTGACGAAAATGTTTCGGCAAATGTTATGGAAAATATCAAAGATAAAGATATTGACCTTGCAATTGTTGACCTTGATATGCCTCACCCAAACGGATTTGAACTTATAAAAATTATTAAATCTGATCCGAAGTTTGCAAAACTTCCTATTATCATCTACACCGGAAAAGATAACTTCCAGGATGATTTGATGAAAATTGAAGGACTTTTCGACGAACTGCTTGATAAACGAAGTGTTAACATAGAAGACCTTGCAGATACAATTAATTCTATGGTTAACAGAATGGAAACCCCTCCTACTGTTGAAGAAGTTATTGAGAAAAAAGATGTTATCAAAATTCTTTTTGCAGAAGATTACAAACACTCACAGATTATTGTTACCCGACTGCTAAAGAAAAATAATTTTGAAAATGTTGCCATTGTTGATAACGGAAAAGAAGCTTACGATCTGGCACAGAAAGAACACTTTGATTTGATATTGATGGATATGCAGATGCCAATTATGAACGGCTTTGAAGCAACTGAAAATATCAGAAAGCTGCCTAATTATAAATCAACACCAATTATAGCACTTACTGCATTTGCAATGAAAGGTGACCGTGAAAAATGTCTCGATGCAGGCGCAACAGACTATATCCCGAAACCAATTGACAGCAAAGAATTTATCGAAAAAGTTAAGTATTATACTACGAAGTAATAGATAATTATTTTCCATAACCTATTTGTTAAAACAAATAGGTTATTTATCTAAAATTGTGTCAATAAAACTTCTTCTGAATCTCTCTCTTTCATCTTTGTCATCAAAACTCTGTGGGTAGTAAACATCCAAAATGTTAAAATTATCTAGTAAATAAACAGCTGGCGTGGGAGAAAATTTGAGTTCTATTCGAATCGAGTCTTTAGAATCTTCATAAAGATAATTATTAATTTCATTTTTGATCTGAAAATAACCAATATTTATGTTTCTTGTAATAAAGAACTTTTTATCAAACTCTACTTCTTTAAATAATTTTGTAATCTTATCTACACAAGTCGAGCAATCATTGCCTGTTATGTGAAAAACAAGAATTTTATTTTCAATATTGTCCTCACGGATAATATTCTTAAAAGATAAAACTTGTTTTCCAACAATGGTGCGCTTTACTCTCTCAATTTTATTTAACATAATTTTTGAATATTTATTATGATCTGATTTATTTGCCTTGTATATCCAACTAAATAAAGCAAAAACTAAAAATACTGAGCTTATCATAATAATACTAGCTAACAATTTATTTTTTTTCATACCTTCTATTTCCTGAAATTATTAATCGCCCCATAGGTTCCATCTGCGGTGTAAATTTCTTTATCCTTGATTAAAAATCCTGTTATCCAACCCACTTCGTTACTTTTATCACTACAGATTAAATTGTAATTTTTTGTAATCTTTAATGAACTTTTATCTATTTGGAGAATGTTATACATTTTTTTATCCTCTTTGCCAGCAATGTTATTGAATGAAATGTAAATAAACTTATCTGAAATCTGCACGTTATTAAATATCTGGATGAATGTATTTTTTTGATTTTTATGCTTTTTCATAAGATCCAATGTATAAGATTTATACCCTTTTAATAAAGGATCTTCAAATAGATTTGTTTTCGCAACGATTTTTCCTTTTTTACTATACTTAACTATTTTTGGAGAAAAAACTCCAATTCCATATATGAATTCTGAATCAATGCAAATATTTACCTGTGCAGCCATAACCTTATTATTGCCAAAATTAAAATCTTTTTTACTTCCGAATCCTTTCTTAAAATTTCCTAAATGATCATAAACAGATATTATATTGTTTTTATCGGGAGTAGAAAAATAAAATATTCCTTCTTCGCTGATATCAAATTTTGTCGGCCATGAAAAAGATGGAGAATTGAACATTCGTATAAATTTACCAGTAGGATCAAATACATTTATCCTGTTTCCCCCAATATCAAAAGCATAAATTGAGTCTTGATAAATTTCAAAAAACTCTATACCATTAAACTCACCCGGACCATTACATGCTCTGAAAAATAGAAGTTATTTTTATTCAACCTTATTGAATGAATCCCTTTTGATATAAATGTGGAATCTGAATACTCAAATATTTTTTCTTTTAACTCAAGATTATGAAGTTTAACTTCTTTTTCGTTTTTACATCCCCACAGTAACATTACTAAAATCCAAAACAAATATTTTTTTCCCATTTAATTCTCCTCAAAACTAAAATAGGGAAGAAAATTTTTCTTCCCTAAAATTTTACATTACAATAGTTTCACCGCTACATAGTAGAATTACTCCGTCACATTTTACACCATGGTGCATTGAATGACAATATTCTGTTCCATAGCAAGCAACTCCGCGATCACCACAAGATACCATTACACCACAATAGCCTGGCGGTAATGCGAAAATAATTGATAAAACCATTGTTAGCAATGTTACTAATAAAAAGATTTTCTTTTTCATTTTACCCTCCGTTTAGTTAAGAACATTTTTTTGTTACTGTACCACAGGTAACATAACCAGGACCCGAACAACAATGATATCCTCCCGAACAGGATATAGATCCTCCATTGCTGCATTCTGCATAAGCGGTACAAGTACCTGGTGGTAATGCAAATAATAAACAAGTTATAAAACTGCCCATTAAAAAAAATAAAAAGATTTTTTTCATTTTTTCCTCTTTAATTTAATTAGAAATTACCCTCCAGTGTTACTGGAAATTAAATATTTTGATTTATCGATTATGCCCATTTTATGTTCAGTCTGTGTCCAATCTATTTCAAACAAGAAATAAAAATTAGATTGTCCCATATACATAATTTGTAAAATACATTATTCAATGAAAAAAATCAAATTACAAATTCAATAAACTCGTTCTCCAGTATCTTTTTCTAAAAAAAGTTTGCCCACGGAGTGAACAATAAAAACAAAACTACCAAGACAAAAATTTACAAATTTTTCAAGCTGCTGAGAGTGAGTTAATCCTGTATTGAACCTGCAAAATTTTACCCAAAAAGCTACAATCTGGCAGCCGATGACTTTAGCCATCGTTAATTGCTAAACAACAAACCTCCAATCAAATCTTTCCCCCAAGTTGCATCTGATCTTTATTAATGTATTTTAGTATTTGGATATCCTTCAGAGCGCTTTAGTAATTAATACCCTCAGATTTAATTCAGGAGCATTCCGGGCGCCACAGACCTGCAAAACAACTTACCATTAAATTTATTAAACTAATTAGATGAGGGATCTGCTATGAAAAAATTCAAATTGAGTTTGGAAGAATTAAAAGTTAACTCTTTTGAAACAGGGAAAAATAATTCCGAAAAAGGAACTGTAAAGGGATTGTTACCTGAAACCACACAATGTTCAAAACCAGATCAGGAAAGCTGTGGAGGTGAGTGCGGTGAGACAGAATATGCAACTTGCGGTGCTACTTGCTTCATCGGCAGTTGCAATCCTGATGATGATACTTGCGGTATGCAAACCTGTCAATATTCTTGTAACTGTTGAAAACAAGAAACAGCACAAGTATATTATCGTCTATAACTACATTTATAAACCTCTGCCGTTTATCGGCAGAGGGAATTTGAAATTTCTAATCTTAATAAACAATGTGGTCTCTTAAAATAATCTGACCTGTAATTCAATGATACTATCAAATAACACATCTGTGTTTGACTCTAAAGTGAGATCTCTCACGGTGTTCAGGGCAACAATTTAAATTATGTCTTTCCGAGCATCGCCGAGGAAACTCAATATAGCATTGAGTAAAGTATTAAAGTGAGATCCCTCGACTAACGACTCGGGATGACAAAGTTTGTCGTACGGCATCTTTTTCTGAGCGTAAAGAAAATTGATGAACGGAGGCGAAAAGAACAAAAACTGTTTGAAGGCGTGCAAAGCACGGCAAGTTGTTTTTGTTCAGCCGGAGAGAGTCCATTTTCCGTGAAGAAAAAGACAGCCGAAGTTTTTGGCAAACTTTTTTAGAAAAAGTTTGCCCACGGAGTGAACAGTAAAGAGCAAAACCACAAGAACAAAAATTCACAAATCTTTCAAGCTGCAGAAAACAAATCAGTGCTGCACTGAGATTTCTCGGTCGTTTCACTTCCTCGAAAAGACAAGCGCTTTGGTATTGTAAGCAATACAACATCTCCAAAACAAACGACGACTAAAGTCGTCGACTACCAAATAAATCTAAT
>JBGRQB010000069.1:0-19672 GCA_041725875.1 Rhodothermaceae bacterium
CGATCTAAATTATTTAATAAAACATTAAAACTGACAACTGCATTAAATGTCGGACACAGAGCAATTGTTCCGATTGGCAGCTTTGAAAAAGTTATGCCGCTTGATATTCTGCCTACTTATTTGTTGAGAGCAATTTCAATAAATGATGTGGAAGAATCTGAACAGCTTGGTTGTCTTGAACTTGACGAAGAAGATCTTGCTCTTTGTACGTTTGTCTGTCCGTCAAAAAATGATTATGGTGCAATTTTAAGAGAAACTTTAACCATTATTGAGAAGGAAGGATAGTGAAATTTTTAAAGAATTTACTGGATAATCAGAAGAAACACTTTACAGAAGGTAAACTGAAGAAATTTTATTATGCATTTGATGCTATTGAAACTATTCTTTTTACTACTGGTAAAGTTACTAAAAGAGATTCGCACGTAAGAGATTTTCTGGATCTTAAACGTACGATGATATTAGTTGTTGTTGCTTTATTTCCCGCTGTACTTATGGCACTTTATAATACAGGTCTGCAAGCAAATCTGGCAATTGCAAAACTTGCAGAATTTGTTCCTGCAACCTGGCAGCAGAGTCTGCTGCAAACTCTTGGCGTAAGTTTTAATCCGGAGAGTATTTTTGCAAATATGGTACACGGAGCTTTATACTTTTTCCCAGTCTACATGGTAACACTTGCAGTGGGCGGTTTTTGGGAAATGGTTTTTGCAACAGTAAGAAAACACGAAGTAGCAGAAGGTTTTCTTGTTACTAGTTTATTGTTTCCGTTAATTATGCCTCCAAACATTCCATACTGGCAGGTAGCTCTTGGTATTTCATTTGGAGTTGTTATCGGAAAAGAGATTTTTGGCGGTGTTGGAATGAATGTTTTTAATCCGGCATTATTAGGAAGAGCATTTTTATTCTTTGCTTATCCTGCTGAAATTTCAGGTGATAAAGTCTGGGTAGCAGTTGACGGTATAAGTAAAGCTACTCCTCTTGCACAGTTTGCAGATACTTCTATGGCTTTAACAACAAGCTGGTGGGATTCTTTTGTTGGTCTTATACCGGGATCAATGGGTGAAACATCTGCTTTAGCTTGTATAATTGGAGCTGCTGTTTTAATTATTACCGGAATAGGAAGCTGGAGAATTATGCTCGGCGTGCTTGTCGGAATGGTTTCATTGTCACTATTATTTAATTTTATCGGCAGTGATACTAATCCAATGTTTGCAGTTGATCCGTTATGGCATTTTACTCTTGGCGGTTTTGCATTTGGTATGGTATTTATGGCAACTGATCCTGTTTCAGGTTCTTACACCGATGGAGGTAAGCTTATATACGGACTCTTAATCGGTTTACTTGTTGTTCTGATAAGAGTACTTAACCCTGCTTTCCCTGAAGGTATGATGTTGGCAATATTATTCGGAAATGCTTTTGCGCCGATTATCGATAAATATTACATCAACAAAAACGTTAAAAGGAGGCTGGTAAGAGATGCAAGGTGATAGTGTGAAAAAAACGCTTCTTGTTGCACTGGGTGTGTGTCTGGTTTGTTCCGTGCTGGTCTCTTCGGCTGCAGTGGCTCTAAAACCAAAACAAGAAGAAAATAAAAAATTGGATAAATTAAAGAATATCCTTATTGCAGGAAATTTATATAACGAAACCACAGATATTGAAAAAACATATTCTGAAAAGATTTCGTCCGCTGTAATTGATATGAAAACAGGTGAAACTCTGGATGCAGATAATATTCCGGAAATCTTAAAACCGGAAAATTTTGATATCAGAAAAATTGCAGTTGATCCTGAATATGGTACAAAACTTTCGGCTTCTGAAGATGTTGCCGGAATCAGAAATATTCCTGCAAAAATGAATATCTATCAGGTTAAGGAAAACAATGTTACACAAAAATATATCCTTCCGGTTTACGGAAAAGGATTGTGGTCAACAATGTACGGTTTCCTTGCAATTGATAAGGATCTTCAGACTGTAAAAGGAATTACATTTTACGAACACGGTGAAACTCCGGGACTTGGCGGCGAAATTGATAATCCCCGCTGGAAGCAGATCTGGGTTGGTAAAAAGATTTTTGATAATTCTGGAGAATTAAAATTAACTGTTATAAAAAGTGTTGTAGATTCTGCCGATCCTGAAAAAGATTACAAAATTGACGGATTATCAGGTTCAACTATAACAACTCGTGGTGTTGATTATATGGTTAAATTCTGGCTTGGTGAAAATGGTTACAAGCCCTTCCTTAACAAGTTAAAGGGAGGTTCAAATGAGTAAATATAAAAAAGTATTATTAGATCCGATATTTAACAACAACCCGATTGCACTTCAGATTTTGGGTATTTGTTCTGCTCTTGCAGTAACAAGTAAACTCGAAACAGCAATAGTAATGTCACTTGCTGTAACTTTTGTTATTGCATTTTCAAATATGTCGGTAAGTTTAATAAGAAAGCACCTGCCGGGAAGCATCAGAATTATTGTTGAAATGACAATTATTGCTTCACTTGTAATTATTGCAGATCAGCTTATCAAAGCATTTGCATTTGATGTTAGTAAACAGCTTTCTGTTTATGTAGGACTCATAATTACAAACTGTATTATTATGGGTAGAGCCGAAGCTTACGGTCTGCAAAATCCGCCTGCCAGCAGTTTTATGGATGGGATTGGTAACGGACTCGGCTACGCATTTGTACTTCTGTTTGTAGCATTTTTCAGAGAGTTGATTGGTGCCGGTAAATTACTCGGTTTTGCAATTCTTCCTCTAAGCACAGAAGGCGGATGGTATGTACCAAATGGTCTGTTTTTACTTGCACCAAGTGCGTTCATACTTATCGGATTGTTGATTTGGGCAATCAGAGCCTGGAAACCTGAACAAGTGGAGGAGGATTAATATTATGTTAGAACATTATTTAAGTCTGTTTATAAAATCGGTATTTATCGAAAACATGGCTCTTGCATTCTTCCTCGGAATGTGTACGTTTTTGGCGGTTTCCAAAAGAGTTGATACTTCAATCGGGTTGGGTATTGCAGTTGTGTTTGTTCAGGCAATCACGCTGCCGGTTAACAATCTGATTTATAATCATATTATCAGAGAAGGTGCTATGGCCTGGGCAGGATTGGAAAATGTAGATCTTACGTTCCTTGGTCTTATCACTTATATTGGCGTTATTGCCGCAATGGTTCAAATCTTGGAAATGATACTGGATAAATTTGTTCCGTCACTTTATAATTCCCTCGGTATTTTTCTACCGCTTATTACTGTAAACTGTGCAATTTTAGGTGGTACTCTTTTAATGGTAGAGCGTGATTATAATTTTGGCGATAGTGTTGCATTCGGTCTTGGTTCCGGAACCGGTTTCGCCCTTGCAATTATTGCTTTGGCCGGAATCAGAGAAAGATTAAGATATAGTAATGTACCTGCCGGATTACGCGGACTTGGTATTACCTTTGTAACCGCAGGCCTGATGGCTATTGCGTTTATGTTGTTTTCCGGAATTCAATTGTAGAGGAAAGGTTAATGGATGGTATAAATTTAATTGGACTTGGCGTAATAATGTTTACGCTTATAGTTTTGGTTTTAGTATTAATTATCTTATTTGCTAAATCAAAACTCGTTCCAGAAGGAACAGTAAAAATCAATATCAATGATGACGAAGATAAATCAATTGAAGCTAATATGGGCGGTAAACTGCTTAATGTATTGGCCGATCAGGGAATTTATCTTCCTTCTGCCTGCGGTGGCGGTGGTACCTGCGGCGAATGTAAATGTGTTGTTGCCGATGGCGGCGGCGATGTGCTTGCAACTGAAAAAGCAAAACTTACTCGCGGACAAGTAAAAGAAAACTATCGTTTAACTTGTCAGGTGCCTGTAAAAAATGATATGAAACTGGAAATTCCTGCTGAAGTTTTTGAAATTAAAAAGTGGGAAGCTACAGTTACATCTAACGAAAATGTTGCAACGTTTATTAAGGAATTCAAACTTAAATTACCTGAAGGTGAAAATGTAGATTTCAGAGCCGGTGGTTATATTCAGATTGAAGCTCCTAAACACGTTGTAAATTATAAAGATTTTGAAATTGAAGAAGACTACAGAGGTGACTGGGATAAATTTGATATGTGGAGATTTGTATCAAAAGTTGACGAGCCGGTTATCAGAGCTTACTCAATGGCTAACTATCCTGAAGAAAAAGGAATGGTTATGCTTAACGTGCGTATAGCTTCACCTCCACCAAATCTTCCTAATGTACCTCCGGGTCAGATGTCTTCATTTATCTTCAGTCTGAAACCTGGCGATAAGGTTATAATTTCAGGTCCTTACGGAGAATTTTTTGCACGCGAAACTGAAAATGAAATGGTGTTTGTTGGTGGTGGTGCCGGTATGGCTCCAATGCGTTCACATATCTTTGATCAGTTGAAACGTCTTAATTCAAAACGTAAAATGACATTCTGGTACGGTGCAAGAAGTTTAAGAGAGTCATTCTATAATGATGAATTTGATGCTCTTCAGGCTGAAAATGAAAACTTTAAATGGAATCTTGCTTTATCAGATCCGTTACCGGAAGATAACTGGACAGGCTATTCAGGATTTATTCATCAGGTACTTCACGATGAATATCTGAAAGATCATCCTGCTCCGGAAGATTGCGAATACTACCTTTGCGGCCCACCTATGATGAACAACGCAGTTATAAATATGCTGCTTGATCTGGGCGTTGAGCGAGAAAACATAATGCTGGATGATTTCGGCGGTTAATATATAAAAGCTATTCTTTTGAATAGCTTTTTTTTATTCAAGATGAAATATTTTTATCCGATAATAGTTCGAAATGAAAGGAATACTTGATGGATAAAAAAGAAAACAATTCGTTTAATACTTCTGCATTTCTCGATGCAATATTAAACTGCGGAGATTTTTCCATAATTGCTACAGATTATTCAGGTACAATAAAACATTTCAGCAAAGGTGCTGAAAAGCTTTTGGGGTACAAAGCCGAAGAAGTTGAAGGTATTCACACCCCGGAACTTTTCCACTGTCAGGAAGAAATGAAACTCAGAGCAGCTGAATTAAGTGCCGAGTTTGATTCAAAAGTAGATTCAGATTTCAGCGTGTTTACGCAAAAAGCCGAACGCGGACTGGAAGATGATAAAATCTGGACCTACATCACAAAAGATCAGAAACGACTTTCTGTGAAGCTTTCCATTACAAAACTGGCAGATGAAAAAAGTAACTTTATTGGTTTTATCGGAATCGGGAAAGATATTTCCAAAGATCTTGATACAAAAAACGAGCTTATTCAACTCAAAAAATTTCACGAAATTGTAATAGATAATGCCGATGTGTGGATTACTACTGTCGACCCTGACAGAAATGTTATAATCTGGAACAGAGCAGCTGAAAGAATAAGTGGTTATAAAAGGGAAGAAGCACTTGGCAGCTCAAAGATTTGGGAATTGATTTATCCTGCCAAAACATACAGAGAAACAATTTTTAACGAAGCTGTTTCCCAGTTGCAAGAGAAAGAATTTGTTGAAGGATATGAAACAAAAATAAGAAGAAAAGACGGTGAGTACAGAGTTATAAGCTGGAACTACCGTTTTATCCTTGATAAAAATAATCAGAAATATGGTTCACTTGTAATTGGACAAGATGTTACTGAAATAAAACGAGCTGAGTTAAAAGAGAAAGAAAATAAAAAAATAATTGAAGATAAAAATCGCGAACTGGAAAATATTGTTTACGTTACTTCACACGATTTGCGCTCTCCGTTGGTTAATGTGCAGGGATTTACAAAAGAGATTGAAACTTCTCTTGAAGAAGTGAAAGAGATAATTTTTGAAGAAAATATTTCTGAAATCACAAAAGAGAAACTCAATGAAATAATTGATGAAGATATTAAGGAATCCAACGAGTTTATCGGAGCCAGTGTTAATAAAATGAATGCGCTTCTTGAAGGATTGCTTCATCTTTCTCGTCTCGGACGCTCACCACTTGTGCTTGATAAGGTTAATATGGAAAGTGTGGTAGATGAAATTTTGAGAACCAACGAATATATAATCAAAGAGAAAAAGATAGAGATTATAAGGGAAGAATTGCCTGAAATTACCGGTGACCTGAATAAAGTGGATCAAATATTTTCTAATTTGATTGAAAATGCTGTGAAATATAGTGATGAAAGTAAAAATTCGTATATCAAGATTTCCGGACGAAAAAATGATCACTTTTACATTTTTACCGTGGCCGATAACGGAATTGGAATTGAAGATAATCATATAGATAAGGTTTTTGAGATTTTCTACAGACTTAATCCTGAATCAAGTCCCGGTGACGGACTGGGACTTTCAATTGTTACCAGATTGGTAGAAAAACATGGCGGAAATGTGACTGTGGAATCTGAAAAGGGAATTGGTACTGCATTCCATATCTCTTTTCCGATAGTTTAAAATAAAAGCACCCGCCGAACGAAGCGGGCACATAAAGAATTGGAACGAGTTATGAACGAGAACTTTCATTACAAAATTACTAACTCTAAGTTAAAAAGTAAAGCTAAAACTTTTAAATAGATAAATTAATTAGTTGAAAATTGAAAATTAACTAAAAAATAAAATCTGATTTTTTATTTAACCTATTTTAGTAAAATCATTTTTTTGCTGATTCTTTCATTTTTAGTTGACAAACTGTAAATATAAATACCGGAACCAACGTGATTTCCGGTTAAATCAGTGGCGTTCCATTTTGTTGTGTAAATTCCTTCCGGTACCTCTTCATCAACAAGAGTTTTAACTAATTCACCAATAATTGAGAAAACTTCCACTTTTACAATTGAGTTTTCAGGCACTTCAAATTTAATAGTTGTTGTAGGATTAAACGGATTCGGATAGTTATCGTATAAGATAAAGCTTTCCGGAACTTCATTTTCTGCAACTGAAGTTATATCAGGATGACTTGTCGGATCTCCCGGATTTGTAACAAGACTAAAATCGCCGGGCGCTGCATTGCCTGTAGTCCAGGTTCCTGTTGAATCTTGCAGTTCCTGACCGTTTGTCCAACCGTCACCATCAGAATCGATTGCAGCCAGTGCAGGACTCCAAAATTCGGTAAGACTTGTGCCGGTTATGCCTTCAACCGCTTCTCCAAATGCATTTCTGGATGATCCGCCGCCGTTTGTATGACAAGTATTACAACTGAACTTGGTTCCATTTGGAATTTGTGTAACTCTGGTACTTTTAGATGATACATAAGTAAGGGTAAAAACAAGAAGTACAGAAAAGAGTATTAAGAACTTTTTCATATTTCCTCCTGGTAGTTTTTAGGAATTATCGGATAACTTCTCTTATTTTTAAAAGAAAGGGTAAAGGATTTGTGAAAAGAAGAATTTTATTTGTAGATTTCTTTGTATGTTAAAAGATTTTTGAAAGGGAATTATGAAAATAGTTTTGAACAACAACGAAGAAAACTTTGCTTCTGAAAAAATGACTATAAGAGAATTGTTGAACGAAAAAAACTTTACATTCAAGCTTTTGGTTGTGAAAATTAATGGCAAGCTGGTAAAAAAAGATAAATATGAAGAAACTTATATTTCTGACGGAGATAAAGTAATTGTGATGCACATGGTAAGTGGCGGATAAAAAAAATCCAGACTTTTTGCAGGTCGGGATTTTTATATATTGTTATTTCAATTTAAGTTCGCCTTTATCGTAAGCTTCTCTTAATTCAACAAGTTCTGGTAAATCCATACCAATTTCTTTTAAGAAATCCATTTTAGGAATACCGTTTTCGTCCCAGCCTCTGCGTTTGTAAACAGCGTCAATCAGTTTTTCGTACTGACTTTCACGATGTTCTCTTAAAGCAGCGTGCTTTTCTTCAACAGTTTTACCTTCAGGATCGAAACCAGCTTTTTCTTTAAGCTGAGTATCATATCTTTCCATTCTTGATTCATATTCTTCAAGAGTAACAGGTCCGGCAGCTCTGTAAGGCTGTGCATCCCATTTTCTTGTACCAAATCCCATTCTTAAGTTGAACATTCTCTGGTAAGTATAAACCTTTTCAGAATCATCAATCATTTTATGTTTGTCGAAATCTCTGCCTGTAACAGCTTTATAGATAGTTACATAATTATCAACGTGCTCAGGAACTTTTGCAGGTTCGTCTGTTTCAGCATTATCAGCAGGCTCAACGTCATTCCAAGGAAGTTTACAAAGACCTACCAGACCAAACCAGGTTCTGAACATAGGGAAGTAGTGAAGAGCTTCTGCTTTATCTTCAAATGTAGGAATCTGGTTGTTAACCATATCCATAAAGATTAACCAGGCTTCATCGTGCTGAGGACCTTTATTTGCTAATGCAAATCCGCCCTGCTGTGCAAGAGATTCTTTTGAAACGTATTCTGAATATTCAAGACCTTTAGTTTCCATACCGATATCCTGAATAAACTGAGGATCGCCCCAGCCGTTTTCAATAAACATTTCTTTTTGTTTTTTGATACCAAGACCGGCAATTTTACCAAAACCTTCGCCTCTTGATAACTGGTGCATCAATTCCATTGCACTGTCAGCATTACCAAAATTAAGTTTTAATCCGCCTGTTCTTTCTTCGTTAAGAACACCTGCTTCGTAACATTCCATTAAGAAAGCTACCATAGTACCCCAGGTAATTGTACAAACACCGTAAGTATCACAGTAGAAGTTAGATTCAATAATATAATCAGGATTAAAGATACCACAGTTGGATCCCAATCCGCCTGCGTTTTCATATTCAGGACCGTCAACAATTACAGATTCGCCTTTGTAAGGACCAGTACGAACTATATAGTTGTTAACACCTTTGGCGCAGCTCATATTACAGCCTAACCAGCAGCCGTCAGGAGTTCCCTGAACAAAACGTTTTTTCCATTCTTCAGAATCGATGTTGCCGTCAACATCAGGATGACTTCCGAATTTGTAGTTATTAACAGGAAGAAGATCGTAATCGTTCATAATTTCAACAAGATGCGCAGTACCTTTTGCTCTCATTTCGCATTGTTCGTCATCAAGATCTTTCATTTCCTTGTTAAATCTTTTTCCTCTTTCCTTAATTGCAGCCATATCAACAACATTGTTCATATTAGGATCAATTTTAGGAACAAGAGCAACAAGAGCTTTAACTTTTTTATCTCTGAAAACAGTACCGATACCGCCACGGCCGGCCTGCTTTAATCTTACACGTTTCTTTTTAAGATCGTAAAAACTGAAGTTTAACATCCCAATTAATGAATGATCTGCTGCCGTACCGGCTGATACAACTGCAACTTTCATTTTATCCGTTTCTTTTTGGGAATACATTTCAGTTAACTGCTCTGACAAAGTATGACTGTCAATAGCTTCTTTTGGTGCTTTTTCAATTGTTATTTTTCCTTTACCTTCGCGGCAATCAAGAATAATAATTACATCTTCTTCAGCTTTACCCTGAAGCTCAATTGCATCAAATCCGTTAATTTTAAGGAAAGGGCCAAAGAAACCACCAACATTACTATCCATAGGGGCGTCAGTTTGAGGAGATATGGATACACAAAGTGATTTACCGGTTCCGGAATATTGAGTGATACCACAGATAGGTCCGCCGGAAATGATAACTTCGTTTTCAGGATCATTCCACTTGGTTTCTGGTGTAGTTGCATCCCACAAATATTTTAATCCGTAACCTTTACCACCAATGAATTTTTCCTTAACAAGGGCAGGTACGTCTTTAATTTTAACTTCGTTAGTCGACAAATCAACATAAACGGTTTTGTCAGTGTAGCCTTTTTCCAAAGGAGTGATGTCATAAGTAAACTCCTTCAGAAGTGTACGCGCCTCTAACATTTCTGTTACGTTCATTAAAAGATCTCCTTACATTACAAATATTTGATAATGAAATAATTCTCTATTACTAAGTAAAACACACGATGTAAATATAAGAATTATAGATTTTTTTCCTAATATTTAAATTTTTTTATTGATAAAAATTTATTTATATGTTACACTTACTATAACAATGAAAAATGTGTTTATAAGAACGAATAATGTCTGCATCTACAAAATTATCTACTGCTGTTAAGGCACTCTGCTTTCTGGCCGAGAAGTTTCCCGAACCACAAAACAGTACAGAAATTTCAAAAAAGATTGGTGTGAATGCTTCTAAAATCAGGCAGATTATGTCAATGCTTTGCAAGCACGAAATTACAGGAAGTACTAAGGGAACCCAGGGAGGATTTATTCTCAGGCGCGATTTTACCTCGCTGACACTGCTTGAAATTTATGACGCGCTGGAAGATCGGAAAATAATGGAGTTTGATGTTTCGGAAGCTGCCGGCGAAAATATTGAAGACAACAAAAAATACAACAGTTACTTTAATCACTTTTTTTGGAATATACAGAAACAGATTGAAGAGCGAATGAAAGATATTACTCTGGAAAGTATAAAGGATGACGCTGAAAAAATAAATAATATAGGATAGGTTTAATGAAAACTGTTACCCGTTTTACCGCATTAATTCTTGCTTCATTATTGTTATTTGCCTGCGCCTCTCAAAAGAAAGAGGAGAAACTTGTAATTTTCCACGCCGGAAGTTTATCAGTCCCGTTTAAGGAAATTATTACTGAGTTTAACAAAATTCACCCCGAAATAAAAATTGAAAAAGAGATTGCCGGAAGCAGAACCTGCGCAAGAAAAATTTCCGATCTTAAAAAGCCTTGCGACATTATGGCATCTGCAGATTATACAGTAATTGATAATCTTTTAATTCCTGATCACGCAGACTGGAACATCAAGTTTGCTGCAAATGAAATGACAATCGTGTACACAGAACATTCAAAAAAACATCACGAAATTAATAAAGAAAACTGGTACAAGGTTTTACTTGATAAAGAAGTTGCCTTTGGTCGCTCCGACCCTAATGCCGATCCTTGCGGATACAGATCAGTATTAACTATGAGACTTGCAGAAAATTTCTACAATGAAAAAGGTGTTTCCGATAAACTTCTTGCAAAGGATAATGAGTATATCAGACCAAAAGAAACTGATCTGCTTGCTCTTCTTGAATCAGGTGAATTAGATTATATATTTCTTTACAGATCTGTTGCCGAGCAGCACGGTTTGAAATATATTTTATTACCGGATGAAATCAACCTGAAACAAACTAAATTTGCTGACAACTATAAATTGGCAACTGTTGAAATTTCAGGAAAGAAACCTGGTGAGAAAATTACCAAAAAAGGTGCACCAATGGTTTACGGAATTACTATTCCTAAAAATTCTCCAAATCCCGAAGCAGCTAAAAAGTTTTTAACGTTTGTTTTATCTAAAGAAAACGGATTAAAAATTCTTGAGAAAAACGGACAGCCGACTTTGATACCGAGTCCGACCTCAACCTTTAATAAAATACCAAAAGAATTAAAACAATTTGCGAGTGCAAAATAAATTATAACTGAACTTCATTACGAAGTTCAGTTTTTTTAATTAAAATGATTACAACACTTAAAAAAGATATTTTTAACTGGGTGTTTTTATTTCTCGGGGGAGTAATTCTGCTTTTTATAGTTGCACCCTTCATAGGAATTTATTTTGAAACACCGTTAAAAGAACTGATTGATGTTAGTCTGGAAGCCGAAGTGCAAAACAGCATCTGGCTTACTATCTGGACTTCAATGGCGGGTACGTTTTTATGCGCAGTTTTTTCTATTCCGCTTTCATATATTTTAGCCAGAAAAAACTTTCCGCTTAAAAAACTTGTTAACGGCGTAATTGATCTTCCTATCATCATTCCTCATTCTGCCGCTGGTATTGCAATACTCGGAATGATTTCCAGAGACAGTGTTATTGGAAGCACTGCAAAATCAATGGGGTTTAGCTTTGTCGGAAACCCTGCCGGAATTATGCTTGCAATGGCTTTTGTAAGTGTGCCTTTTTTGATTAATGCAGCGCGCGACGGATTTTCTGCTGTGCCGGAAAAATATGAAAAAGCCGCTCTTAATTTAGGAGCATCTCAGACAAGAGTATTTTTCACAGTTTCACTTCCGCTGGCCTGGCGTTCAATTCTTTCTGGATTGATTTTAATGTGGGCTAGAGGAATGAGCGAATTTGGCGCAGTGATAATAGTTGCCTATCATCCTATTACCACTCCGGTGATGATTTACGAACGCTTCACTTCTTTTGGATTAAAATACTCTATGCCGGTTACTGTTTTATTTATCACAATTTGTCTCGGCTTCTTTCTTGCATTCAGATTAATAGGAAAAAAACGCGTTGATACTTGAGATTAAAAATATAAAGAAACAACTGGGTAATTTTGAACTCAAACCTGTTAATCTCGAAATAACAGAAGGAGAGTATTTTGTTATTCTTGGTCTGTCAGGTGTAGGTAAATCTGTATTACTCGAAACTATTGCCGGATTTGTAAAACAGGATGACGGAGAAATAATTCTTTCCGGGAAAAATATTGAGAACGAAAAAATCCAGGACAGGAAGATAGGACTTGTCTATCAGGATAATAATCTCTTTCCGCATATGACCGTGCGCGAAAATGTTTTGTTTCCTCTTAAAAGCAGAAAATATGATAAAGATAAGCGACAGGCGCGAGTAGAAGAACTCCTTTCCCGCGTTGAAGCCCTTCATCTTATTGACAGGAAAGTAGGAACACTGAGTGGTGGTGAAAGTCAGCGTGTGGCTCTTGCCCGTACACTTGCATCTGAGCCGGAAATACTTTTACTCGACGAACCGATTTCGTCACTCGACATAAAATCAAAAGCAGAAATGAGAAAACTTCTGCGTAAAATAAACAGAGCAGGTAAAACAGTAATTCACGTTACACACGATTATGAAGAAGCTGTATCACTTGCAAACAGAATTGCAATTATGGAAGAGGGAGAGGTTATCCAGACAGGCACTCCCGACACAATATTTGCTCATCCCAAATCTGAATTTGTAGCAAAGTTTATCGGAATAAGGAATTTTGTTAAAGGTGAACTTAAAAGCAATCCCGATTCCGAGTTAAAATCTTTTTGTGTTAACGATATAAAAATTACAGTTGCAACAAACGCAGAAGAAGGCGAATGTTATCTGATGCTGGGAATAGAAAGCATTACAATTTCCAATACTAACACTGCTGACAGTGCAAAAAATCATTTTGAGGGAATTGTAACAGACATTGCCCCTGCGAGCTTGGGAAGCGAAGTAACAGTCGATATAGGCATAAGCATTATTGCTTTGCTTACAAGAGAATCGTTGAAAAGTTTAGATATTCAGATAGGAAAAAAAGTTGTTGTGAATTTTAAGGCAACAGCTTGTAAAATTTTTAATTAACGGATTACAGAATGATACCATTTGAAGAAGCAATTGAGATAGTTGAAAAAAATGTAAGAGTTTTAGGAACTGAAAAAGTAAAGTTTACAGAATCCCTTAACCGAATTCTTGCACAGGATGTACACTCCGATATGGATATGCCTCCGTTTGATAAATCTGCAATGGACGGATTTGCCTGCAGATCTGAAGATATAAAAAATGAACTTGAACTGATAGAAGTAATTCCAGCAGGAAAAACTCCTGAGAAAAAAATTACACCAAACACCTGTTCAAAAATAATGACCGGTGCGATGATACCTTTAGGAGCCGACTGTGTAATTATTGTTGAAGAGACAGAAGAAACGGCTGAAAATAAAATTAAGTTTCTAAAAGATAAAACCGGAAAAAACATCTGCAAAAAAGGTGAAGATGTAAAAGCCGGAGATAAGGTTCTTGAAAAGGGAGTTATGTTAACTTCGCGTCACATAGCGCCAATGGCAATGGTAGGCTGCGTTGAACCGGAAGTCTATAAATTACCAAAGATTGGAATAATTGCAACCGGAGATGAAATTGTTGATCCGCAGATAACTCCGGCTTCCGGACAAATAAGAAATACCAACAGCTATCAGTTGATTGCCCAATGTAAAAGTATGGGAATTGATGCAACTTACTACGGCGTTGCTTCCGATGAAGAAGAGGTAATCAGCGAGTTTATAACAAAAGCTAAATTGGAAAATGACCTTATTCTTCTTACAGGCGGAGTTTCAATGGGAGATTTTGATCTTGTTCCCGGATTACTTAAAAAAGCAGGCTTTAATCTTCTTTTTGATAAAGTGGCTGTTCAGCCGGGTAAACCTACAGTGTTTGGCGTTGCTGATGATTGTTATGTGTTTGGCTTACCGGGAAATCCTGTTTCATCATATTTGATATTTGAGCTTTTTGCAAAAACTCTTATTTACGGAATGATGGGAAGAACAGAAAAAGTTAACGAAGTTCAGCTTGAACTGGCAGAATCTGTTTCAAGAAAAAAGACTGTAAGAAAAGCCTGGTTTCCTGTTGAAGTGACTTCTGACGGGAAAATTAAAAAAGTAGATTATCACGGTTCTGCCCATATCAATGCACTTGCAGGTGCATTTGGAATCATACACTTTCCGGTTGGAGTAAGTGTGCTTGAGAAAGGAAGTTTTGTAAATGTTAGACAGCTATAACAGAAATATAAATTATCTGAGAATTTCGGTTACCGACAGATGTAATTTGCGCTGCACCTATTGTATGCCAGCAGAGGGAATTAATCTGATTGAACATGATAAGGTTTTGAAGTTTGAAGAGATTGTAGAATTTACCCGCGTTGCAGTTGCAAAAGGAATTAATAAAGTTCGTCTCACTGGAGGTGAACCTTTAGTAAGAAAAGGCATTGTTGATCTGGTAAAAATGCTTGCAGAAATAAAAGGCATTAACGATTTGGGAATGACAACCAACGGAATACTTCTTCCCAAATATGCAAAAGATCTTAAAAAGGCGGGACTTGGCAGAGTTAATGTGAGTCTGGATACACTTCATCCGCTGAAGTTTAAAGCAGTAACCAGAGGAGGAGAGCTTCACGATGTACTTGTGGGAATTGAAGCAGCCAAAGAAGCAGGATTAAATCCTGTTAAAATAAATACAGTAATTAAAAAAGATATTCACGAACCAGATGCCGCTGAACTTGCCGAATGGGCTGAAAGAAATGATGTTCAGATTCGATTTATCAGTCAGATGGATCTTGAAAAAGGGAAGTTCGGAATTGTTCACGGCGGAACTGGCGGCGATTGCAAAATATGTAACAGGTTGCGTTTAACAAGCGACGGATATATTAAACCTTGTCTCTTTAACGATGCGGGAATCAGCATTCGTGAAGTACCTTATGAAGAAGCTTTTGAACAGGCAATTCAGCTTAAACCCAAATGTGGTGAATCAGCATCAACCAATAAATTTTATAATATGGGAGGATAAAATGAATGAACTCACACATGTAAATCAGGATGGCAAAGCCAATATGGTTGATGTAAGCGGAAAGAACATTCAATACAGACAAGCATCGGCTGAGGGATTTATCTTTCTTTCTCCTGAGACTGTCAATCTTATAAAAGAAAATAAAATGAAAAAGGGGGATGTTTTAACCATTGCCGAAATAGCCGGAATTCAGGGAGGCAAAAAAACATCTGAGTTAATTCCTCTTTGTCACCCGCTGCAAATTTCAAAACTTGATGTCCGTTCCGAGTTAACAGATACCGGAGTAAGAATTGAAAGCTATGCAAAATGTATTGGTCAGACAGGCATTGAAATGGAAGCACTCACTGCTGTAAATGTTGCGCTCCTTACAATCTATGATATGTGTAAAGCAGCAGATAAAGAGATGAAAATTGGAAATATAAAACTGATTAATAAAGAGAAATCCGACACGGATTTTAAATAAATATAAAGGCTTAATGAGATGGAAGTAAAATTTGATGAAAACGATCGTCACATAGTTTCACTCAACATTTCTGTTGAAAAAGGAACTATCAAAAAACCTGTGGAAAGAGTTGAACTTTACGAAGAAGGAATAAAGGGGGATGCTCATTCCGGAAAGTGGCACCGACAGGTAAGTATGCTGGCACAGGAAGATGTAGATAATTTTTCTGTTACAGATGCTGATGACAGAGGATTTGCTCCCGGTGAATTTGCAGAAAATATCACCACAAAAGGAATAGATTATAAAAAGGTGGCAGTTCTCGACCGCTTCAAAATTGGTGGCACTGAAATGGAAGTTACCCAGATTGGCAAAAAATGCCACGGTGACGGCTGTGCAATTTATGTTGAAGTTGGTAAATGTGTTATGCCTAAATCTGGGATCTTTACCAGAGTAATTAAAGGCGGAGAAATTAAAAATGATGATAAAATTGAGTATGTGCCACGTCCGTTAAAAGTGAAAGTTATCACTTTGAGCGACAGAGCTAACTCGGGAGAATATAAGGACTTAAGCGGTCCCACAGTAAATAATTTTTTGATAAATCACTATCAGAATAAAAGGTGGCATCTGGAACTGAATGGCGAGATCATTCCGGATGAAAAAGAGCGACTGCTTGAGCTATTGAATAAGGCAAAAGATGACAATTATGACATTGTAATCACAACCGGTGGCACAGGTATTGGACCAAGAGATATAACTCCGGATGTGGTGGCAGATTATTCAGACAAACTTGTTCCGGGAATTATGGAGCATATCAGAATTAAGTATGGACAGGAAATTCCGAACGCTTTAATAAGCAGAGCAGTTGTGGGAGTTAAAGATAAAATGATAATCTATACTCTTCCCGGGAGTGTTAAAGCTGTTAAAGAGTATATGACTGAAATTCTGAAAACTATGGAGCATATGATTTTAATGGTTCACGGATTGGGACATTAATTATTTATAGGAGATAAATATTGAAATGAAAAAGTTACTTTTTCTGTTTTTGAGTGTGTGTGTGTTCGGCTCTCTTTTTGCTCAGGGAACCGTAAGTGGAAAAATTGTTGATGCGGAAACTGATGCTCCGTTAGTAGGGGTAAATATTCTTTTGGATAGAGATATTCCGGGAACAACAACAAACAACAAAGGTGAATTTCAATTTGCTAATCTTGAAGAAGGTCAGCTAAGAATTATAGCAAGCTACGTAGGCTATGGTAAAGTAATTAAAAACATTTACGTGAGAAACGGGAACGTTGAACTTGAAATAGAAATGTTCCGTGCAGTTGTTGAAGCTGACGAAGTCGTGGTAACCGCAACAAGATCGGAGCAGACTATCAGCAACATTCCGGGCAGAATTGAACTTATCTCTCCAAGAAGAGTTAAGGCAAGTGCCGCACAAAGTATTGATGAACTTTTCAAAGGAACAGCCGGCGTTAATGTTGACAGAACCACAGGTGTTTTTGACAGACCCGTAATCGGTATCCGCGGAATCACAGGTGCGGAGCAGGGAAGAGTTCTTGCCCTTGTTGATGGTGTACCGATAAACAAAACCGACGGCGGAACAATTAACTGGAACAGAATAAACATTAACGATATTGAAAAGGTTGAGATTTATAAAGGTCCCGGATCATCAATTTATGGTAACAACGCTATGGGTGGTGTTGTTAATATGATCACAAAAAGAAAAAGAACTCCCGGCTTTTCCGGAAATGCAACTTTTGCATATTCAGATTATAACACTCATAAAGAGTCAGGATATCTTTCAGGATTTTTAGGAGAAGAAACCGGACTCTATTTCAGCTTGTCAGCAACTAACAGACAATCTGACGGTTATATAGATACAAAAGAACCGTGGAGAGATACTACAACTGTAGAATCTTTTATGGAAGAACTTACGCTTTCCGGTAAAGTCGGAATGCTTCTTTCCGAAGACAGCTTTGCAGAACTTGAATATAGTCACTATGATGATAAAAGAGGACGCGGTGTAAAAATTATTGCCGAAGATGGTTCTTACTCAACTCACAAGACCGATTTTATTAAAAGTAAATACAGATCTGAACTATTTGGATTTAAAGTTGATCTAAGTGCTTACTATCAGATGGAAAATTATCTGCGCGTTTCTGAATCAATTAAAAAAGGTGCTTATCAAAGATATGATGTTGATTCCGACAGATCTGATATGGGCGTTTTAATTAACGCTAATTATCCAATGGGTGATCACAATATTACTCTTGGTGGTGAGATAAAAATTGGTAAAATTGAAGGAGCCGATGTTTACAAAACTACACCTGATGTTGTTGCAAACAAAGGTGATATGAACTCCGGCGCATTCTTTATTCAGGATGAATGGCAGTTTAACGAAAAAGTAAGAATTATTGCCGGATTCAGAATTGATCAGGTTCTTTTTACAAATGGTGAATTTAATGTCACTGCAGTTGGAAATGAAAGCCCTGTTGGGTTTATGAAAAAGTTTGAAGGCAAACTTGAAGAGTACGACTGGAAATCATTTACTCCAAAATTTGCTATGCAGTATAAAATGACTAACTCATTAAGTATGTACGCTTCTTACAGTCAGGGTTTCAGAGCTGCAACTTTGGATGATTTAACAAGAAGCGGTTTTATCAGCGGTGCTTTTAAAGAAGCTAATCCTGAACTTGACCCTGAAACTGTTAACAATATTGAATTCGGAATGAATATGGATTTTGCAAAAAAACTATTTATTCTTCCTAGTTTCTACTATATGGTAGGAAACGATTTTCTTTATTATATAGAGACAGGCGAATCAATTTTTGGCGGAAAGAAAAAAGTAGTTAAAAAAGATAATATTACTAAAGTGAATATTATGGGTGCAGATCTTGATATCAAATGGTTTATCTCACCAAAAGTTTCTTTGTTTACAAACTACACTTATACAAGTTCGGAAATAAAAGAGTTTAAAGATAATACTGATCTTGAAGGAAAAGAACTTACTTACACTCCTGAACATATGATCAACTTTGGTTTTACTTATCTTAATAAATATGTAAATACATCAGTATCTGTGCATTACAAAAGTGAACAATTTACAACTGATGATAACGCAGCAACTGTTTATGACAAAGACACAGATAAAGAGTACAGCTCTTTAATTGAAAGTCACGCAACAGTAGATATAAAATTCTGGAAAAAATTATATAAGCATATAAATCTTTCTGTTGGTATTCAGAATTTATTTGATAATAAATTCCAGAAGCATTACGACAGAACTTCTTTAGGAAGATTTATTACAGGTGAAATTAGTCTGAGTTTATAAAACTCATTCTGAACTGACATCGGGCTAGCGGAGACAGCCCGGTGTCTTTTTTATTCCACATAAAATAAAAAGGGTTCACAATGAAATTTATTTTTACAATTATATTAATGAGTGTAATCAGCTTTGCACAAATAATAGATGAAACAACTTCCAACGATTTTTTTGATAACTCACCTGTAACAGAATTAAAAACACAAAAAGTTTTTGTAGAAGGTGAGACAAAACTTAACGGCGAAGTAAACTTTAATGAACTTCAACTAAGAAAACTTACTGTAAAAGAAGCTTTATTAAATGACGAAAACAAACCGGAATTTGTTGGCGCTTACACTTATTACGGTTACAGCATTTTTGATATTCTTAACAAAAGAATGATCAATAAAAAGAATCACAAAACCTTTTCACCAGATGTTGATCTGTATGTAACAATTGAAAATGATAAAGGTGAAAAAGTTGCATTAAGCTGGGGAGAAATCTTTTACCCGAACCAACTTCACCGCGCAATGATTGCTGTAAAAGTTTCCTGTGTTCTTCCTTCAAAAACAAAAGTGTCCGGTCCGGTTCCTACTGATATGAAACTTATCTGCGGTAACGACACATTTACACACAGAAACATTTCAAACCCTAC
>JBGRQB010000070.1:0-19597 GCA_041725875.1 Rhodothermaceae bacterium
AGTTTGGTTTCCGTAATATCTGTAAAAGAGATAACCGCGCCATTTATATTTCCCGCCTTAATAAAAGGGGAAACAGAAATAGTTACATAAAATTGATGACCATCTTTTTTAATAAGTTTCTCAGTAGAAGAGGTATAACTTTTCCCGTTTTTCAGAACCATTGTTAAAATTTCTTCTGCTGTAATATCTTCGGAAGGAATAAAAATATCCGGTAAAAACTTTTTCTTTAAAATATCGGAACTACGGAATTCCAATTTCTGTTTTGCCAGATCATTTATAAAAATGCCCTTTTGTTCAAGATCGACAATCAGAATGCCGTCATTAACAGAATTTAATACTGAAAGATTTTCCAGTAAATGTTCTTCCGTTCCCAGATGGCAATTTCTGATAAAATCGGAACAAATTTTTTCATCGTATGAATTAAACTTTTTCCTGAGTTCGTTTAATTCTTCAATCAGTTGAGCTTTTGTC
This sequence comes from Rhodothermaceae bacterium, assembly GCA_041725875.1. Lineage (GTDB taxonomy): Bacteria > Bacteroidota > Ignavibacteria > Ignavibacteriales > Melioribacteraceae > JBGRQB01. The sequence continues at coordinate 472 of JBGRQB010000070.1, forward strand.
TTTTTCTTGTCGTTCATCCTGTGCAAGATTGATTTAAAATTGCAGATTAAATGAAAATAGAAAACTCGAAGAACAATTTAAATTACTCAAAAGTGGTATTTCTGTTTACCATAAATTCCAGAAAATAGATATTCTTCCTGAAGCAAAACTGTAACTGAAAGTTCTTTCTGCAGCAGTAGGATCTTCCGAAGCGTAAGTTGATTTTTGTCGGACAGTGCTGCCTACGGTCAATTCACCTTCTAAAGTGAAGTTTTTGGCCGGTTTGTATTTGGTTTTCAGACCCAGTTCGCGAATAATGTTTGTGTTCTCCGCAGAAACAATTCCAAGTTTACCGCTAAAGGTAAATTGTAATCGTTCTGTATCTGAAACAATCCAGTCGGCCCAGGCTGAATGTGATTCGAAATCTATTGGTGTATAATAAAGTTTACTTTCAAATTTATAATTGGAATAATAGAATTCATATCCGAGTAAAAGATAATCTTTCAGAAAATATCCCGGTTTTAGCTGAAAACTGTTACCTTCGTTCTCATCAGTATTACGAAGATATTGGAAATAACCCTTAAACAAAAGGGCATCGTTGAGCAAATAAGAACCGGAAAGTTTATAATGATCAGTTTTATATTGTTTTGGAAAATCTACAAAACTTGAGGTATACAATAAAATTCCGGAATAAGAGTGTTTGTAACTGAAAGTGAAACGCATTAAATCTTTTTCAAGATAATCTACATTTGCTTCAATTTCATCTTCTTTATCAAAGCCGGGAGTGTTAACTACACCATATCCAAAATCGGCTCTGAAGTTGTATGATAAATTAAGGAAAATATGTCCCTTAAACGAATTATAATCACGGGTTGCGCTGTTTTTATAAATTTGTGATTTGTAAAAGGAAGCACCGATAGCAAGGTAACGATTTATACCAAGTTCCAATCTTCCGCCATAAGTCAGCAATCTGAAACCAAGATTATCAGTGTAAAATCCGCCTGTGGGAGCAAACCCTACATATGCAGGAAAAGCTTCAATGGTTCCCATAATTCCCGTAACCGGAATCCAGGTCTCACGTAAATTTACCATTGCAATTTCAGCTGAATCAAGATCCCAGGCTCTTAATCGTTCAACCACTGCTTTTGCTGAATCGTAAATTTCTGCTTTTGTATATGCATCGCACAGGAACAGATTTGATTCAAAATCATCCGGTTCTTCCTGGACGATCATTTCAAATTTTTCAACTGCTTTTAGTGAATCGCCTTTGGCAAAAAATGCTTTTGCTTCCATTAAAGCCACATCGTAATCATATCCGTCAGCAAGAATTCCCTGATAAATTTCCAATGCTTTGTCATAATTTTCAGCACAGAAATTTACATCGCCATATTCTTTTAACAATAAATTTGTAGGAGTAGCCTCTTCAAGATATTTTTCATAATATTTTAATGCTTCTTTACAATCACTGTCGAGGAATAATTGTCGACCCTCTTCAAGTATTACAAGCGTTTTTTCTTCTTCCGCTCTTAACAGGTAAAAATCAATATTAGACTGAAGCTTTAACGCATCCTGATGAGAAGGATTAATTTCTTTTGCTTTATTGCATAATTCCTGAGCAGCTTCAGGGTTATCCTGAAGAAGTCTTAAAGAACCGAATGAAACAATAACATCAATTGAATTTGGTCTTTTGGCGTAAACTTTATCAAGCAGTGATTCTGCAACATCAAGCTGCTGCGGAGTCCAGATTAATATCTGTGCCTTAAACATTTGATAATCGAGATTGTCTGGATTAGTTGCTAATATTTTATCCATTATTTCAAGAGCCCGGTCAAATTCCTTTATCCAGGCTGATAATCTTGCATATCTGTATAATAATTCAGTATCGGTTTCATTTGGATTTTCTGTCAGATAAGTATCAAGAATCACAATTGCTGATTCGTAATCTTCCAGATATTCATAATATTCAGCAAGTTTTTTTATTGCATCTTTGTCGTTGGGATTTAGTTCAACTCTGTTCTGCAGATCCTGTATTTCCAGTTGATAGAGACTGTCGCGATAGTTTGTTACAAACTTCAATTTTTTATCAAACTTTTCCTGATTTACAGGATTTTTTGAAAGAAACTGAAGTTGTTGAAAAGCTTCTTCAATTCGTTTTTTATCAATCAGTTCATCAATTAATTTATAACGGATATCTGTATTTGCAGGATTTTTTTTCAAAATTCTGTAATAACGATCTATAGCATATTCTTTTTTGCGGGTTGTTTTCTGTTTTACACGCACGTAAGGCTTTCTTTTCGCTTGTTCAAGTCCTTCCAGCGCTTCGGTAAAATAAGGTTTAAAACTTAGAGCCTGTTCAAAAGCTTTTTGTGCGTTTTTGTAGTTTCCTACCCACATTGTGAAATAGCCGTATTTGCTCCATAAGCGCCAGTCTTCAGGATATTTTAAAGTGAATTTTTTAAGAACAATTTCACCTTTTTTAATGCTTTTGGTTTTTGCTAAAATTTCAGTGTAGCGAATTATTTCATCGGGGGAAGGATTATCATCTCTGGAAAGATACTGATCGTACCACTCTTCGGCTGTTTTCCATTCTTCGAGAAGTCTGTAATTTTTCCCGATTTCCAAATAGTTAAATGCGTTGTTTGGATTTATTGCAATTTCACGTTTGTATCCGTTAATACGTTTGTTAATTTCTGCGTGCCAGATAGTTAATAAATTATTGTATTCGGCATTTATTTGCGAACGAAGTTCTTCACTTACCGTGCGATCTGATTTAAGAAGATTAATTGCACGTCTGAAATCAACTATTGCATTATAGTTGGAATTTCTGTTTTCAAAGCACTTTGCGCGCAAATAATAATTTTCTGCAATTCTGGGCTGAGAAGTTATAACTTTGTTAAGAAGATCGAGAGCTTCGCCAAAGCGGGCCGCTTCCATATGCTGAACAGCTTCCTGTTTTAACAATTGTACATTTTGCTGTGCGGTTGACGATACAATAAACAATAAAAAGATAATTACAAGAAATGCTGTTCTTTTCATATAGCGGACCATTTCGATATTTTGATAATTTTAGTTTGAGCAAATTTGGGAAGATTCCAAAATTCACAAGTAAATATATAACTTTTAAAACAAAAAGGGGAAACTCTTGTTTCCCCCTGTATTAAAATTGAAAATAGATAAACGGCTGAATGTCGGATGACCTTACCTGAATAACGAGCCAGATAACGGCAACCAAAAGTATTGCTTTTCCGTATGTCGGGAGTTTTCCGACTAGCAATTCCGATTTTAATTCCATACTTCTCGGTACAAAATGTAAAATAAATCCGGCAATGATAAGTGCAAATACAGCAGGATAACCAACAATAAATTGTGTAAAAACTTCTCCGTGGAAGTAGAAAAGAATCTGATTAATCATTTCCATCCCGACTGCAAATGATTCTGCACGGAAAAATATCCAGCATAAACAAACTATGTGGAAAGTTAAAAGAATTCCAAAAATTCTGGTAAATTTATTTTTGTTTACCCAGTCAGGAAGATTAATCATTTTTTCAAATGCGAGTGCCAGACCGTGAATTCCGCCCCAGACGACAAATCGCCAGGCTGCTCCGTGCCACAATCCGCCCAAAAGCATTGTAAGTAAAAGATTGCGATACTGTTTTAGTTTACCTTTTCTGTTACCGCCAAGTGAAATGTAGAGATAATCTTTTAACCAGGCTGAAAGGGAAATATGCCACCTTCTCCAAAACTCTGTTATACTTGCAGATTGATATGGAGAATCGAAGTTAAGCGGCAGACGGAAACCAAGCAGCAGCGCCAATCCGATTGCCATATCAGAGTAACCCGAAAAATCGCAGTAGATTTGAAGAGCATATCCGTAAAGTCCCATTAAATTTTCAAAGCCAGTGTATCTGGTGGGCATTTCGAAAATTCTGTCGACAAAATTTATACTTATATAATCTGCAATCACGGCTTTTTTAAATAATCCGGCTGCAATTAAATAGACTGCCTTGCCAATATCTGCTTCGGTGATATGCAGTTTTTGTTTAATTTGAGGTAAAAACTCTTTTGCACGAACAATTGGTCCGGCAACAAGCTGCGGAAAGAATGAAACAAAAAACAGGAAATCTGTAAAGCTTTCTTCAGGATCGAGTTTCCCTCTGTATATATCAATTGTGTAGCTTAATGACTGAAACGTGAAGAATGAAATCCCGACAGGCAGAAAGATATCTGCGGCATCAAAATGGCCGGCATTAATATCATTCAGAAAGTCGAGGAAGAAATTTGTGTATTTGAAATATCCCAACAATCCGAAATTTGTAATAACACTCAGGATCATTAAAACTTTTTTCTTTGATTGCGAGCTTGTCTGAGCGACCCATTTACCGGCATTAAAATCGATTAATGAACTGACAACAATCAGAATAAAATATAATCCGCTCGATTTGTAATAAAAGAAAAGAGAAATAAGCAGTAGATAAATGCTTCTTGCTTTCTGATTTCTATAAAAAAGCTGGTAAAATACCAGACAGAAAAAGAATAGATACAAGAAGAAACCACTGTTAAAAATCAGTGGTTCATATTCGTCAAAAGCTAAAAGGTTCAAAAAATTGTTGATAAATTCCATATTGAGATAAAAACCTTATTTGTTTTCTTCGTAACAATTAATTAAGGCTTCTGCTAAAAGAGAAGCTACCTTTTTTGAACCAGCAAGTGTAAAATGCGTGTAATCGCTTGAAGCTAATTTAGGTGAAGATTTTACCCATTTATTCATTGAATTTTTTCCGCCCATTGCTTCAAATAAATTCCAGAAAGCAACATTTGTTTTCTTTGCAATGTTTCTTTGTGCTTTAACTAATTTCGGAATGCTCGGATTTGTCACAAATTTGCGTCCTTTTTTGATGCTTTTATCACTTACACTTACAACAAGAAAACTGCATTCAGGGAAAGCTTTTTTGAATTTATTAATCACCTTGGTCATTTTCTTTTCATACCAGGTGTAGTTGGCCTTTTTATTATTTCCGGCTATGTTGAGTCCGAAATAAAGCACAACAAGCTTATAATCAAGAAACTTTGAAAATTCTTTTAAAGTTGAAGATTTGATATCGTATAAATTAACACCGGAGTTTCCGCGAAGAGGGAAATTATCCAAATAAACTCCGTTTCCGTTTTCCAGACTCACACCATAGAAAAACCCCATATCTTTTTGAGGAAAATCTATTTTTATCTGTTTTGCTTTACGGGGAGCTTTAAGCTGAAGTTCTTTAATTCCTTTACCACTTTCAAGCTGCGCGGAAGTTTTTCCTTTTTTATCAAAAGAATAATCTACTTTTCCTTTTGCATTGCTGTAGTAAAGATTAACAGTGTTGAAGTTTTTTACACGTCTGTATTTATTTCTTGTAATATATTGTATCCAGCTTTTAGATTTTGGCGAGAAAATTTCGCCGTTAATTCCGACAGGAAGTTTTTTAGGGTTGGAAGTAAAAATTGAAGCGTTTTTCCAGGTGTCTGAAAAACTGTGAGTTACTGTCTGCCGAAAAGACACATCCTGCGAAGTTATGGCAAGAAAACCTAATCCTTTACCACCAAATTTTTTCTGTAATCTGTCTCTAAGTTCGCAGGAGATATTATCACCTTCAATTGCAGAATCACCATAGTGAGCTATTCTAACTTTTTGCGATTTAGATTTTTTAAGAGCATCGAAGAAATGTTTCATCTGGTTAACATTGCCTGAGATTTTAACTTTCTTTCCCTGTGCAGGAATTGAGTTTGCAGAGGCAAGTTTATCAAGTTCATTGTCGAACCAGCTACCTAATTTTGATATTCCGGGAATTAAAGAAAATCCGGCTTCATTTACTTTTGGTTCCTCTTCTTCGTTTTCGGTATCAACATTTTCTTCATCATAATAATCTTCTGATTCTTCTTCAGCTGAAAAATCGGAAATTACATCCACTGGTTTTAACTGAATTCCAAAAATTTCTGTTTCCGTTGGAAGAAAACTTAGCACAAGCAGTATGACAAAAACCATACTTACCAGTTTTAAAGGATGTTTGATAAAGTTTTTTTCAGTTGAATTATTCATTTGAAACTCCTTTGTACAATTTTAATATCCGGCTTTTTGCAAAATTTTATCAAGCTGTTCGGTCCAGATTTTATAACCAAGCCAGTTAAGATGTATTCCGTCAAAAGTTACATCCTGCTTGAGATATTCGTTTTGCGAGAGAAATTTGTTTAAATCCAGATATTCAATATTATATTGATTTGCATATTTTTTTACTTTTTTATTCAATTTTGAAATTTCTTTATTGCGTGTTTCACTGTTCGGATATTCTTTTGCCGCATACAAAGTTGAAATCAAAATTGGTTTTACAGACTTTCTTTTAAGCCTTCGTAAAAGCTTAATATAATTCTTATAAATAGTTTCAACCGGAATCCATGCATAAACGTCATTTATTCCACCCATAATTATACAAATTTCAGGCCGTAATTTTATCACGTCGTTAATTCTTGCTAAAAATCCTTCAAGCACATCGCCCGGAATTCCTCTGTTTGCAATGTTTTTTCTGCCAAGTAATTCTGTCCAGTTTCCGCCCTGAGTAATTGAATTTCCTAAAAAAACTATATCTGCCTGTTTTAGTTTGTAAGTTTCGAATAATTTCATAAATGATTCATAATTAGGATTTTTTTTATAAACAGGAAGATCCGCAGCATTATTTTTTTGCTGAGAAAAACTTAAAACTATTAGCAGAAAAAAGAGAGCAGTTATTTTTATTAATTGTTTTTTAACCATAATATATTCCAGAATTTTGACCGGCACTAAAATTTGGGAAAAATTTTATAAATATCAAATTTTCCAAAGAGTATAATCTTGTTTTGAGACAGTGTTTAAAAATGATACTTAAAAGAAAATAAAATATTATTAATTGAAATATTTTATTTTGCAGATGCTGTTGATATGTTTTTAACCAATTGGAGGAGTGATGGATAAGTTTATGAAAGCTGCAATTGAAGAAGCCAGAAAAGGATTGGAAGAGGGAGGAATTCCTATCGGTTCTGTTATAGTTATTGATGATAAAATTGTTGGTCGCGGACATAATAAAAGGATTCAAAACAGCAGTGTTGTTCTGCACGCTGAAATGGATTGTCTGGAAAACGCAGGCAGATTAAAAGCTTCTGATTATCAGAAAGCAACTCTTTACACAACACTCTCTCCCTGTGATATGTGTTCAGGTGCGGTGCTTTTATATAAAATTCCGAAAGTTGTAATTGGTGAAAACAAAAATTTTACGGGAGCCGAAGAGTTGTTAAAGTCGCGCGGAGTGGAAGTTGTTGTGCAAAATAATTCCGAGTGTGAAGAGATTATGGAAAAATTTATTTGTGACAGACCCGAATTATGGAATGAAGATATTGGAGAATAAGAGCAGAATTTTTTGGGAAGAAGTTTTTGAAAAATCAAAAAAAGAAATTTCGTCTGAAAGCTGGCTTAAAGAATGGAAGCATCTTTTTGCTGAGTTTGAACAACTTTCAGCACTTGATATAGGGTGTGGCAGCGGAGCAGATTCTCTGTTTCTTAGTTTGCTGAATTTTCAGGTTGTGAGTATAGATTTTTCCTTTAACGCATTGAAAAAACTGAAATCTTCCGAAAAAAATATTTTTCCGGTTTTAACAGATTTGAACAATCCAATTCCTTTTAAGTCGGAAAAATTTTCAATGATTAATGCAAGTCTTTCACTTCACTATTTCGAGTATGAAAAAACAAAAGCCATTTTAAAAAATATTTCCTCGTTGCTTTTACCCGAAGGAATATTTTTCTCAAGATTTAATTCAGCGAACGATTTGAATCACGGAGCAGAAGGGAAAAGCAATTTAAAATCTGAAATCGGAAAAAATGAGAAAAGATTTTTTGACAGAAAAGATCTGGAAGAATTATTTGCTGATTGGAAAATAATTCATCTGCAGGAAAAAAGAATTAAATATTACGGAAAAGAAAAAGTTGTATGGGAAGTTATTTCAGCAATTGATAATGTATAATTTTATCAGTTGGATATAACTTTAGTCACCGCAGCTTTCTGGAATAAAAATATTCAAAAAGTCTGTTAGGCAAAATTCCAATCAATCTGGTTAAGAGCAGCATAACAAAGGGGAATTCAATATATCTTTTCTCTTTTATAATTCCTTTTACAATAATTTTTGCAGCCTTTGAAGCTTCCATCATAAATGGCATCTGAAAATCATTTTTATCTGTGATTGCTGATTTTACAAATCCCGGACGAACAGTACAAATTTTGATATTATATTTTTTAGCTTCAATTGAAATTCCTTCAAGATAATTTGTTAAAGCTGCTTTTGTTGCGCAGTAGATACTGCTCAAAGAATAAGCTTTGTTATCAGCCATACTTGAGACAGCAGCAATAAATCCTGATTTACGTTTTATAAAATCGGGTAAAATATTTTCCAGCCAAAACAGATTTGCCGAAAGATTTGTATCAATTACTTTTAGTAAATCTGTTGAATTAAAATTTTCTATTCTTGATTTGGAAGAAATTCCTGCGTTTAAAATTACAACATCGGGAACACCAAGTGCAGATTTTATCTCTGAATAAATTCTGTCAACTTCGGTTTTATCTGAAACATCTCCGGGAAAAACAAAAATTGATTCAGGTGATTTTTGTCGGATAAGATCGAGTTTTTCTTTGGTTCTGGCAATAATTGCAATTTTGCAGTTGTAGTTCAACAGCTCTTTTGTAATTGCTTCTCCAATTCCGGAAGAAGCTCCTGTAATAAGGATTAATTTTTCGTTTATTTCCATAAATGTGATTTTTTACACAGGTTCAATAATACTCTTTAATAAATTAATCAAAATTGTTATCTTTTCGCAAAAATTATTCCACTATATTTAGGCTTGAAAATTGATTGACATAGATAATGTATTAGTTAACAAGGATGTGATAGAAACGAAGTTCACTTGTGATCTCAGCAAATGTAAAGGTGCCTGCTGTACAATGGAAAGCGAATTCGGTGCTCCGTTAACTCATGAAGAAATAGATATTATAAATGAAATACTTCCGGTTTTAAAAGATTATATTCCGGAAGAATATTACGAAGAAATAGAAAAAGGCGGTTATTGGGAAGAAAAGCAAGGAATTCTTATGACCAAAAGTAAAGATAACCGCGAATGTTTATTTGTATATTACGACGGCGAAGTTGCCAAATGTGCTATAGAAAAAGCATATTATGATGGTAAAGTCGATTTTAAAAAACCAATTTCCTGTCATCTTTTTCCTATAAGAGTTGAAGATTTTGGCGGACCCGTACTTAGATATGAAAATTATGCTGACTGCAGGGACGCTGTTGAATTTGGAAAAGAAACCGGGATTACAGTCGTAAACTTTTGCAAAGAATCACTTGTAAGAGAATATGGCGAAGATTGGTATAACAAACTGCAAGAAAGATTAAAGGACAGATAATGCTAGCGCTTCATCAAAAATTAGCCCAGCAGCAGAAATTATCTCCGCAGCAGATTCAGTATCAAAAGTTACTGCAATTAAATACGCTGGCTTTGGAACAGAGAATAAAAACCGAACTTGAACTCAATCCAATTCTCGAAGAAATTATGGTTGACGATATGGAGATGAGTCAGGATCAGAAAGAAGATTCAAAGGAAACTGATTCTGAAAAAGAGACAGATGAGTTTGAAGAGGATTACGTTGCTGCAGAAGAAGATTTTGATTACGAAGATTATATGAATCAGGATGATATAGAGAGCAACAGGATAAACAAAAGTGCCGAAGATGATGAAAAAACTGCTCCTCTGGCACCGGCTGTTGAAACACTTACTGATCATCTTCTGGAACAGCTTAATACTCTTGATCTTGACAGAGACTTATTAATGCTTGGAGAAAGTATTGTCGGAAGTTTGGATAAAGACGGATACTTCAAACAAGATTTAATTGAATTCAAAACAAATCTTGAAATGTTTGAAGATATCAAAGTTTCAAACGAAGAAGCCGAAGCTTTGCTGCAGAAGATTCAATTGTTTGATCCGATTGGAATTGCTTCCAGAAGCTTAAAAGAATGTTTGATAATTCAGATTCAGAATTTGTCGCTCGATCCATATTATTCTTATCTTGCCGAAAAAATGCTTACAGATCATTACAACGATTTTGTAAATAAGCGTTTTGACGCAATTCAGAAAAATCTTGATATGTCAAAAGATACGTTAAGATCTGTCCTTGAATTAATTCAGCATCTTAACCCAAAACCGGGTGCAGGTAATATTGAATCGGAACAGGCAAATCAGATTTCGCCTGATTTTATTATTGAAAAGGTAGAAAACAACTATGTTGTATCGCTTAATGACAGAGCAATGCCTTCTGTTACAATTAGTCAGACTTACCTTGAAATGCTTGAAACAAACAAACGAAAAAGAAAAATTTCTCCTCGTGAAAAGGAGACACATAAATTTTTACGTGAAAAATTTGAATCGGCAAAATGGTTTATTGCTTCTATTCAGCAGCGCCGACAAACACTGTTGAAAATTATGCGGGCAATATTTGAAAAACAGTATGAATTTTTCGAGTATGGGCCAAAAGCACTTAAACCAATGATTTATAAAGATATTGCTGATGAAGTGATGATGGACATATCTACAATAAGTCGTGTTGTAAATGGGAAATATGTTCAGAGTCCGGTTGGAATTCACGAACTGAAATATTTTTTCAGTGAAGGACTTTCAACAGATTCGGGTCGCGAAATTTCCAACAAACATATTAAAGAGTTGATAAAAGAAATCTGCGACAGCGAAAACAAGGCAAAGCCTTATAGTGACGACAAAATTGCACAAATTCTTAAAGATAAAGGAATTCATATTGCAAGAAGAACCGTGGCAAAATACAGAGAACAGATGATGATTCCTGTTGCCAGGTTGCGCAAAGAAATATAATGCTGTTTTTTAACATAATATATTCTGTTTTGCTTTATGCCTTATTTGGCGTAATTCATTCGGTGCTTGCATCGGAGATTGTTAAAAAACGGTTATTATTATGGCTGGGTGATAAAATAGCCTTTTACAGATTGGGATATAATATTATTTCAATTTCGGCAATATATTTTATCTGGGATCTGCTTCCCGATCTGACAATGGTTGTTTATGATTTACCTTATCCTTACGATCTTGCAGTTTTTGTAGTTCAAATGCTCGGACTTGCAGGATTTTTATGGGCAGGAAAATATTTTTGCTTAAAAGAATTTTTGGGAATATCACAGATTGAAAGATGGCTTACCGGTATTTATGACATGTCTCAACTGGATGAAAATTTAACTTTCAGAACCGAAGGACCTTACAAATTCAGCAGACATCCGGTTTACTTCTTTTGTATTGTGATGTTACTGGCTCGTCCTTTTATGGATTTGCAATATTTGATTTTTTCAATCTGTACGGCGATTTATTTTTACATTGGCACTTATTTTGAAGAAAAAAAATTACTTAATAAATTTGGAAACGATTATTTGGATTATTCGTCGAAAGTTGCAAGGATAATCCCCTATAAAATTATCAGAGGTAAAAGTGAGTAAGAAAATAAGATCAACGACTATATTAGGTATAATACATAATGGCGAAGCTGCAATTGGCGGCGACGGTCAGGTAACACTTGGAAATACGGTTGTTAAACAAGGATCATACAAAATCAGAAAATTATATCAGGGAAAAGTTTTGTGCGGATTTGCAGGCGGGGCCGCCGATGCACTTACTTTAATTGAACGCTTTGAAGAAAAACTTGAACTCTACAGAGGAAATGTGAACAGAGCCGCTGTTGAACTTGCAAAAGATTGGAGAACCGACAAGTTTTTACGCAGATTGGAAGCAATGGTTATTGCAATGTCTAAAGATCAGGCATACATAATCAGCGGAACAGGTGATGTAATTGAACCTGATGATAAAATTGTTGCAATTGGTTCAGGCGGTATGTATGCCTTGTCTGCAGCAAAAATGTTGAAAAAACATAGTAATTTGTCAGCAGAAGAAATTGTGAGAGAGGGACTTAACACAGCTGCTGAAATTTGCATCTACACAAATGCAAATATTAATGTTGAAAAAATTGAAGATTAAACGGAAATGATTATGAAAAAGTTAATGCAGAATTTAACACCTTCACAAACCGTTCAGGAACTTGATAAATATATCATCGGACAGCACGACGCAAAAAGGGCAGTCTCAATTGCCCTCAGAAACAGATGGAGAAGACAGCAGGTATCTGAAGATATGCGCGATGAAATAATGCCTAACAACATTATTCTTATCGGGCCAACAGGTGTTGGTAAAACTGAAATTGCGCGCAGACTTGCAAAACTTTCAGGTGCTCCTTTTATAAAGGTTGAGGCTTCCAAATTTACCGAAGTTGGTTATGTTGGTCGCGATGTTGAATCAATGGTGCGCGATTTAACAGAACTTTCTCTTAATATGGTTAAAGCTGAAAAGGCAGGAGAAGTTCAGGAAAAAGCTGAAAAAATTGTAGAAGATAAAATTTTAGATAAATTAATTCCTCCGGTTAAAAAGCCGGGAACCGAAGTTAATGAAAATGAAGAATCGGAAGAATATCAAAATGAAAAAACACGCGAATGGATGCGTGAAAAATTAAGAAAAGGTGAACTCGATGATAAAATGATTGAGTTTGATATGACTTCAAATCCTTCAGGTGTGCATGTTATGGGACCAATGGGAATGGATGATATGGGAATCAACATCCAGGAAATTGTTGGTCAGATGATGCCAAAAAAAACTAAAAAGAGAAAGACAGTTATAAAAGAAGCCAGAAAAATTATGCTTCAGGAAGAAGCTGCCAAACTTATTGATATGGAAGCTGCACAAAATGAAGCAATTTCCCGCGTTCAGGATTCAGGAATTGTTTTCATAGATGAAATTGATAAAATTGCCGGCGGCGATAAAGGGAAAGGCCCAGATGTTTCCCGCGAAGGTGTTCAGCGCGATTTACTTCCAATTGTTGAAGGTACAAGCGTAAATACAAAATATGGTGTTGTTAAAACAGATCATATTTTATTTATCGCTTCAGGTGCGTTTCATCTTTCAAAGCCGAGTGATTTAATTCCTGAGCTGCAGGGACGTTTTCCTATCAGAGTTGAATTGAACAGTCTTACCGAAGAAGATTTTATAAAAATTCTTACGGTTCCTGAAAATGCTTTACTAAAACAATATTCAGCTTTATTAAAAACCGAAGATGTGGATATAGTTTTCAAAAGTGATGCAATAAATGAAATTGCAAGAACTGCTGCTTTGGTTAATGAAGAAGTAGAAAATATCGGGGCAAGAAGACTGCACACAATTTTAACAACACTTCTTGAAGATATTCTTTTTGAAGTACCTGATAAAATTCCTGCTGAAAAAGTGGAAATTTCCGGTGCAATGGTTAATGATAAACTTGACAGCATTGTTAAAAACAGAGATTTGAGTAAGTACATTTTATAAAAAAATAACCTTCAGGGTGGAGACACTCTGAAGGTTATAATAAATAACCGTAATATTCATAGTGCATTAATCCGTTTTGTTTTCGTAAACCTTGCATTTTGAATGTTTTTTCAGACTGATTATTCCAAGAGAAAGCCAGCCTGCCATCAGTAAAATCCCCCCAACAGGATTTAGAAAAGAACACATCTTAAAATTAAAAATACTCATCACAACAAGATTTAAAGAAAATAAAATATTTCCTGCAATAAAGAGCCAGCCGCTTATTGCAAATTTTTTGTCAGGAAACAGTTTAATTAAAACAGCTGTGAAAAGAAGCAAAATGGAGTGGATAAACAAATAGTCAATACCAATGTTAAATGACTCTAGAGTTCCGTTGTTTATCAACATCTGCCGTAAGGCGTGAGAACCGGCGGCACCTAAACCCACCGATATGAAACCAAAGAAAGAACCTGCAATTAAAAACAGTTTCATTTGGAACCTTTCATTATATTAAAAGGATAAAATATCTTGTTAAAGATATTAAAATTTCAGTTGAAATGAATATATTAATTTCGATAGTTACAATGAAAATTATAATGGAAAAGAAATGAAATTATCATATATATTTTTTCTCATTTTATTCTCAATCGTTTTTGCACAGAATAACGGAGTAATTACAGGTAGGGTAATCGACTCAGAAACAAAATCAACTTTGCCCGGTGCAAATATTATTGTTCTGGAAACTAATCAGGGAACATCATCAAATAACTCGGGAGAGTTCAGGTTAGTTAATCTTACTCCCGGAACATACAGATTGAAAATTTCGTTCATAGGGTATGAAACAAATTTTATAACGGATGTTGTGGTAAAAAATGGCCGACCGGCTTTTTTGTTAATCGAACTATTTCCCGCAGCTTTTGAAACTCAAAACGTGGTGGTTACCTCCGGCTATTTTGTAAATCAATTGAAACCTCGTCCGAGCACGGTAAATTTATCGCGTGAAGAGATAAGGCGTTTTCCGGGCGGATTTGAAGATGTGGTACGCACGGTTGCAACTTTGCCAGGCGTTGCAGTAAATAATGCAGGAGGCAGAAATGATTTGATTGTAAGAGGGGGCGGGCCATCTGAAAATCTTTATGTTGTAAATAATATAGAAATTCCAAACATAAATCATTTTGGAACTCAGGGTTCCAGCAGCGGTTCTTTAAGTTTTATTAATCTCGATTTTATAGATAATGTTTCTTTTTCCACAGGCGGGTTCGGCGTTAAATATGGAAATAAAATGTCTTCTGTACTTGAGTTAAATCTTGCTACGGGTCGGAACGATTCTTTTGGTGCAAAGGCGCTTATTTCGGCAACGCAGTTCGGACTTAACATCGAAGGACCTATTTCCGAAAAGGGAAGTTTTCTTTTTTCTGCTCGAAAAAGTTATCTCGATTTTATTTTTAAGGCTGCCGGACAAGCATTTGTACCGGTTTACACAGATTTTAATTTTCTTGTGAATTACGATTTCTCTCCAACAGATAAACTTTTTATACTTGGTCTGGCTGCCCTTGATAACATCGATCGAAATTTTGATGACGAGGAAAACAAAATAAAAAATGAACGACTGATGGATAATACTCAGACGCAAATAATTACGGGTATAAACTATCGCAAAATTTTATCCGGCGGCTATTTTGATGTAACCTTAAACGGAAATTTTTACAAGTTTGATTTTAGTCAGGCCGATAAAAACAGTGTAAAATATTTTGAAAGCGATGCTGAAGAAAATGAATATGGATTAAAACTCAACTTTTTTAATCATTTAAGTGATAAAGTAAATCTTACTCTGGGAGCTTCTGCAAAAATAAATTCGATCACAAATAATACTGTCTTTGCAGATTCAATTTATAATTCAAGCGGAATAAAAATCCCGATTTCGGAAACAGGAATTCCGCAAATAAGTTCACAAGATAAAACAAATTATCAATATTCATTTTATGCCGAAAGTGAAATAAAAATTTTGAAAAACCTGAATCTTGTAACAGGTGTAAGAGCCGACATATATGACGCACTTGATGAAAGTTTTTATTTTTCACCAAGAGCAGGTATCAAATACACTTTGGATCAAAAAAATTCTATTAAGATAAATTATGGCATTTATTATCAGGCATTATCACCTGTGTGGCTTGTAAATAAGCAAAATAAGTTTCTATCGGCTCCTCAGAATAAAATGCTGATAGCGGGATGGGAACATTTATTTAAGGAAGATCTGTTTTTCAAAATTGAAGGATATTACAAAGATTATTCAGATTTACCAACAGGAACACTTGCAGGAGTAAACGATCATATTGTAATCACAAATACAGGATCGCAATATGGCGGCAGGCAGGATGATTTTCAGTCGTTTGCATATTTCCCGCTGAACAGTTCGGCAACCGGTAAATCTTTTGGCGGTGAAATAATTTTACAAAAGAAATATTCCGACACACCTTATTACGGTCAGATAAGCATCTCGGCAGGTAAAAGTGAACTTGTTGCAGGAAACGGAAAAACATATTACAATGAATTTGATCAGCGATTTATCTTTAATTTTTCAGCCGGGTATAAATGGAATGACAGATGGGAGATAAGTGGAAAATTCAGATATTTCACCGGTGTGCCATATACACCTGTTTATAACCCGGAAGCAAATCTGGTAAAACCGGGCTATATAAAAAATGTGCCTGAAGAATATTTATCTTCCAGACTCGGAGACGGACACCATCTTGATTTACGAATTGACAGATATTTTAACTATGATACCTGGACGCTCACACTTTTTATAGATATCCAAAATATCTACAACTATAAAATACCAATAAAGCCAACCTACGATTTCTACGATAAAGAGATAAAAACAAGCAATTCCATCGGGATTTTGCCATCAATAGGTGTAAGTGCAGAATTTTAAGTTCACAATAATTTAATTTAGACCAGATAAAAATAATTGCGCTTTAAACTGGAATTTATTAAATTGGGATAAGATGTCTTATTTTTTTAGTTTAAAGTTAAAATATATTAGAAGAAAGGATGGTTCGAATATGGCTTTTGAACTCCCAAAATTAGGATATGCATTTGATGCTTTAGAACCCCATATTGACGCAAAAACTATGGAGATACATCACGGAAAACATCACGCAGGTTACGTGGCTAAGTTAAACGCGGCAGTTGAAGCAGAAGGACTTGCCGGAAAATCACTGGATGAATTGCTTAAAGATGTTTCAAAGTATTCCACTGCCGTAAGAAATAATGGCGGCGGACATTTTAACCATGAGCTTTTCTGGACAGTATTATCGCCAAACGGTGGCGGTTTGCCAACAGGTGATCTTGCTTCTGCAATTGATTCAACATTTGGATCATTTGATAAATTCAAAGAAGAATTTTCAAATGCAGCTGCAACAAGATTTGGTTCCGGATGGGCCTGGCTGGTGATGACCGGAAACGGATTAAAAGTAAGCTCAACTCCAAATCAGGATAATCCTCTGATGGATGTAGTTGACGTAAAAGGCACTCCAATTCTCGGAATAGATGTTTGGGAACACGCCTATTATTTAAATTATCAAAACAGACGTCCGGATTACATTGCTGCTTTTTGGAATGTAATTAACTGGGAAGAAGTTGCAAAAAGATTTTCTACAGTAAAATAGACTACCGATATAAAAAGTGATCCCGGTTTTACCGGGATTTCTTTTATTCAATTATAATATCAAATCCATCTAAAAGAGCTAAAACTTCGGGCTGGTTAAATTTGGCTTTCTTAATTTTATTTGCTTCCGGGTCAATAGCATAATTTGTTGCAAGTGTAAAATCAGCCTGAGTCAGGTTTGTTGTGGAGAATTTGGAATTAAGTAAATCTGATTGAAGAAAACTTACTTTTGCCATATTGCACCGTTCAAAATCACAATGCCTTACTTCAGAACTGATAAATTCCGCTCCGCGTAAATCGAGTCCGAAAAAAATTGAATCATTTAACTTACTCTCATTAAACTTGATTGTAAATGGTTTCATTGCAGTTCGCCAATCCAATCCGGCAAGTTTGCAGTTGTTAAATTCAACTTCGATAAACTGTGAGCAATTTATATTTACCAGACTCAAATCACAGTTTGTAAATTTACAATTTTCAAATCTGCAATTAGTGATTTGTCCTTTGAAAAAACTGATTCCGTCAAATTCACATTCGTAAAACTCAACTTCGTCCAGATGAACAAAATTGGACTCGCCAGCAGTAAATGTAACTGATTCGTAATAATCAGTTGAAATATCGGAAATTAGATAAGAATCTGTGCTCATTTTTTCTCCTTAGCAACTTTGGCAATTATTACATGGTTTTTCACCCGGAAAACCAAAATAATCTGAAATAAAACTTCTTTTACAATCGGGAGTTTTAAAATAGTTAACCAGAGCCAACAATTTCAAATTATCTTTTTGTAGTTTTTCTTTTAAGCGTGTATCATCCTGCAAAGTATCGGGCAGCGGTTTTGTAATTTTAAAATTTCCTTCATGAATAGAACCGGAAGTTGCGTCGTATCTGTCGAGCATCGACAAAACAGTTTCGATTCTGAAATCATTTTTATCCTTAAAACTAATCAATTCCCGAAGATATTTTAATCCCATTCCGTTTATTTTATCTGTGTCATTTTTAAGATAATTATAAACTCTGTAGTAATAATCTGCATCAGGATTTGACCATTTTATAAATTCCATCTGCGTGTAAAGATCGTTTTGATTATAGAGCAATGTACAGAGAGAATTTTTCCCGTCACGTCCGGCGCGCCCGATTTCCTGATAATAAGACTCAATAGAAGAAGGAATTTCTGCGTGGATAATAAATCTGATATCAGGTTTATCAATGCCCATTCCAAAGGCATTTGTGGCCAGAATAATTTGTGAATCACTTTTCAGAAATTCTCGCTGCGTTCTTTTTCTTTCAGGAGCAGGAAGTTTTCCGTGATAAATTGAATGAGGAATTTTTTTCGAATCAAGCATTTCTGAATATTCTTCAAGTGTTTTTATAAGGGAGAAATAAATTATTCCGGGTCCTTTATATTTTTCAATTATCTCCAGAATTTTTTCCAGACTCTCTTTTTCGTCATAAACATCGGCTGTGTCGAGACGAAGATTCGGGCGCCGAATTCCCTGATGAAAAATATCTATTTCGTTGTTTGTGAGTCCAAGTTTGGAAATTATATCTTCCTGCACATCAGGAGTTGCAGTTGCTGTAAGCGCAACAGTAAGAGGATTTCCGAGAAGTTTTCTAAACTCCGCAATACGGGAGTAGTCCGGACGAAAATCATGTCCCCACTCAGAAATACAATGTGCTTCGTCAATTGCAAGAAGGGAAATATTTGCAGATTTAATTTTAGAAACAAACTCTTCTTTTCGGAATCTTTCAGGAGTAACATAAAGGAGTTTGATTTTCCCGGTTACAAAATCATCAATTCGTTTTGTTCGCTCTGCCGGTCTTACAGTTGAGTTAACAAACTCAGCAGGAATATCTCTTTTTTTCAAAGCATCAACCTGATCCTGCATTAAGGCAATTAAGGGACTAATAACAATTGTACCGCCCTCTGAAGCCAGCGCAGGAATCTGGTAGCAAAGAGATTTACCACCGCCTGTCGGCATTAGAACCAGCGAGTTACGTTTTTTTTTAGTCAGATTCTCAATTAT
>JBGRQB010000071.1:0-19302 GCA_041725875.1 Rhodothermaceae bacterium
AAGAACAGTTGAAGTCCTGGAAATTTGCAGTTCTGTTCCCTTTACATTTCATCGTGCGTTTGATGTTACTCCCGATGCGTTTGAAGCTTTGGAGACCTTAAAAAAACTTGGAGTAAAAAGAGTTTTAACTTCGGGGCAAAAAGCTGATGTTCCTGCCGGAAAAGAGATCTTAAAAAATCTGGTTAAAAAAACAGAAGGAAAAATAATAATTTTACCGGGCGGAGGAATAAATCCTCAAAACGTGACGGAAGTTATAAAAGATACCGGAGTAAAGGAAATTCATTTATCGGGGAAAAATTTGTTTAGTTCCGAAATGGAGTTTTATAATCGGGAAGTTGGTTTTAATTCGAATTTTCAAATGCCGGAAAACAAAATATTAAAAACAGATCAGAAAATTATCAGTGAAATAAAAACTATAATAAATGCAGGTTAAAATATGTCTAGATTACTTTTACTAATTTTTTCAGCGTTATTATTGCTCACTTCCTGTCAGGAAGAGCATTTTATAAAAAATCCTGATTACAGACAAAAAGTTGAAAAACGATTTGAGCAGAGAAAAGCTTATGCGCAAAAAAGATCGGAACAACTTTTTTCAGTGTTTGATAAAAAGCTTTCTCTTAAAGAGAAAGAAGCTTTGCAGTTTTTGTATGCATATATGCCGCTAAATGATTTAGCAGATTATTCGGGAGAATTTTTTCTTTCCCAGGTAAAAACAGCTTTTGAAGCAAAAAACAGTTTTAGCTGGGGAAAAATTATTCCTGAAGAAGTTTTCAGACATTTTGTTTTGCCTTACAGAATAAATAATGAAAATCTCGATTCTGCGCGTATGGTTTTCTTTAAGGAGTTAAAACCGCGCATAATTAATATGAATCTGAAAGATGCTATTCTGGAAGTAAATCATTGGTGTCACGAAAAAGTCACATACAAACCAACTGATATCAGAACTTCGGCTCCGTTAAGTACTGCAAGAACCAGTTGGGGAAGATGTGGTGAAGAGAGTACTTTTACTGTTACGGCTTTGAGAGCAGTTGGTATTCCGGCCAGACAAGTATACACTCCGCGCTGGGCTCATTGCGACGATAATCACGCCTGGGTTGAAGTTTGGGTAGATGGAAACTGGTATTATTTAGGAGCCTGCGAGCCTGAAGGTGATTTGAATATTGCCTGGTTTACAGAACCGGTAAAACGAGCAATGATGGTTCATACAAGAGTTTTTGGCGATTACGAAGCTGACGACGGTGTTGTTGAAGTTACAGATAATTACACAAAAATCAACACACTTCCCTATTACACAAAAGTGAAAAAAGTTACAGTAAATGTACGAGATGAAAATAATAATCCTGTGGAAAATGCAATTGTTGATTTTGGATTATACAACTACGCCGAGTTTTATCCTCTTGCGAGCAAAGCCACAAAACCAAATGGAATTACTTGTCTGAAAACCGGATTTGGCGATCTCGTAATTTCAGCAAATCATCATGGAATGTTTAACAGCAAAAAAATATCTATATCGGAAGTTGATACAGTTGAAATTATTTTATCAGATAAAGAACCAAAAGAAAATTTTGTAACACTTGATCTGGTTCCTCCTATTATAAAAGATTCTATGAAAATAGATGAAGTTTTAACAGCTGAAAATGTTAAGCGACTCAAAAAAGAGGATGAAATCAGAAACAGTTATATGAACACTTTTATAAAAGAGGAAGAAGCAAAAGCATTTGCAAAAGAAAAAAATCTTGATACGGAGCGTGTCTGGGCGTTGCTTGATAAAAGTGAAGGCAACTGGAAAAATGTAAAAGAATTTATCTCTGAAGCTGTTGATAAAAATATCAAACCGGAAAAAATATTTGGTTTGCTGGAAAAGGTTAATGATAAAGATTTAAGAGATACAGAAAAAAATATTCTGGAAGATCATCTTTATAACACGCCTGAAAATAAAGGATATAATAAAGAAGTTTATTATAAATATGTTCTTAACCCGAGAATAAAAAATGAAATGATTACTCCTTACAAAAAAGTGTTGGGTAAAGCTTTTGCAAAATTTGATGAATTAAAGTCGGAAGAAAAAGCTGTAAAAATAGAGGAAGAAATAAAGAAAAATATTAAAATTGATAACCCGCAAAATTATTACAATCTGCCTGTAACGCCAATTGGTGTAAATGAATTGAATATTGCAAATGATGAATCGCGCGATATCTATTTTGTGGCAATTTGTCGTAGTTTGGGAATTCCTTCCAGATTGGAAGAAGCTGAAAAAATTCCACAATACTTTAATGGCAGTGAATGGATAACAGTTAATTTCAAAAAAAGAGAGAATAAAAAAATTAAGTCGGGATATTTAAAGCTGATTAATTCAAACTCAGCTGTAAAAATAGAACCACAGTATTATATTCATTTTACAATTGGAAAACTGGAAAACGGAGTTTACAAAACGCTCGATTATCAATGGGAAAAAAGATTGAGTCAGTTCCCTGATAAATTAAAACTTGAAGAAGGTAACTACAGATTAATAACCGGTAACAGAAAAGGTAACGGAACGGTTTTATCTAACATTACATATTTTGATGTTAAAGAAAATAAAACAACAAAGATTAAAATAAATCTGAGAAAAGATCCTACGCCTGTGAAAGTTTTAGGAAAGGTTGATATTAACAGACTTGGAAAATTTTCAAAAGAGTTTACTGTTATTGGTTGGATTGATCCTGATAAGGAGCCGACAAAACATTTCTTCACAGATTTAAAATCGTTAAAAGCCGAGTTTGAAAAATGGAACGGCAATATTTCTCTTATGATTCCTGATGAGAAAAAAACGGCAGCTTTTGACGGAAAAATTAAAGAAACAATTCCGGTTAATGTAACTTTTCCTGAAGATAAAAATTCTGAATTACAAAAATTATTTACAAAGCAGATGAATCTGCCGGGAAATATTTCTTATCCGCTTATTACGGTTGTAAATAAAAAAGGTGAAATTGTTTTCAAATCAACAGGATATAAAATTGGTCTGGGCGAACAATTACTGAAAATCATCTTGTAAGAAAAATAAATTGAGTGATAAATAATCCGGGGTTCTGCTCCGGATTTTTTTTGTTAGGCAGAATAAAAAAAATCCCGGATAAGGCGGCAATCTTTTCCGGGATATAAGAGGATAACTAAAATTTATTACCGGTGTACGAACCTAAATCATTTGCAAAGAGAACGGCTCAAATATTTGAGGAGAGTGTAAATATTTGATTATGCGATGTACTAACCGGTAATAAACATCCATTCCATCTATATTCATTACCCCAGGCACAGGGTAAATGAGTAAGGGACTTATTAAAAAGAACATAAGTAAAAATCTCTAATGTAAATATACAATAATTTGTTGTTTCAACCAACAAATAAATTATGTGATTATAAATTAATTTGGCGCTTCCTAGTTGTGAATAAAAGTTTTAATACAAAAAATATTTGTGACAGGTTAAAATTAGAGTTAATTATTCTTATTTTATAAGGATAGATTTTTATTAAAATAAAATCATTAAATGTTAATGAAAGAAGAAGAATTAATACAAAAAGCCCAGTCGGGAGATAACAGAGCACTGGCGGATCTTGTAAAAAATTACGAGCAGACAATTTTTAATTTCGCTTTTAAAATGTGTCGCAACAGAGATAAGGCTGAACATGCAATGCAGGAAACATTTGTAAGTATGATCAGAAATATTAAGCAGTTCAGCGGAAATTCCAAATTATCTACCTGGCTTTATACAGTTGTTTCCAACCATTGTTTAATGCTTGCCCGTAAAAATAAAAAACATGAATACACTTCCCTGGATGATGAAGAAATTTCTGTAGATCCGAAAAGTATTGCAGATTGGAAAGTAACTCCCGAAAAAGTAACTGAAAATAATGAATTACGAGAAGTTTTGGATGAAGCGATCAAAAAGCTTTCTCCTGATTACAGAGCTGTGTTTTTGTTAAGAGATATTGAAGGATTATCTACAGAAGAAACAGCCAAGGTAATGGAGCTTTCGGTTCCGGCAGTTAAATCAAGGTTACACAGAGCCAGAGCATTTTTAAGAAACGAGTTAAACAAGACATTTAGTTATGAAAGAAAATAATATACCTTGTAAAGAAGTAATATCACACATTTGTGAAACTATGGGTGAAAGTCAGAATTCGCCAAGATGTCTGGCAATTAAAGAACATCTTGAAAATTGTGATTGCTGCAGTAAATATTTCACCAATGTAGAAACTACAATCAAGTTTTACAAAGATTACAATGTTAAAATAAGTGATGATGCGCATAACAGACTTTTAGATAAACTCGGATTATCTGAATAATTTTTGTTAAAAGAGGAATTATCAATGAAAGGTATAATTCTGTTAACTGCATTTTTGTTTTTCGGTAATGGTTCTGATATTACGGAAAGTAATTTTGATTTGATCAAAAAATTTATTCTGGAAAAAGGTGAGTTTAGGACTTATTGCAATATGTATAACAACAATCCATATTATAAGTTCAACGATTTTGAGTTTTATTTAAATCCGAGTCGCGGATCAAAAAACATTAATTGTGATCCGAAACTTTCAGACTTTGATGAAATAGTAATCAGGAATTCAAATTCAGATAAAATATATGTTGATATTGAGTTAGTTGATAATAAACTGATTTTTGACAAAGAAGATGAATCGGATATAAACAATTACTTTGGCATTGCATTAAAAGAGATTAAAAAGATAAGACCAAAAGAAGATTAAATTATAAATTTTGAATTTTTAAAAATACCCGCAACTTTGTTGCGGGTATTTTTTTACATAATAATTTCTTTTATCAGTTTTGGTTTCCTGATTTTAGTATCGCTTAGTTCAATAGATTTTGCAATTCTGACTTTTGTTGCTTCAAGCACAGATTTTTTATCAGTAAACAATTCACAGATCAAATCACCTTTTTCTATTTTATCCCCTATTTTCGGGTAAAAGATAATTCCCGCTTTAGGATCGATAATATCTTCTTTTGTTGCTCGTCCGGCACCAAGTTCTAAAGCAGCCATTCCCACTTCATAATTATCTATAGATTTTAGATATCCGCTTTCGTCAGCTTCAATTTCCATTCTAAATTTTGAAGAAGGATAGGAATCAGGATTTTCCAGAACTGAAACATCACCACCCTGAAGTTTTACCATCTGTACAAATTTTTCAAATGCTTTTCCGCTTGAAATCATCTCTTTTGAAATTTCAATTCCTTCTTCGAGTGATTTTGCTTTTCCGCCCAGACAGATCATTGCACCGGCAAGATTTAGTGTTACCTCTTCAAGATCTTTTGCAGCTTCCCCTTTTAACATTTCTATAGATTCATAAACTTCGAACCAGTTGCCAATGTAATTTCCCAAAGGCTGGTTCATATCAGTTATAAAGCCGATAACTTTTTTATCAAATGCCTTGGCTGTGTTTATAAGTGAATTTGCAAGTGCTTTTGCATCTTTTGCAGATTTCATAAATGCACCACTTCCGGTTTTTACATCGAGCACCAGACCGTCAATTCCTTCAGCAAGCTTTTTACTGCTTATTGATGCGGTTATCAGCGGAATTGATTCTACGGTTCCCGTAACATCTCGTAAAGCGTAAATAAGTTTATCTGCAGGAGCAATTGATTCTGTCTGGCCGACCAGAACAGCACCACATTTTTTTATCACTTTTTTATATTCTGTTAAATTCAAATCGGTTCTGAAACCGGGAATAGATTCAAGTTTATCAAGAGTTCCGCCCGTGTGTCCTAATCCGCGTCCAGAAATCATTGGTACGTTTATTCCGGCTGCAGCAACAATTGGTGCAAGTATAAGAGAGGTTTTATCACCTACTCCGCCGGTTGAATGTTTGTCAATTTTTGCACCTTCAATTTTAGAAAGATCAATTACCTTTCCGCTGTAAAGCATTGCTTTTGTAAGAGCTGCGGTTTCCTGTACATTAAGTCCTTTAATAAATGCAGCCATCAGAAATGCAGAAAACTGATAATCCGGAGTTTTTTTCTTTGTATAAGAATTTATCAGAAATTCTATTTCACTTTCCGATAATTCAAATCCGTCTCTTTTCTTTTTAATTAATTCAACAGTATTCATTTTTTACCTGATTCTAAGTGTGTTATTTGAGATCATAAACATATTAAATATTTTTTTTAATGCAAATTATCTTCATTGAAATTGGACTAGTATTTCAATATTATTAACCTCGAAAATAATTTATAATCTTATAATTTTGGGGAATATATGTTCGATTCAAACTATAATTTTACTTGTGTAGATAGATTTCTAAAATATGTAAAAATTGATACTCAATCAGATGAAAACTCAACAACTTTTCCAAGTGATCCTAAACAGCTTGAACTTTCAAAAATTCTTGTTGAAGAATTAAAAGAAATTGGTTTAGCAGATGCTCATATGGACGAAAACGGATATGTGATTGCAACTCTTCCTTCAAACACAGATAAAGAAGTTCCTGCAATTGGATTTATTGCTCACGTTGATACTGCTCCTGCTTTTACAGGAAAAGATGTAAAACCGATTATCCATAAAAATTATCAGGGCGGAGATATTGTTCTTCCGGGTGATACTTCAAAAGTATTAAAAGTTGATGAAAATCCTGAAATGAAAGATATGATAGGATTTGACATAATAACAACAGATGGCACAACATTATTGGGTGCTGATGATAAAGCCGGTATTGCTGAAATTATGGATGCACTTAACTATATGATTACTCATCCTGAAGTTAAACATGGTGATGTAAAAGTTTGTTTTACTCCTGATGAAGAAGTTGGACGCGGTGCAGAGAAATTTGATGTTGAAAAATTTGGCGCTAAATATGCTTACACAATCGACGGTTCTACAAGAGGCGAAGTTGAATGTGAAACTTTTTCAGCTGACGGCGTAGAAGTTAAATTTATCGGAAAAAATATCCATCCGGGATATGCAAAAGATAAAATGGTGAACGCTGTTAAAGTTGCTTCCAAATTTATTGAATCATTGCCAAAAGATAAACTTTCTCCTGAAACAACAGAAGGAAGAGAAGGTTTTGTTCATTGTGTTCATATGGCCGGTAACGAATCTGAAATGGTATGTAAATTTATCATCAGAGATTTTATTGATGAAAAACTTAATGAATATGAAGATTTCTTGAAAGATCTTGCTGAAAAAGCTGTTGCTGCTTATCCTGGCGCCGAGCTTGAATTTAAAGTTCAGGAACAATACAGAAATATGTACAACATAATTAAAGATCATCCGCAGGTTGAAGCAAATGCAGTTGAAGCTTTAGAAAATCTTGATGTTAAGATTTTGAAAACAGCAATTCGTGGCGGTACTGATGGTTCAAGATTAAGTTATATGGGTCTGCCAACACCTAACCTTTTTGCAGGCGGACACAATTTCCACGGCTTGTACGAATATGTTGCTGTTCAGGATATTGAAATGGCTACAAGAATGATTGTTGAAATTTGTAAAGTGTGGGAAAAAAACTCATAACAGAAAATTAGCTGAGATATAAATCACAAACAAAAAACCCTGATTGATCTCAGGGTTTTTTTATATTTAGACTGTAAAATTAAATTGAAAGATGTTTTATGATTTCCAGACTTGACAAAGCTGTCAATCTTGGTTTATACGCCAATATATTTTTATTTGTTTTTAAGACGATTATAGGAGTTATGTCCAACTCCATTGCTTTAATCTCCGAAGCAGTGAATTCTTTGATGGATATAATTTCATCAATCATAATTAAGATTGGCGTTAAAATTTCAAATAAAAAACCGGATCACACACACCAATTCGGGCATAACGCTGCACAACCCCTTGCAGCAATATTTGTTGCTGTATTTGCTTTTATTGTCGGGGTGGAAATAATAAAAGAATCTGTAGACAGGATTATTTCTCCTACTGAAATAAAAATTAACATTTTTGTTTATGTTGTTCTTGTTTTAACAATAATTACAAAACTGGCTCTGCGATTTTATCAATTAAAAGTTGATAAAGAATTTAACAGTCCGGCACTGCGTGCTGCTGCTGTTGACAGCACAAATGATGTGCTTGCATCTTCACTTGCTCTGGCAGGAATTATATTTTATGAATCGGGCTGGCATTTTGTTGATGGAATTGCCGGAATATTTGTTGCGGGATTTATATTAAAATCGGGTTATGATATTGCAAAAGAGAATATCGATTTTTTAATGGGGCATGCAGCAGATGAAGAGTTAATTATCAAAATTGTGAATCATACTATGAATATTGAGGGTGTTCAGGGTTACAATGATTTAAGATCGCATTATGTAGGAAATAAATTTCATATAGAAATTCATATAGAAGTAGATAAAAATTTATCTACCAAAGTTTCGCACGATATAGGAAAGGAAGTTCAGTTTGCAATTGAGGATCTGGAAGAAATTCAAAAAGTTTTTGTACATATTGATCCGGTTTAAAAATAATTAGTTTTAAATTAATTAAAAATTAAGTAATTTAAACTCGTATGGTTGTAAACATATTAAAATGCTGATGGATTTAATTTCTTTTAAAAAATTAAATGATGCTTTCAAATATGCACTAATTGGTATATTCTTATATCCGATACCGGTTTTTCTTGGCCATTTGTTTCCCGGCGTGTTTATCGATTTGATTGATAAGGACTTATCTTTCCCCCAATTTATCCGTTATCTGCTAATTGTTACCCCTTGCTTTTCTATATTTTTTCTCATTGCTGCAATAAAGATTACAAAAGCCAGTATTGGAATTATGTTTGAAAAACAGATCAGAATTGTTTTCAGAATTATAATTCTGCTCTATGTGATATCTTCCATTACTATTTCAGTTTCTGCAATCTTTTCTAATTTTGAACTTGCTCTATTTACAAATAATTTCAAGACTATCTTGTGGAGAGGCGCTGCAATCTTTTCATTTGTGTATGTCTCTTACATCTATTATAAATTAAATGAACTTGAATGGAGTATTGTTTCTCTGGGGTTTTTGGCAATTAGTCTGTTTGAAGATATTTACTATTACCTGCAGCGAATTGAATCGTTAAAGTACAGAATTAAATCGTTTTCAATAGATGAGACTTTATTATTAATGAGCGCAATAGTTTTATTTTGTACGGTGTTTTTAATAATAAATCTGAAAAGAAAAATAGGTAAGGCGATAAAAAGAAAAACCCCCGATGAGGAATCGAGGGTTTATTAAGATTAAAAATCAAACCAATAAGTAAACTTCATAAGAAATATATCGTCGGCTTCTTCAGCCCATAAATCTTTAAAATCTCTGCCAAATTTAAAATCTCCCGGATGGTCAAAGTTTCTCTGGTCGTGAGTCCAAACAAGATAAAAGATTGAACCCGGATTAACTTCCCATCTTAGCACCATATTTGCTCTGAAAGATTTGAAATTAAAATCAGGATTATCAAATGTAAATGTTGATGCCTGACCTGATCCGTCCGGATCAACTGTATATTCATCTTCCTGTTCATTGTAGGAAACTGTAGAACCGTTTGTTCCGTAAGTATCGTAACGATTTGATTTTCCTGCATAAAGCTCGTTAAAGTTTTTGTAATCGCCAACAGAGAAAAGCGGCTGGAAGAAAAATTGTAAACTAAGCTTTGGAGTGAAAGTCCAGTTAACACGGATATTTCCTGAAACCGTGTGGCGATCCATATTTGCAAAAACATATCTCTTGCCGTAAGTTCTTGTTGCAAACTCATCTTCAAAACTTCCCACCCACTGAGTCTTTTCTGCTTGAAATTCATATTCCGGTCCGAAAGAAACCTGAATCTGAGAATTTGGTTTCCAGGTTAAGGAAGCACTTACTGCATAGCTGTTGCTTCCGTCATCTCCACCAGAGGTATTAAAACGTACGGTTGAGTAAAACTGTTCTCTTCTGTCTGAAGTAACGTTTGCATTAAAGAAATAGTAATTTGGAGTTAAAGCCAAAGGCCCGCCTCTGGTAATATGTTTTGAATATTTCTCAAAGTTAACTCCGCCTGAAATTCCCATTGTCCAGTAATTCATAAATCTGCTGAAACTGGTAAGGAAAAATCCTCTTCTTAATTTATTTCCGTCAAAATCGTAAGCGTGGTTATATGAAACATAAATGTTTTTATATCTGAAAAGTCCGTCTGGTTTGAACCATCTGTAACCAAGAACAAGATGTCCGGTTACCTTATCGCCCATCCACTGGGAACCAAGATCGTTATATTCAAACTTTGGAGAAATTGCTCCTAAAGCAGCATTTACATAAAAGTTTCCTTTTTGTTTATTAAGCATAATTCTGGAATACCATCCGCTCATAGATGTTATATCAGGATCAAGCTTATAATTTTCTGCATCGGGGCGCTGAAAATATCTGTAAGATCTTTTTTGCAGACTTGTCATAAAGTCTTGTGTACCATGTATATAAGATCCGATAAGAGTTCCTTTAATTACGTAGGTGTCATCTTTATCAAGTGTAACCCATCCGTCAACACCAAAAGTGTAAGAACCTTTACTCATCTGAGTTTTAAGATTGTCATCACCAAGCTCTCTGTTAACTCCTGTGAGGATAAATCCGAGTGAGTGGCGACCACTATCAAATTGTTTCTGGGTACGAACAACAGCATAATGAGTTAGAGGTTCAATTTCCTGTTCGTAATTAGCAGAACCTGTATCAACTTCGGCAAAAGTTCTTTCAGTTACTGCGCTTAATACACCTATTGACCAGTCATTGCCAATTTTTCCAGTAAGCTTTGCAGCTCCAAGTATGCGGGTTTCTTTTGGTCTGTCGGCATAATCGTAATCTTCAGTTATATCTCCTTTGGGTGAGCGACCAATTCTTCTGGAATAGAAAAGATTTGGATCTCCAAAGTTAAAACCCCAGTTATTGTTTATGCCGCCGCGTCCGAAGTTATTAAAAACATCAGATCCTTCAATAAAGAAAGGTCGTTTTTCATCATAAAATGTTTCAAATGCAGAGAGGTTTACAACCGCAGGATCTACCTCAACCTGACCAAAATCGGGATTTAGTGTAACATCAAGATTAAGATTACTTCCCAGACCGATTTTTAGATCAGCACCAACAGATGTTTTGTATTGATTTCCTGAATAGAAAGGATCATCACTGTCGTGAACAAGATATTGCGCTTTTTGAACCAAATAAGGGATAAGTTCAATTCTCTGTGAAGGTTTAATGCCGTTTAATCCTTCAAGATCAGCAAAATGAGATGCAAATCCGCTTTCTGATTTAGGAACCATCACAAGATATTGCATTTCCTGTTTTCTTTTAATATCCCTGTTAAAATTTACTCCCCAGGTCATATTTTCAGACTCGTTAAATCTTAACTGCGATAATGGTATTTTAATTTCGCAAATCCAGCCTTCTTCATCTACAGATGTTTTACTTTCCCATATACCATCCCAGCTGTCACTGTCCCAACTATCATTAAAAACAGTACCATCGCCAATAGAACCACCGGCATTAACAGCAAAATAGTAACCGTTTCTGTTATCGTTGTAGGTATCGAAATAAACATAAAACCAGTCGGAAGTAGCCATTTCGTCTCTTCTCATCAGACTCTGATCAATTAGTGACGGTTCTGAATCGAACATTTTTGCAGCTACATAAATATTTTCATTATCGTAGGCAACCCATACGTGCGTGGCTTCTGAGCCAGGGTCTCCTTCGTGCGGATCTTTTTGTGTAAAATCTTTTATGGGCAGGTTTTTCCAGACTTCCTCATCCAGTCTGCCATCAAGTTTAATCGGTTTTCCAGTTTTGTAAGCTTTTACTTTTTTCAGATTTGAATTAGTTTTTGCAGAAGAACCAACAATAAATAATAAACTAAAAAATACTAAAAGTAATTTTTTTAACATTTTTCCCCCAAAC
The DNA here is from genome assembly GCA_041725875.1 of Rhodothermaceae bacterium. GTDB lineage: Bacteria > Bacteroidota > Ignavibacteria > Ignavibacteriales > Melioribacteraceae > JBGRQB01. Next base: position 11,871 of record JBGRQB010000071.1, read on the forward strand.
TGACACTCTGTTTTCTGATAAATTGATTTAAATTATCGTTATATGCACTTAGACTTGTGTTTTTTTAAAAAGTTGCGCGGATAAAAGTTAAAAATGTAAAATTTGGGAAGAGTAGCGGGTATAAAAAAGGAGGCTGAAAGCCTCCTTGTAGAATTAAAAATTTAATTTAGTCGTTAATTTCAAAACAGATGTCATCTTCTTCAATTGTTTTTTCAACAATTTTTTCCAGATCTCCGGTTATTTCGCAAATAACCAGCTCGCTTCGGTTAAAATCTATAACCAGCATTTTTTCATAAATATCATCATCCATCTGCACCATTACCAGAGTATATTCTCTGCGGGAATTTTTTCTAATAAGCATTTCCCAGTCTTTATCAGATAGTGTTTCTTCAACATCATCAAGAGCGTGTTCCGGATTGAATTTTCGACTCTTGTTTTTGTAAACTCCGACTTGTACCGAGTTTATTTCATCCAGAATTTCGTTTGCTTCTTCAGCATCTGTGTCGTCAGAAAAAGAGATGAATGACTGTGCAAGTCCGATTAACCCTGAACCTGCTCTAAATTCAGTATCTTTTTTTAATCTGCAATCAATTGCGTCTCTTACATCATTTCTTATTTCTCTGAATTCGCGGTTAACATCAAAACAGCCTGTTAATCCAATAGTAATAATTACAAATAACAATAAATATGATTTTTTAGCATTAAACATCCTGTCCCCCATTTGGAAATTAATGTTTTACATTATCTAAAGCAGGAATATTAAATTTATCGCCAAGGCGACCAATTGCATCAAGGTTTATTTTACCAACAACGTTAACAAATGAAGATTCGCCATCTTTTTCAACGTTCATTACTGCCAGACCTAAAACATCTTCATCCCCTTTTGTTTTGATGTAAACAAAAGTAATTCTTTCTTTTGATTTAGATTTAACTATTCTGTCCCAACCCATTCCATCGAGTTTATCAGCAATTTTCTGAACATTTCCGTATAAATCGGAAAAGCTTTTATCAACGGTTTCAAATGAAATTGCTTTAACAAGTTTAAGATTGTCTAATAAATCTTTTAATTCAGGATCTTTATTTTTTACAATTCTGCCAACCATTCTGAGCAATTTATTTTCAACAATTACTTCTGTGGTTTCATCTGACTGGATAAAGTTTTCAAATTTTGTGAAATCAACATATCCTGGTTCGTTTGAATAATCTTTTTTCTGAGCAAAAATTAATGTCGGGGCTGCTATAATAAGCATCAAAAATAATTTAATTAGATTTTTCATTTTTATTCTCCTTTGTAAATAAATCATTTACAGATTTTACACTTTCGTTTAACGGGTTACTAACCTGTTTTGTTAAAATATCTTTTTCAATTGTAGTTCGTGCGGTATTAAATACTTTTCCTATTAGCGCCAAAGCTTTTTCAACCTGTTCTCCGGCAACCTCTACTTCTTGCTTTGAAAACTCTGAATGTTCAAAATTTCTTTCCAGAGTTGTTGAAAAAAGTATTGCAATCACAAAAATTGTTACTGCCGCGGCAGAATAAAGGGGCTTTGTTATAAAGATAGATCCTAAATCAGAAAATAAAGAACGTTCCTTTTTTTTGTCGATATTAATAAGTTTTTCAACGTTTTCAATTAATTCATCCGGACAAGCACTAAAATCCATTTTTTTTAATTCTTTGGCGGTTTTTTCATAATTTTCCAAAGCTTCTTTAACTTCGGGGTATTTTTTTGCGAGTCGGCGGACTCCAAGTTTGTCTATGAATCCGGCATTTCCGTACGCAACCGAAACTATCTTTTCGAGTAGTTTCTCATCGATTTTAAATGACTTCTTGCGGTTCATAATGATTTAGTTCCTCTTGTAATTTTTTTCTGGCTCTAAAAAGATATACCTTTACGCTATTTACAGGGATGTTAAGAACAGATGCAATTTCGTTATATCTTAATCCCTGAAGTTCATATAAAACCAAAACATTTTTTAGTTTTTCCGGTAATCTTTGTATAGCGTCTTTTAATTTTTCGCTCATCATTTTTAAATGAACTTTTATGAATGGATTGTTATCTTCTTTGTTATCGCTATAGGTTTCTTCAAAAACATCATCTATTTCATATAATCTTCCGGCTGCAACTGCGTTTTTTCTAAGAAAATCGATACATAAGTTATGTGTTGTTTTCATTATCCAGCTTTTGGCAGAAGTAAATTTGAAGTTTTCTAGATTTTTCCAGATTCTGATCATAACTTCCTGAGTTACATCGTCAGCATCCATCTGGTTTTTCATCATATAAAGCGAGTAGCCATAAATGTTGTTTTTGTATTGCTGAATCAAATAGCGGTATTTTGTTGTCTTCATATTCATATCTACAATTCAAGACGACAAATTACCGCCAAATGTTACAAGGTGAGTGAAATTTTATTTAATCTTTATTTTATCATAAAAATCGGTGAGATTGTAACCTTCTTTTAGCATATCTTTCCAGTTGCGCTGAATAAACTCCATTATTGTTTCTATGGAGATTACTTTGGTTACACCATATCGGATATTCATCATTTCCTGCAGATATGCTTCTCCCTGATAAGGAACTATCGGGTTATAAATTCTTCTTCTGTCAGGATTTTTAGGAGTTAACACAAATTGACGCATTATCGGCACACTGTTTACGAGTCCGACAAGCTCAAAGTTAGGAACACCATCGCGAATAGCCAAAACAATACCGCCGCTGAATCCTTTATTAAATACCGCATCAATTAAAAATGAACCTGAGCGATCTTTATTCGGACTGCTCACAATTCCTTTTGACAACATTTTGTAGTTCATCGGGAAACCAATTGCGTAAACAAATGAGCCCCAGGCTAATTCTTTTGCTTTTCCAATAGGGTATTCAAAAACTTCAAATTTTTGTGAATTTTTAATTCCATAATGTCTTCCGAGCAGAGCAAGATCTATGTGATCGTTTTTGACAAGAATATCAACTTCTCCGCCGTCAGGAAACTCAGGTATATAATTCACCTGTTTGTTTTTTATTGAAATACTTTCAACATATCCTGAATTATAACCGGAAGGAGTTCTGTAATATGAAATAACTGTATCAGGAAAATCAACAATATGTGCGCATGTAAGTAAAACAACGCTTCCTTTATCAGCAGAAAGAATTGTTGCAGTTCCTGAAGCTGTTTTATCAAATCTGCCTATTTCAATACTTTTTTCCTTAAACATTTCTTCGTTAAGGTCTTTTTTTCGAATCATTGAATCGTAAGCAAACACATAAGATGTATAATAAGCCACACAATTAAGCATTTTTACAGAATTTGTAATTTGCTCCAGTTGATCGGAACTGCTTTTATAGGGGAATTCACTATCGTAGCGGCCATCACTTAATGCCGGATATGCAACCTCATAAATTGCAGATTTACAAGATGCAAGTAAAATTATAATTGATAATAGAACTAAACTTTTGAATATTTTTTTGGTTTCCATAATTCCCCCCGAATTCAATTTTTATAATATACTCGAAGTTTAAGATTCAATATTTAGTTAACCGTTTTTATTCTGGTGATATTTTTTACTCTGATTTTAGGATTAAGATATTGTCCTTCTATATAAGACAGATGAATTTTTTTAACAATATCCATTCCTTTGGTTACTTTTCCAAAGGCGGCGAAACCCTGTCCGTCAGGGTTTCTTTTACCTCCAAAATCAAGTTCCGGCTGATTTCCTACACAAATGAAAAAATCATCTGCTGCGGAACCGGGTTTATTTCTCGCCATAGAAATTACACCATCCAGATGTTTGATACCGGTTATTTTAGTTGTTTCGTGTTCAACAGGAGGAAAAATATCTTTATCTTCAAAAATTCCTCCCTGGATAACTTCAATTTTTATTTCGTTATCCGGCTGGTTATCCATTGTAACGCTTCTGTAAAAACTGGTATTTCCGTAATGATTTCCATCTACATATTGTAAAAAGTTTTTTACTGTTTTAGGAGCTTTTTCAGAGAATAGTTCAATTTCTATTTTACCAAGTTCTGTATCAATTTGAACAAAAGTTTTCTCTTTTTCAGTGCATCCTGAAATTATGAATAATGACAGTACAAAATATATGACGTTTAATTTCATTTACTGTTTCCTGTTAAAATTTTCTATATTCGTCCATTACATAAGAATCAATCCACTTATAAAAATCACGGATTTCGTTATTGTTGATGCCGTCTTTACGCCATTTTTTTAACATTTTTTCTGCTCTGTCAAAAATCTGACTTTCCAGCTTAAATGTTTTTTGTAATAAACCGGTATCCTGAATATTCATCATTTGTGAAAGATTCATGTATTTTTGTCCAGAACCTCTTTTAATCGGGAACAATCTCTTTTTCAGATTTAGTGAAAATTCATTTAATTCTGATTGATTATCTTTATTTGCAACCAATACATTTGGAAGATTATCTGATTCAGGAAGCCAGGTAGGAGTTACAAATGTACATAACTGGAATCCTAAGATTGTCCACATTGTAGTCAGTTTTGCATCTTCACCCGGTTTTACACCTTCAATAACAGAGGTTGAAGCAGATGAACTTCTTGGTATAAAATCCTGCATAACTGCAAATGTGTTTTTATCTTCGCAGTAAGTACCATCAGAAAGATCAGTTTCAAGAAGTGAATTTTTTAGAGATCTTGTTACTTTGTTAAGAATAAATTCAACGGAAAGATTTTTTTGTCCGGCCGCATCATAAAATAATTTATCAGCTGTTGCATATCTGATATAACCATAACCATCATTATTCCTTCCGGTGTAAGAGTAATTTGAACGAACTATATAGCCCAAAGGTGCTGTTTTAGGATCGTTTGCATCAAATTTTGTAAAGCTTGTGTTACTTGTTTCGTAAAATGCAGCACCGCCGTTTGCGTCAATTACACCAAAGTTGGCAGCAACACCCATCGGACGAGGCATTTCGGTAAGGAATTTTTCAAAATCTTCCAAAGTTGCACATTGCTCAAGTGCAAGTCGCATAACCTCACCTTCGCGGTCTTTAATTTCACCTTCTTCGTAAGAAGTAGGATTTATATTAAAAGATGCTGTATTCATAATTGCAAAACCGGTTTCGTTAAAACCCATCCAGATTTGATTATTTTTTATATCGTCAGAGTTAACAACACCCTGATAAGCATATTTTTTCCCCTGAACATAAACTATTCTGTTGTGAACAGATTCGGTATCGCGGTGTTTCCATAAAATAGGGCGACCATTTTTAGTATATTTTCCTGATATAATTACAGATGTACATGCAAAAGAATGTGCAGTAAAAACAAATAGTAACAGTAGAAGTACAATTTTTGCGTTTTTCATAAATCGATCCTGAGTTTTTAAAATTTTACAAAAAATTTAATTTACACTGTTTAATAACAGTTTTATGTTTAAGCGAAAATAATACTATTAAAAAATTAAACAAACAGAAATCGATAAGTGGTCAGACATACAGGCAATAAAATTAAATGATATTCTTTTTTTCTGGAGTTTTAAGTGGGGCGGGAACAGTTTTTAATCTGCTCCCGAAAATTTTTTATATCAGTTTTTGAACATTTTATCTAATAATCGTAACTCAATCGGCATTTTGTGGTTGGTGATTAACCGGTTGTTTTCACCTAGATGCAAAATTAATGATGTTTCGGGAGGAATATATCTTTGAATAATTCCGGTTGAATCGAATTTTATTTCATTATCAATTTTCATTTTTGACAACCAGTATGTTAATCTTTTGTTTGTCCATTTACCTGATTTAGGTTTTTCCAATATAATAGCGGTCTTTTCAAGATTTATCTTACTGTTTATTTTCTCAATTGCATCAACCAGATTATCTTTACATATAGAACAACTCAAATAATCTGCATTTAACACCAGCAAAACCTCTTTGTTGGATGAAAAATTGAAATCTTCCACCATATTTTGAACAAGTACCGGATCAATTTTTTCTGGCTGTGCAAGAGTATAATTTTTTTTATATATAAAGAATGTTGCCGCTGCAATTATCAAGATAAGAAGTAATCGAAAGTATAATTTGTTTTTCATAAGTTAATCCAAAACTTTATATTTCTTTAAGACGGTTCGTTCTTCAGCAAATGTATAAAGGTTGTTTTGTTCATCAAATCCGGCTAAAATTTCGTTTAGCGTTAAATAAACTTTCCCTAGGAGTTTGCCTTTATAATCAGTTATAAAAACCGTTTTCCAAATTTCATCTTCATATCTTCCGCCCTGAACAAATATTCTTCCTTTGTTATCCGGAACGGCTCTGTAGATTGTTGAACCATTTATCGGGATGTTGCTGAAAATAGAAGCTGTTTTGGGATTCCTTTTTTTGAACGGAGTCATTTTACCCCTTTCAATTTTTTCAAATTCCGGTTTGTGTCTGATTTCATCAATTGAAAATTCGGAAATTATTTCACCTTTTGGAGAATAAATCTGCACGAGATTTCTAAATTGATACTGCACAACAAGGTTGTTGTTTTTATCAGCCTGTATTTTGAACAGATTTAACGGTGTAAATTCATCAAGATTTTTTACTTTTATTGAATTTTTTCGCTGAAAATCTGTTGAAAAAAAAGTGAGCATCTGTTCTGTATCAAACTCATAAAGAGAACAGATTTTGTAATTATCGCGGATAATTGCTGCCCGGGGCATATCAATTAAGTTTCTGGTTTTTATATATTTCAGATCGGCATTATAATAATGTACTTTTCTGTTTCCGTTGGAATCAAAGACAAGTATTGTATCTTGTACACTTCCAAGGTAAGAAGGACCAGTTACAAACTCTGAAGGGCCGCGTCCTTTATTTCCCACAGAACCAAGTAATTTCAGATCGTTTGAGAATTTGTAAAAAGTAAATCCTGCTCTGTCGGAAAGGAAAATATTGTTTTTATGAAATAATATCTGGTGTAATTCTACAAAGATAAAGTCATCATTTAACCCTATTGATTTAGTTTCCTCTATCTTTATTTGCTGGCAAAATATTGCAGTTACAAAACTTACTATAAAGCAAATAATTTTCATACAAAGCTCCAAATTACACCCGGTCTACCCGATAGATAAACCGGGTTATTAAATGTAATTATTTAATTAACAAGCATCCAAGAAGTTGTCAAAACAGCTTTGTTCAACTGAATCATACGCATCACCTGCAAACAATTGTGCATTAGTTCTGCAAGTTTTATAAAGTGAAGGATTACATACTTTTCTTGCAACAACAAAAGTTAATAAAGCAGATACTAATAAGATTGCTACGAATTTTACCTTTTTCATTTTTTTCCTCTTTAAATTAATTAGATAGTAGATTTTATTTTGCCCGCGCAGACATTTTGATTTCGGAATACATTGTTAATATCAACCATTTACGCGATTTTTCTCCTTTCTTGGAGAAAATACATTTGATTTAAATTGAGCCCGGCCGTT